>NZ_CP046915.1:0-359103 GCF_009789675.1 Paraburkholderia acidisoli | reverse complement strand
CGAACTCGGCCAGGTGCTCAAGCGCTACGCCGCGGTCTCGGAGACGTATCGCGCCTCCTCGCATGGCGCGGCGAGCGGCTCGGCGGCGCTCACGGCGGCGCGCGTGCGCACCTTCATCGACAATTTCGACCAGGTGAAGACGCTGCTCGCGCCGCTGTATCCGGCCGACGACGGCGCGCCCACGGGCTACGACCTCAACGTCGAGTTCCGCGTGAACCGCAACGCCGAAGTCGCCGCGAACCAGATGATCGACTGGACCATCACGATCGGCTCGCAGAGTCTCTCGATGAACGACGCGCCGCGCACGCTGCATTGGGACTACGGCACGCCGGTCACGCTGGTGCTGCGTTTCGCGAAGGATTCGCCGCTCACGGCCGTGGCCGATCCCACGCAACGCGGCTATAGCACCGACGGCCGCACGCTCACGTGGCAGTTCCCGGACCCGTGGGCGCTCATCAGCTTCATTAGCCGCGAGCGCGTGCCCGACGCCGGCCCGCGCGGCGACCGCGCCGCGCAGACGCTCAAGCTCGAATTCCCGCTCGGCACGCTGTCCGCCTCCGATTCCGCTTATCTGCCGAAGCAGGCGCACGGGCGCGCGTATCTGCGCGTGACGCTGATGCCCGCGGGCAAGAAAACGCCGCTGCCGTGGCCCGGCAACTTCCCGGTGCGCGCACCGGACTGGAGCGCCCTATGAAACAGTCGTATCCGATGGAGGTCGCGTCGCGCTTCAGCGTGGATGCCGACGCGTTGCTCGCGCCCGTGCCCGGCGAGGACGAGGCCGCGCATGGCGTGGGCATCTCGCTGCGCTACGACGCGGTGTATCCGCAGATTCGCGAAGCGCGCACGCAGGACGACGCGAGCGTGCCGATGGGCGAATGGGAACGCCCGCTCATCAAGGCCGACTGGAAGCGCGTGGCGGCGCTGTGCGCGGACGCCATCGCCACGCGCAGCAAGGACTTTCAGCTGGCGGCGTGGCTCTGCGAGGCGTGGACGCATCTGCATCACATCGAAGGGCTGATCGCGGGCACGCGCGTCATGACCGCGCTCGCCGAGCGCTACTGGGAGCACGCGTGGCCCGAGCTGGAGCCGGGCGATACCGAGGCGCGCGTCGGCCCGTTCATGTGGCTCAACGACACGCTCGCCATGGTGCTCACGCTCGAAGTGCCGCTCGTGACGATCGAGGGCCGCGAGCCGGGCTTCGTGAATCTCGACGAATGGCAGCGCGTGATCACCGGCGCGATGGACGACGAGGACGACGAACCGGGCACCGCCCGCGAAGCGCTCGACAAGCAGACCACGCGTGGCGGCAATCTCGCGGCGCTGGTTGCCTTGCATCAGCAGCTCGAAGCGGGAATCGCGGCGTGGGACGCGTTCGGCCGCATGCTCGACGACCGCCTCGGCCACGACGCACCGCATCTCGGCCGCGTGCGCGACGTGCTGATGCGGCTCGCGCAGGCGGTCACGAGCCTGATCGGCGACCGCGCGCTGCCCGTGCAGCGGCATCTCGAGCCGGTCCCCGTGCCGGTCGCAGTCGAATCGAACGGTTATGAACCGATGGCTTCCGAGGCGATTTTCGCCCCCGTTTCCGGAGAGCGCGCCATGAGCGACATCCTGCTGGACAGCGCCATCGTGGCGCCCGCGACCCCGATCCTGCCCGCCGTGCATGCGGGCGCCGTCGCGAATACCGCGCGCGTGGAAAGCCGCGCGCACGCGTATCAGTTGCTCGAACTCGTGGCGCGCTATCTGAGCGAGCACGAGCCGCACAGCCCGACGCCGTTCCTGCTGCGCCGCGCGGTGCAATGGGGGCAAATGCCGCTGCCCGAACTGATGCGCGAGATCGTGCGCACGGAAGGCGACATGTCGCGCTATCTCTCGATGCTCGGCGTCGAGTGACCCGGACGCGGTAAAAAAGCCCGCGCGGGGGTACGGCGCGGCGAAGTGGAAGTGTCGATCAGGATTACTTATTTTGTCGAGTGTGCCAAACGTGCCGCCGCGGATAAGCCAACTCATTCGAGGAGATTGAAATGCCGTTTAAAGCCGATCCGTTCGCGCAGGCCGCGGAACATGTCGCGAACAAAAGCTGGACCGATCAGATCGGGCACTCATCCTTGTTCCATTCGGTGCGTAGCGCGTTTTCCAGCCAGGGCTCGTTTGTCAGCAAGGCAGCGAGCGCGGCGCTCGGCACGGGCAAGCTGTTTCTCGCGTTGATTCCGGTGCCGGTGGTGGGTTCGGTGGTGGGTGCGGTGGTCGACCAGATCGATGGCGCGCTACGCGGCGCGAAGCGCACGGCCATGCTCGACGAGCACGCCAGCACCAAGCCCGGCACCAAGAAACTCTCGAAGGCCGATCTCGCGAAATTCCAGATCAAGGACCTGACGGTCGAAAATCTCGATCGTTATCGCTGGAAATTGGCGCATGCGTTCGAGGAACTCAACACCGGCATGCAGGCTTATAACAACAGCGGCCAGAATTGCGACGACCTGTATGCTTTCGCACTGCTGGTCGAACAGGTGGAGCGTCGCAAATCGTTGCTGCTCGAGGAACTCGGCAAGTTTACCGCCGCACTCAAGAGCGTGAACGAGTGGGTGGAGGACCTCGAAAAAGTGCAGTTCCCGCAACTGCATACCGAGAAGGAGTCGATCAAGAGCTATACGCGCGTGCAGGCCGATTTCGCCGTGAAACTCAACAAGACCGTGCCCGCGCACGCGACGCTCATCAACCAGATGATGGCCGAGCACACCAACTGCAAGAACTGGTGCTGCTTCAAGCTCGAAGCGAAGTACGACGCCAACACCAACTGGGAAACTGTGAAGCGGCGCGCCGGCGACGTGTCGCGCTTCCTTGCGCCGGTCGCGCAAGCCTCCATCGCGGTGCGCGGCCAGGATTACTCGTCCGACTCGAACAACTCGAAGTTCACGAGCTGATCCGGCAGCACGGCGCGTTTCCCGGGCACACGAGCGATTCTCGAGCACGATTGCGCACGCCGGCAAGGCGCACGGCGCACTCGTGCTTCAATAGACGGCATGCCCACGGGCGAATCCCTGGCGATTCGCCCGTGCCGCTTCCGTCATTCGCTTTCCCGGCCCGGAGACCGCCATGAAGAAACTCGTCAACGCAACGTCGCAGGTCGTGCGCGAGATGCTCGAAGGCATCGCGTGCACCGCACCGCATGTCGCCGTGCTCGGCGACGAAAACGTACTCGTGCGCCAGCCGCTGCCCGCGCGCGAAGCGCGTGCGGTGGCCGTCATCTCGGGCGGCGGCAGCGGCCACGAACCCGCGCACGGCGGCTACGTGGGCGAGGGCATGCTGAGCGCGGCCGTGTGCGGCGAAGTGTTCACCTCGCCGTCCACCGACGCCGTGCTCGCCGCCATTCGCGCGAGCGCCGGGCCGAACGGCGCGCTGCTCATCGTCAAGAACTACACGGGCGACCGGCTCAACTTCGGCCTCGCGGCGGAGCTCGCACGCGCCGAGGGCATTCCCGTGGAGATCGCCACGGTCGCCGACGACGTTTCGCTGCGCGCGACCACCTCGCGTGCGCAACGGCGCGGCATTGCGGGCACGGTGCTCGTGCACAAGATCGCGGGCGCGGCGGCCGCGCGCGGCCTGCCGTTGAACGAGGTGGCCGCGCTCGCGCGTGCCGCCGCCGGTAATCTCGGCACCATGGGCGTGGCGCTCGACGGCTGCACGCTGCCGGGCGCCGACCACGCGGGCTTCCAGCTCGCCGCCGACGAAATCGAACTCGGCATGGGCATACACGGCGAGAAAGGCGTCGAACGCGTCGCGCCCATGAGCGCCGACGCCATCGCACAAACGCTGCTTGCGAATATCGTCGACGAACTCGGGCTCCAGCGCGGCGAGCGCGTGGCGCTGCTCGTCAACGGCCTGGGCGCGACGCCCGAAATGGAACTGGCGATCGTGACCCGCGCCGCGTTCGAGCAACTGGGCGCGCGCGGCCTGACGGTCGAGCGCGCATGGACGGGCACGTTGTTGTCGGCGCTGAACATGCCGGGCTGCTCGATCTCGCTGCTGCGCGTGAGCGACGACACCCTCGCGTTGCTCGACGCCGCCACGCAGGCTCGCGCGTGGCCAGGCGGCGGCGCGGTGAACCCGCGCATCCGCATCGAAGCGGATACGGCGATCGCGCGCGACGACGCGCCCGCCGCGCCCGACGCGCGCGCGCATGATCCGGCATGGTCGGCGCGGCTTCAGCCCGCGTTCGCCGCCGTGGCGCAAGCGCTGCTCGAGCACGAAGCCGTGTTCACCGAACTGGACGAGAAAGCAGGCGACGGCGACCTGGGCGCGAGCATGCGGCGCGCCGCAGAGGCAATGCGCGCGGTGCCGGCGAGCGCCCTGGGTTCGCCCGCCGGTGCGCTCGCCGCGTTAGGCGGCGCCTTGCGGCGTGCGATCGCGGGCAGTTCCGGCCCGTTCTACGCCACGGCTTTGCTGCGCGCGTCCCGCGTGCTGGCGGATCTCCCGCAACCTGGCGCGCGCGACTGGGCACACGCGCTGCGCGCTTCGGGGCAAGCGATTGGCGAATTGGGCGGCGCGAAACCGGGCGACCGTACGATGCTCGACGCGCTCGTGCCCGCGGCGGAGGCGTTCGAGAAAGCGCTCGACGCAAGCAAGCCCGCTGCGCAAGCGTGGCAGGATGCGGTGCACGCCGCGCAAACGGGCGCGCAAGACACGGCGCAAATGATGCCGCGCGCGGGCCGCGCGAGCTATCTGGGGGAACGCGCCGTGGGTACGCGTGACGGCGGTGCGGTGGTGGTGGCGTGCTGGCTCGAAGCGTTGACGCCGTTTATCGTCGATACGAAATAACAGGCAAAAACGAAGACGCGAAAACGCGCGTGGCAAGCGCCTGCCACGCGCGTTTTCGTTTGCCTTCACATGATCAGGAATCCAGATGATTCAGCCGATGGAGGCGGAATCACGGAACGTCGACGCTCAGAAGTGAAACTCCGCCATTACCATCGGCGCGGAGGTTTTCGTGCTGACAGTTTCGCTCGACGGCGTGCCGTACATGTTCTTCCAGTATTCGTAGCCCACGCCCACATATGCCGTGCGCGGATGCCCCGCGAACGAGCCCACGTCCGCGAGCAGCGAGACGCGCGTGAGGAATTCCGTGGTGGTCGGCACGTTGAAGCCGTCGCGGCCCTTCGGTCCCGTCACGCTCGCGAAGCCGCGAAACACCAACGGCACCATGGCCACGCGGAACGGCACGAGCCACGAGCTTTCGATGTGCCACGCGGTGTGGAAGTGCACGTCCACGCCCACGATACCGTTGTGGTTGCTCTCGGTGCGGCCGCCCGCCGTGATGTTCCAGAAGCCGCGCGGTACCGCGAATTCGATGGTCGGGCCGAACACCAGCATGCGTGCGCGTTCGGAGTACGAATCGTTTTTCGTGCCGAACTCATAGCCGATGGTCGCGCCGTAGTCGCGCACGAAACCATGACCCACCGAGCGGCCGAGAATCTTGCCCGCGCTCAGTTCCACCCGGCCCACGCTGTAGACTTCCTGCGCGCCGCCGTTGGACGGGCCGCCCGCCTCGGGATTCGCCGAGTTGGAGACGAGGTAATCGACATTGAACGCGTAGCTGCCGAAGCGGAAGCCGCCCGTGGTGGTGAGGTAGCCGATGTTCTGCGCGACCTTGTCGGGCACGCCGGGGTAGTGGAAGTTGCTGCCGTAACGGTAGCCGATATACGTGTCGTTCCAGACAAGCGGCGGGCTGCCGTCGTCGGGCTGCACCTGGCCGGCGGTGGGCGCCGCGCCGTTGGGTTGCGTGGACTGCGATTGCGGGGGCGCTGAGCCGTTCGGCGCGGATACCACTTCCGCGTGTGCGAATTCGGTCAGGCAGCACAATACGGCGATGCCAACGAGGGGCTTGCGCATAGCGCTCAGTGTCGTCTTCATTGTCTCCGTTGCCTTTCTGTTCTTTATCGACCACGTGCGTTGTCTCGATTCCATCGGGCGATGGAAAGCCGGGTGGCCTCGGCTGCCGCTGATACTAAGAGAACAATCGCCGCGTGCCCCTATACAAAACGCCGATTCGCTGGCACTTTTTCTCTTTCTTCGCAGGGCGTGCGAGGGGCGCGGTAAAAAGTCCCAGTGAAACTGCGATTTGTGTAGGGACGCCCGCCTGCGCTTCGCCTAACCTTGGCGTTAAGGGATAAAAATGCGGGCCGGCAAGCCACGACATCCCGCGCGGCGGCGACTCACGCGAACGGAGACAGCACGCGCAACGCAATGCGGCAACGCCCTGTGGCCATGCGTAGTGGCAATAAGCGGTGGCAACGAGCGGTGGCAATAAGCGCATGGCACGCGTTGACGAATAAATAACGGAGGCACTTCGCAGTGGATTTCAGTACGTTTTTGAAAACTCTCGTGGCAAGCGCGGCGGGCGTGGCGCTAAGTGGAACCTGCGCGATGACGTTGACGCAGGCGAATGCGGCGGAACCGGCAACGCAAGCGGCGCAAGAAGGCATGCTGCTGCTCAACCGCATCGGTCCCGTCACCTCCGACCTCTATGTGGCCAACGCCGACGGCTCGAACGAGCACAAGCTCTTGCCCACGCCGGGCTTCGACTATCACGCGTCGTTCTCGAAAGACGGCGAGTGGATCGTGTTTACTTCCGAGCGTGACGGCTACGGCGAATCGAATCTGTATCGCGTGAAAATCGATGGGTCGGGTCTGCAAAAACTCACCGACCATATTGCCGTGGACGACGCGGCCGCGTTCTCGCCCACGAACCCGAACGTGATCGCGTTCGTGTCGTCGCGCCGCGGCGCGAACGGTTTCGGCACCACGAATATCTGGACGCTGAATATCGCCACGGGCGCGCTGAAAAACGTGACTGGAAAGCTCCCGTTTGATGCGTCGAAGCCGCATAGCTTCTTCCGTCCTTCGTGGTCGCCGGACGGCAAGTGGATCGCGCTGTCGTCCGACATCGGCAGCGACTGGCGCGGGCACAATCTGCCGGTGGGCTGGGAGCGCACGCAGGAAAGCAGCATCTACATGATTCATCCGGACGGCACGGGTTTCAGGAAGATCGCCTCGCGCGCGGGCTACGACGAAGGCTCGCCCTCGTTCTCGCCCGACGGCAAGCGCGTGGTGTTCTACGAAACGCCGGTCGAATCCACCTGGGGCGCGCATCGTCCCGAGGGCATCAACAAGGTCAGCTCGCAGATCGTGGCCGTGGATCTCGCCTCGCACGCGCGCAGTGAACTCACTGCCACGCCCGGTTTCAAGGTATTTCCGCAATACGTGAACGACACAACCGTGGCGTATCACGTGAAGGGCGGCGACACCGAAGGCCTTTACAACACGGCGGGCATGTTCCGCGGCACGCGCGACACGGGCCTGCGCTCGCCGCATTATTCATACGACGGCAAGCAGGTCGTGTACGAGAAGGTCACGTTCCGTCCCGCGCATGCGAACGGCACGCCGCTGTTCAGTTTCGATCCGAAGTGGAAGTACACGTATATCGACGTGTTCCCGCAGCTTTCGCTCGACCGCAAGCAACTCGTGTACACGGAAAAAGCGATCAACTCGTCGATCGCGATCATGAACGCGGATCTCAGCGGTTACCAGCGCATTTACGATCCGGCCACGAGCGGTCTCGACGCCACGCTCGTGAAGCAAGGTCTCGCGGGCGCGTTTCAGCCCACGTGGTCGCCCGACCGCAAGTGGGTCGCGTTCGGCGTGGGCAACTGGTTCTTCATGCGCGCGGGCGGTCCCGGCCGCATCATGCGCATCAAGACGGACGGCAGCATGGACGGCAAGCCCGAAGTGCTGACCGACGGCACGGAAAACGCAGGCTTCCCGAGCTATTCGCCGGACGGCACGAAGCTCGTGTACCGCGTGTGGAGCGAGAAGGACAAGGGCCTGCGGATCCTTGATCTCGGTACGCATCAGACCACCGTGCTGACCACGGCGGAAGACAATCTGCCGGGCTGGTCGCCGGACGGCTCGAAGATCGTGTTCACGCGCAAGCAGATCAACCCGGCCGATCCGAACAAATTCAACTACGACGTGTTCACGATCAAGCCGGACGGCAGCGATCTGCGCCGCCTCACTTCGGACGGTTCGAACCAGGGCCATGCGGTGTGGACCTACGACGGCCGTATCGCCTATAGCTCGGGTACGTATGGCTTTCGCGACGAACTCGCGCTCTACGACAACAGCTTCCAGCCCGATGGCCAGAACTGGGTGATGAACGCGGACGGCAGCGACCCGCACGCGATCACCGACACGCTCTGGGAAGAAGCCATGCCGATGTATGTGCCGAACCCATAACGCCGGGTTCTAGCGATCTCCCGCAGGTAGCGACTTGAGCGCCGTGCATTGCACGGCGCTTTTTTTATCGTCGATGGCGTGAGCGACCGTTATGCGCATATCGCCATGCGCATATCGTCACGCGCTGACCGCCACGTGTTTATCGCTTGACGCGAAACACGCGGTCGCCGGCCACGACGTACACGGCTTCGCCCGCCGTTTGCGCGCTGACTTCGAAGCCGCCCGTGAACGCGCCGAACGCCGGCAGCACGCCCGCGCGCGCGCCGAAGCGAAAGCACGGCAAGCGCGCGCGATCGCTGCCGGTGGCAATGCGCAGCACGGGATGTTCGTGGCCCGCGAGCGCATACGCGTGCTCCGTGGTTTGCGGATGATGGCACAACGCCCACGGCCCGAACCGGTAGGGCTCGATCACGGTTTCCATGCCGAACTCGTCGGGGAGCGCGCCCGCGTGGCGGTCGTGATTGCCTTCGACCAGCACGAGCGGCAACGCGGGGTGCCGCGCGCGCCAGCGGCGCAACGCGCCGAGCATTTCGGCAGCGTGCGATTCGCGCGCGTGCAGCAAGTCGCCGAGAAACACGATCGATTCGGGCGCATGCGCGGCGATCAAACGATCGAGCCGTCCGAGCGTTTCTTCGGTCGAGCCCGCGGGCACCGGAATGCCGCGCGCGCGGAACACGGCGTCCTTGCCGAGATGCACGTCGGCGACAAACAGGCTCTTGAGCACGGGGTCGAAGGCCGCGCGCTCGGCGCACAACGTCAACGCGTGGCCCTGCACGTCGACGGTCAGCGAATCAGCGCTCATGGCTGTCCTCGCGTTGCGCGGCCTTTTCGAGTTCCGCGAGCATGCGTTCGACGCGATCGGCGAGCTTTTCCGTGGTCACTTTCTCACGCAGGCGCGCGACGATCAGCGGAAACGCGAAGGGCGTGGGCTTCTTCGGGTGCGTGAGCACGAAGCGGCTTTCGCTCATGCGCACGAGGGCTTCGCGCAGACGTTTGAGTTCGAGTTCCTGCAACATCACTTCCTGATCGGCTTGCGCGAGCAGCAGGTTCGCGCTGTCGTGCTTGCGAAAGACTTCGTAAAAGAGGCTGCTCGACGCCTGAAGCTGGCGCGCGCTTTTTTGCTGCCCGGGATGCCCTTGATAGACGAGCCCCGAGACGCGCGCGATTTCGCGAAACCGCCGCGCGGCGAGTTCGGAGGCATTGAGGCTCGCCAGGATGTCGTGTTCGAGATGCTCCGGCGAGAACAGGCCGCCGTCGATCAACGCTTGCCAGTCGAACGGTTGCGCCGAGAGCAGCTCGAAGCCGTAGTCGTTCATCGATATGGAAAACGTGCTCGGTTGATCGCGCGCCACGCGCCAGCCGATCAGCGCGCCGAGCCCGATATGCGCCATACGGCCCGCGAACGGATAGCAGAAAAAGTGGTGCCCTTCGCGCGAGCGCACGCTTTCCGCCACCAGCACGCCGGGACCGGGCAACGCCGACCACGTGGCCTGCAGGTCGAGCAGCGGCTTGATCGCGCGCATTTCGGGTTCGTCGTAAATGCCGTCGTTGGCGCGCGCGAGCATCACGAGCGCGGCTTCGGCGAGTTCCGAGGAGAGCGGCATCTTGCTGCCCGCCCATTGCGGCATGGCTCCGCGCGACGAGGTGGCGCGCTTCACGTAGGCGGTCATGTCGCGCACGCGCACGAGTTCGAGCGCGCGGCCGCCGAACGTGAAGACGTCGCCGGGTTTCAACCGCGCGATGAACGATTCCTCCATCGCGCCAATGCGGCCGCCCGAGAGATACGCCACGTTGATGGTTGCGTTAGCAACGATTGTGCCGACGTTGTTGCGATGCCTGCGCACGAGGTCTTCGCGCGGCACGCGGTAGACGCCGTCGTCGCCGGCCACCACGCGGTGATAGTCGGGATACGCGCCGAGCGAGGCGCCGCCGCGTTCGACGAAGGCGAGCGCCCAGTCGAACTCCGCCTGCGTGAGATCGCGGTACGCGTACGCGGTGCGTACCTCGTCGTAGATCGCGCCGGGCGTGAAGCCGCCGCCGATCGCCACGGTCACGAGATGCTGCACGAGCACGTCGAGCGGCTTGAGCGGCATGTCGCGGCCTTCGATGCGCTGCGTTTCGATGGCCCAGCGCGCGGCCGCCGCCTCGACGAGTTCGAGCGCATGCGTGGGCACGATGGTCACGCGCGAGACGCGCCCCGGCGCGTGCCCCGAGCGGCCGGCGCGCTGCATCAGGCGCGCGACGCCTTTGGGCGAGCCGATCTGGAACACGCGGTCCACGGGCAGAAAATCGACACCCAGATCGAGGCTCGACGTGCACACGACCGCCTTGAGCTTGCCGTTCTTCAGGCCGAGTTCGACCCAGTCGCGCACTTCCTTGTCGAGCGAGCCGTGGTGCAGCGCGATCAGGCCGGCCCACTCGGGCCGCAACTCCAGCAGCGCGCGATACCAGATTTCCGATTGCGAGCGCGTGTTGGTGAACACGAGCGAGCTTTGCGCCGCGTCGATTTCGTCGGCGACCGCGCCCACCTGACGCGTGCCGAGATGGCCGCCCCACGGAAAGCGCTCGATCCGCTCGGGAATCAACGTATCGACGACGAGGGTTTTCGGTTGCGCGCCGCGCACCACCACGCGCGGCGTGTGCGTGGAATGCAGCAGCGCATCGTGCGCGAGCGGGAGATTGCCGAGCGTCGCGGAAAGGCCCCACACCTGCAGATCGGGTCGCCAGCTCGCGAGACGCGCGAGCGCGAGCTGCGTTTGCGTGCCGCGTTTGTTGCCGAGCAGTTCGTGCCATTCGTCGACCACGACGAGCCGCAGATGCGCGAGTTCCTCGCGCGCATTGGTGCGCGTGAGCATCAGCGAAAGACTCTCGGGCGTGGTCACGAGCGCCGAGGGCATGCGGCGGCTCTGGCGCGCGCGTTCCGTGGACGAGGTGTCGCCGGTGCGCAGGCCCACGCTCCACGGCACGTTGAGCGCCTCCACGGCTTGCTGCAAGGCGCGTGCGCTGTCGGCGGCGAGGGCGCGCATCGGCGTGATCCAGAGTACGGTGAGCGGCGCGGGGAGCGGCAGTCTGGCCGTCACGGCCGGTGCTTTCGCCTGCGCGCTTTTGCTCGCGTTTGCCTTGGCGCTTGCCTTTGCGCTTGCCTTTGCGTTTTGGGCCGCGTTCTTGGCCGCCCGGTCTTGGGCGCCGTGCCCGGCATACGCGGCGAGCGCGCCGAGCCACACGGCCCATGTCTTGCCCGCGCCCGTGGTCGCGTGCAACAGCCCGCTCGCGCCGCGCGCCATTTCGCGCCACACCTCGCGCTGGAACGGAAACGGCTGCCAGCCGCGCGTCGCGAACCACTGCGCGATGCGCGTTTCCATGGGTTTGGCCGCTTCGTCGGGATCGTAGTGAAACGGCGCGGGTTTGAACGACTCGGCGGCGGCATCGAGCCTGGCCTGCGCCGCCTGCGTGCGCGGAATCCGTCGCGGGCGCGGCTTGCGTTTCGTTCCGGCTTTGGCTTTGGCTCCGGCGCTGGTTTCGTCGAGGTCGCTGGCGTCGTTCTCGTCGATCTCGCGCGAGTCGTCGTGATCGCTCATGCCTGCGCCTCGTTGAGAAAGCCCTTGAGCATGTCGAGCGTGTCGGCGTCTTCGATGGCTTTATCGGTGCGCCAGCGCAACATGCGCGGAAAGCGCACGGCAATGCCCGACTTGTGGCGCGGACTCGCCTGGATGCCTTCAAAGCCGATCTCGAACACGAGCGTGGGCGTCACGCTGCGCACGGGCCCGAACTTCTCGACGGTCGTCTTGCGCACGATGGCGTCGACCTTGCGCATCTCTTCGTCGGTGAGACCGGAATACGCCTTCGCGAACGGCACCAGCGTGCGCGTGCCATTGGCTTCGTCCCACACCGCGAAGGTGAAGTCGGTGTAGAGGCTCGCGCGCCGGCCATGGCCGCGTTGCGCGTAGAGCAGCACGGCGTCGATCGCGTATGGGTCGATCTTCCACTTCCACCAGGTGCCCGAGGCTTTGGTGCGCCCCACGCCATACATCGACGTGCGCTCCTTCAGCATGAGGCCTTCCACGCCGCGCGCGCGGCTTTCCTCGCGCAATGCGGCGAGCGCTTGCCAGTCTTCGGCGTGCACGAGCGGCGAAACGCGCAGCAAGCCGGCGGCGAGTGGCGGCGTGCCGGCCGGCGAGAGCGTCTGCGCGAGCGCGTCGAGCCGCGCGCGCCGTGCGTGCAGCGGTTCGGTGCGCAAGTCGCGCCCTTCGGCTTCGAGCAGATCGTAGGCGAGCATCGTGGCGGGGGAGTCGCTGAGCACTTTCTTCGTCAGCGATTTGCGCGTGATGCGCGGTTGCAGCCGCGCGAACGGCAGCGGCGCGCTCGCGCCCGGCTCCCACGCGAGAATTTCGCCATCGATCACGGTGCCGTCGGGCAATGCCTCGCCGAGCGCCGCGAGTTCGGGAAAGCGTTCGGTCACGAGGTCTTCGCCGCGCGACCAGATCCACACGCGGCCCGCGCGTTTCACGAGTTGCGCGCGAATGCCGTCCCATTTCCATTCGACGATCCAGTCGGTGAGCGGCCCGAGCGTGGCGGGATCGACCTGCAGCGGGTGCGCGAGAAAGAACGGCCAGGGCAAGCCGATATCGCTTTCGTGCGGTGTGTCGACGTCGTCGCCATCGGCCGCGGGCGCGACCAGCCGAAGATAGCGCGCCGCGCTCGGCGACTGGCGCGAATCGGTCCAGCCGACCATGCGCTGCGCGATGCGTTTGTGATCGACGTCGGCAACCCGCGCGAGCGCGCGCACCACGAGTTGCCGCGAGACGCCCACGCGAAAGCCGCCGCCGATGAGCTTGGTGAGCAGGAAGCGTTCGCTCCAGTTCAGTTCGTCCCAGTAGTCGTAGAGGCGGGCGCGCAGCGTGTCCGGATCCACGCCGCGCAAGGTCAGCACGCGGTCTTCGATCCATTGTGCGAGGCCGAGTTCGGATTCGCGCGTGGCGGGCGGCAGCACGTGCGCGATGGTTTCGGCGAGGTCGCCCACGGCCTGATACGACTCTTCGAACAGCCACTCGGGCAGGCGTGCGCGCTCGCGCGCGCATTCCACGAGCACCCGCGTGGGCACGGACTGACGCGGCTTGCCGCCCGCGAGAAAGTACGCGGCCCACGCGGCGTCCTCGGGCTCGGCGCTCGCGAAATAGGTGACGAGCGCTTCGAGCTTGTCGTTGGTGGACGTCGTGGCGTCCAATGCCGCGTAGAGCGCTGCGAAGCGTTTCATCGCGGCGTGCTCGTGGGAGAGATGGTGGAAGGAGCGTCATTCGGCGCGGCCTGCGCGCCGGGTTCCGTTGCTTGAGCCGCATCGGCCGCGTCGGCTTCGATCGCGTCGTCGCCGTATTCGGTCGTGAAGGCGCCCGCGTCGAGCCCCTGTTCGGTGAGCCAGCGCACCATCGGCTCGATCTGGCCGTGCGTGACGATCACGCGCTCGGCTCCCGTCGCGTCGATGGCGTGTTGCAGGCCAGGCCAGTCGGCGTGATCGGACAGCACGAAACCACGGTCCACGCCGCGCCGCCGCCGCGTGCCGCGCAGGCGCATCCAGCCCGAGGCGAACGCGTCGCGGTAGTCGCCGAAGCGCCGCATCCACGTGCTGCCTTGCGCGGAGGGCGGCGCGACGATCAGCGCTTCGCGGAACGCGGCCTTGTCGCGCGCGGCGATTTCGCTCACGAGGCGCGTGGCCGGCAAATCGACGCCGGCTTCGCGATACGCGCGGTTGAGCGGCTCGACGGCGCCGTGGCAGAAGATCGGGCCAATACCGCGATCCACGCTCGCGAGCACGCGCTGCGCCTTGCCGAACGAATAGCAGAACAGCACCGAGGCGTGGCCTTCGGCGGCGTTGTGGCGCCACCAGGCGTCGATGCCCTCGAACACGGTGTGCGGCGGCTCCCAGCGGTAGATGGGCAAGCCGAAGGTGGATTCGGTGATAAAGGTGTCGCAGCGCACGGGTTCGAACGGCGCGCAGGTCGGGTCAGGCTCGACCTTGTAGTCGCCCGAGGCGACCCAGACGCGCCCGCCGTGCTCGACGCGCACCTGCGCCGAGCCGAGCACGTGGCCCGCCGGATGCAGCGAGACGCGCACGCCCTGGTGGTCGATCTGCTCGCCGTAGGCCAGACCCTGTACGTCGATGCCGGGCAGGCGCGAGCGCAGCACGCCGAGCCCCGGCTGCGCCGTGAGGTAGTGCGCGTGGCCGAAGCGCGCGTGATCCGCGTGCGCGTGCGTGATGACGGCGCGCTCCACGGGCCGCCACGGATCGATATAGAAGTCGCCCGGCGGACAGTAGAGCCCTTCGGGGCGGGCGACGATCAGGTCGGACGAATGCTCCACGCGGGGTTCCCGGCGTTAAGGCGCGACATCGGACGCGCGGCGTTGAGGGCGGACGGGGCCGCCCGCCCGGTCAGGCCGAGTCTAATCGGACGGACGAAACTGCATTGCGCCGATGCCGCGCCGCTCGCGCAACCTCGACATCGAACCGTAATTGGGTCGGATACACAGCCCGTAGCGAACGCCGTTCCCGGCTCGCGCATACGGCTCGAATCAACAGGTTAACTTGCAAGTCAAACTGTCGTCCTCTATGCTCCGGCACATGGCTCGCACTCCTCCACCGCTCGATACCGTCGTCGCCGATCTTACGATGGCGATCGGCCAGCTCATCCGCCGCCTGCGCACGGAAGCGCATCCCGGCGATCTCAATCTCTCGCAGTCCAGCGCGCTCGCGCGGCTCGATCGCGACGGCCCGATGACCACCGCCGACCTCGCGCGCGCGGAAGCGATGAAGCCGCAGTCGATGAAGGCGATTCTCGCGACGCTGGAAGAAGAGGGCTGCGTGGCGCGCCAGCCGCATCCCACCGACGGCCGCCAGATCCTGTTCGTGCCCACGGCGAAGGGGCGCGAGGAACGCCGCCGTAGCCAGATCGCGAAGCGCGCGTGGCTGCTCGAGCGGCTGGAACAATTCGACGCGGACGAGATTCGCGCGCTCGACGCGGCCATTCCCATCATCCGGCGGCTCGGCGAAACCGGCACCGCGCACGAGGGGATCGCCGCCGCCGATCGATCGCGCGCATGACCGGGACGACTCGCCGCGCGAGCGCCGCGCTCGACGCCTCGATCTGGAAAATCACGGCCGTGGCCGTGCTGGGATCGTTGCTCGCGCAACTGGATGCGACCATCGTCAACGTGTCGCTGTCGAGCCTCGCGCAGGACCTGCATTCGACGCTTTCCACCATTCAATGGGTCACGAGCGGCTATCTGCTCGCGCTCACCTTCGTGCTGCCGTTGAACGGCTGGCTGATCGACCGTATTGGCGGAAAAGCCCTCTATTTATGGTGTTTTTCGCTATTCACGCTCAGCTCGGCGTTGTGCGGGCTCGCGTGGTCGGCGCAGTCGCTGATCGGCTTTCGCCTGTTGCAGGGCGTGAGCGGCGGCCTGCTCGCGCCCATGGCGCAGATGATGATGAAGCGCGCGGCGGGCGACCAGTTCACGCGCATTGCGGGTTATGCGGCGTTTCCGGTGCTGCTCGGGCCGCTGCTCGGCCCCGTGATCGCGGGCGCGATCCTGCACTACGCCTCGTGGCGCTGGCTGTTTCTCGTCAACCTGCCGGTGGGCGTGCTCGCGCTCGTGCTGGCCTGGTGCTTTTTGCCCGACGACCGCGAAGAGCGTCAGCCGCGCGAACTCGACTGGCCCGGTTTGCTGCTGCTTTCGCCGGGACTCGCGGCCATGCTGCTCGGCGCGGAGCGTATTGCGCAACCCGTGGGGCCGGCCGCCGTCGCGCTGGGCGCCGCCTTGCTCGCGGCGTTCGTGTTCGTCGAGAAGCGCAAGCCGGGGCGCGCGCTCATCGAGCTGCGGCAGTTTCGCAGCCGCGCGTTCAGCGTGGCGGCCGTCGCGCAGTTCCTGTCGAACGGCGTGATGTTCGCGGGGCAGATGCTGATTCCGCTGTACCTGATCCAGGCGTGCGGCCAGTCGCCCGCGACCATGGGCTGGATGCTCGCGCCGCTCGGTCTCGGCATGATGGTGTCGTTTCCCTCGCTGGGCTTTCTGACCGCGCGATTCGGCTCGCGCGCCGTGGCCGTGGGCGGCGCGTTGCTCGCGCTGCTGGCGACGCTGGCGCTGGTCTGGCTCGCGCATCGCGAACTCACGCTGTTCGTGCTCGTGCCCGCGCTGTTTCTGCGCGGCATGGGGCAGGGCGCGGTGGGCTTGCCGGCGGTTTCGGTGGCGTATGCCGCGGTCGAACGCCGCGATCTGCCAATGGCCACGACCACGCTCAATATCGCGCAGCGGCTGGGCGGCCCGACGCTCACCACGCTGTGCGCCGTGTTCCTCGGCTGGATGCTGAATGTGCATGCGGTTCACGCCAGCGTGAACGCGTGGGCCAATGCGTTGTTGCTGCTGGCCGCGTTGCATGCGCTCACGGCGGTGGCGGCACTGGGCTTGCCAGCGCGAACCGACGCGCCGCGTTCGCGCTAGGTTCGCGCTAGTTCTCAACGCGGCTTCGATTCGCGGCTTCGATTCGCGGCTTCGATTCGCGGCTTCGATTCACTGCTTCGAACCGCTAGTTCGAATGCATGGCGCCCGTGTCTTCCGCAGGGTTCGCGCGCGGTGCCGAGGCGCCGCCCTTCGCGCCTTTGTCCTTCGCGCCCTTGTCCTTCGCGCGTTTCTCCGCCGATTTGCCGTGCGAGGGCGGCGAGGTGCTCGAAGCCGGCGTTGCGCTTTGCTGTCCGTAGGGTCCGGGGCCGGTGCCCTGGGCCGCGCCGTTCGCCGCGCCGGTCAAGGCGAGCAAAGCGGCCACGGTCGAGGCGATGGCCGCGTGCCTTAGGTTGCGTGAGTTCATGATGCCTCCGGGATTTCGCCATGCACGCCCAGCTTCAGCGCAACGACCGTGCCGCCGAGGCGAAACCTCGCGAAACCCCGCTCAAGCCCGCTCAAGCCCGCAGCACCAGCTTCTGCACGCGCCAGTTCAGCAGCTCCGCCACGAACAGCGTGTTTTCGGCGGGGCAGGCCATCTGATGGATCCAGCCGAACTGGCGCAGTTGCTTGCCCGACTCGCCGAGCACGCCCAGCACCTGGCCGTCGAGCGTGAGCTTGTAGATGCGGCCCGGATACGCGTCGGCGCTATAAAGCACCGGGTTCGGCCCCGGCGAGATGCAGATCGCCCACGGCGAGCCCGGCGCGAACGTGCCCGCGGCGATGGCCGCTTCGTCGGGAACGTTGCCGATCGCGGCGCGCGCGCCGGGCGGCACCGGCACGTCGATGGTGAACTGGCGCAGAAACTGCCCTTCCGTGTCGAACACCTGAATACGCCGGTTGCTGCGATCGGCCACGTAGACGCGGTTCTGCGCGTCGAGCGCGATGCTGTGCGGCGTATGGAACTGCCCCGGCCCCGTGCCGCGATCGCCCCAGGACTTGAGCCAGTTGCCGTCCTTGTCGACCTTCGCCACGCGCGAGTTGATATAGCCGTCGCTGATATAGGCGTTGTCGTTCGTGTCCCAGGCGACGTCGGTGACCTGGCGAAAGCGGCCCGGTTCGGCGGGCAAGGGCGGATTCGGATGCTTGAGCGGGCCGGTGTCCTCGTCGGCGGCTTCCTGCTTGCGGCCGAACACCATCGCCACGCGCCCTTCGGGCGTGAACTTGATGACCATGTCCGAGCCTTTGTCGGTGACCCAGATGTTGTCGTGGCGGTCGATCTTGACCGAATGCGCGAACGACCACGCATAGAGGTGCTTGCCGATCTCGCGCACGAAGCGGCCGTCGGGCGCGAACTCGAACAGTTGCGCGGCCGCGGCGGCATAGGCCGGTCCGCTGGTGTTGCCGCGCGACAGCACGAACACGTGGCCATGCGAGTTCACGGCCACGCCCGAGCACTCGCCGAAATACGCGTCGGCGGGCAGGCGCACCGGGTCGCGCACGGATTCGTAGGCGATCGACGGCACGCCTTGCGCGGTCTGGGCGCCGGTCTGGGCCACGGCGAGATGGGGCAGCGCGGTCCATGCGGCGGCGGCCGCGAGAAAACGGCGGCGCGGCCACGCGCCCGGGCTGCAACAGGCGCAGGACCAGGCATGCGGTTCGGCTGCGGGCCCGGTTGCGGCAGTGGATGCGTTGGAGGGTGCGTTGATGGCTTCGTTCACAGGCTTGTTCACGGGATTTCCCCCTTTTTCGTATCGATGACAAGGCAGGCGGCGAATGACACGTCGAGCGTCGCTCGAGATCGTTGCGAACGCACCCGGCGCGGGCGCGGCGGCAACGGCGGGTAACGGCGAGTAACGGCGGGTAACGGTCAGTCAGCGGAAAGGAAGCGGAAAGAAAACAACAAGACAGCGGCCAGGTGCCGGGAGCGTGACTGTCGAAGTCTAGTCGACGCGCCGATTTTTGCCCGGCTGTCGCCCGCCGGCCGCACGGTCGTGCGCGACCCGCGCGGTTATCTGCGATAAAAGGACCCGATCGCGCGCCGCGACATCCTGCCTCGCCGCGTTTCTCGCGCTCAAGCCGGGACCGAATCCGGCCGATATCAACAACAAGCACCTCCACTGGCCCGTGCGTCGGACCAGCTTTTGGCGGCCCCCATGGCGCCCAGTGAGCCAAGTCCTACATGCTGTCCGTTCTGCGTCAACTCATCCCCAGGTCACTGCGAACCGTCCTCGCGAAGGAGGAGGACGCGGCGTTGCTGCTCGCGCGCTCGCGCATCTTCACCTACCAGCTGCCGATGATGTACATGCTGTTGCTCGTCAACACATGGGGTCTCGTGCTGGCGCATCTGAACGATCTGCCCGTGGGGCTCGGGCTGGTTTGCCCGCTCGTGCTGAGCGGCGTATGCGTGCTGCGCATGGCGACGTGGCTGCGGCTGCGCGGCAAACCGTTCACGCTGGAGATGGCGCGCAAAGCCGTGCACCGCACCAATGTGCTCGCCGTGGTGCTCGCCGCGAGCTTCAGCGCATGGGCGATCTCGCTGCTGCCGCACGGCGGCGCGAATCTGCGCTTCCATGTGGCGTTCTACATGGCGATCACCACCATCGGCATCATTTTCTGCCTCATCCATCTGCTGGCGGCGGCGCTCGCCGTGACGGTGATCGTGGACGGCGCGTTCGTCGTGACTTTCCTGCGCTCGGGCAACGTGACCTTCGAGGCGATCGCGATCGACGCCGCGCTGGTGTCCGTCGCCATGCTGGTGGTGTTTTTCCGGCATTACGAGCACTTCCGCGAACTCGTGCGCGCGCAGGGCGAAAATTACCGGCTCGCCAATCTCGACAGCCTCACCTCGCTGCCCAACCGCCGCGCGTTCTTCGCCTTCCTCGACGTCGCCTACGACACCGCGAAGGAAGCCGGCCGCGGCCTCGCCGTGGGCATCATCGACCTCGACGGCTTCAAGCCGATCAACGACCTGCACGGCCACGCGTTCGGCGACGTGGTGTTGCAGGAAGTGGGCAAGCGTCTCAGCCCGTTCGCGACGCAAGGCGTGGCCGTGGCCCGGCTGGGCGGCGACGAGTTCGCCATCGTGGTGGACTATGACTGTAGCGAGGAGCGCCTGCGCGAACTGGGCCGCGCGGTGTGCGCGGAGCTGTCGCGGCCGTTCATTGCCGGAGAAATGGCGATCCGGGTGGGCGCGACCGTGGGCATCGCGATTTTCTCGGCGCACTCGGAGAGCGCCCGCGCGCTGTTCGAGCATGCCGATTACGCGCTCTACCAGGGCAAGCGCCGCTCGCGCGGTTCGGTGGTGATCTTTTCGGAAGCGCACAAGGACGCCATCACGCGCGGCGCGCGCGTGGCGCAGGCGCTGCAATCGGGCGATATCGAAACCGAGATCAGCGTGGCGTATCAGCCGATCTATTCGGTCTCGCGGCGCCACACCACGGGTTTCGAAGCGCTCGCGCGCTGGACCAGCAGCACGCTCGGCACGGTTTCGCCCGCCGAGTTCATTCCCACCGCCGAGCGTATCGGCTTCATCAACGAACTCACGGTCATTCTGCTCAGCAAAGCGTTGCGCGACGCGCGCGACTGGCCCGAGCATCTGCGGCTCTCGTTCAATCTCTCCGCGCACGATCTCGCTTCCGAGGACGTGGTGAAGACGATCGGCGAGATCATCGAAGGCAGCGGCTTCGACCCGCGGCGGCTCGACTTCGAGATGACCGAAACCGCCATGATCCAGGACTTCGAGCAGGTGCAGAGGGCCACGCGCGCACTGCGTGCGCTCGGCTGCGGCATTTCGCTCGACGACTTCGGCACGGGCTATTCGAGCATGTCGTACCTGTGCCAGTTGCCGGTCACGCGCATCAAGATCGATCGCGCGTTCACGAAGCAGGTGTGCGAGAACGCCACCGCGCTGTCCGTCGTGCGCACGCTGCTCACGCTGAGCCGCCAGATGTCGCTCGAATGCGTGGTGGAAGGGGTGGAGCACGCCGAGGAGATGGACTGCGTCGCCTCGCTGGGCGCGGACCTGATCCAGGGCTTCTATCGCTCGCGCCCGCTCGAAGCGCACGCGCTGCACGCGTACCTCGAAAGCGAGCGCGCGACGAGCGCGCTCTACGCGTGAGCGCGGCGGCGCGCGTCACGCCCGCCCGTCACCTGCGTCACGTGCACTACGTGAGTCATGCGCCGGCCATCGCGAGCACGCGCTCGGCCATGCGGATGTTGGCGTAGTCGACCAGCTTGCCGTCCAGCGACACCGCGGCGAGGCCCGCCGCCTGCGCGGCCTCGAGCGCCTCGATGGTGCGCTGCGCGTCGCGGATCTCGGCTTCGGTGGGCGAAAACGCGGCGCGGGTCGGCTCGATCTGGTCGGGGTGAATCACCTGCTTGCCGTCGAAGCCCATGGCCGCCGCCTTGAGCGCCCACGCGCGCGTGAGCACGAGGTCGCGGAACGCGCCGCACGGACCGTCGACGGCGCGCAGACCGAACGCGCGCGCGGCCACCAGAAGCCGCATCATCGGATAGGTCCAGAGGTCGAGTGCGGTGGTGCTGTAGTTGCCCGCGTCGTTCTTCAAGGTGAGCGCGTAGCCCGGATGCGTGCCGCCGATCTCCACGTTGCGCGCGCCGATCGAGGCCGAGAAGTCGCCCACGCCAAAGTGCAGCGCCGCGAGCCGTGCGCTCGATGCGGCGATGGCGTCGACGTTGACGATGCCGCGCGCGGTCTCGATCAGCGCTTCGATGGCGATACCGCGTGCGCCTGCGCGATGGCCCGCTTCGTCGCTCAAAATACGCTCGACGTCCTGCACGGTCGCGACGTGTTCCACCTTCGGCACGAGCAGCGCGTCGAGCCGCCTGGCGTCGCGCGCGAGCGTTCGCACTTCGTGCGCGGCCACGCCATCGGCGCCCGCATTGATGCGCACCGAAACCCACTTCGCGCCCCAGTCGAGATCGTTGAGCGCCGCGACGGCGCAGGCGAGCGCTTCGGCTTTCTTGTCGAGCGGCACGGCGTCTTCGAGGTCGATGAACACCGCATCCGCCGCGCTCGCCGCCGCCGATTGCAGCATCTTCATGCGATGGCCGGGCACGGCCAGTACCGAGCGCGTGATTGTCGTGCTCATGCTGCGCTCCCTTGGGATTTTTTCTTCGCTTCGAGTTCGGCGAGAATTGATTCGGTATGCTGACCAACGGCGGGGACCGCGCCCATCACTGGCTCGACACCCGCGATGGTCACGGCGGGTAGGAACATGTCCATCGCGCCACGCTCGGTTTCCACGCTGCGATAGCGCTGGCGCTCGACGAGTTGCGGATGTTCGAGCAGCGCTTCGACATCGTTCATCTTGCCGTTCGCGATGGCGGCGCGGTCGAGGCGCGCGAGCACTTCGTCGCTGCTCCAGGCGGCGAAGCGCTCCGTGATGCCGCGTTCGAGCGCGTCGCGGTTGGCGAGGCGCAGCGAGTTGGTGACGTAGCGCGCGTCGGTGGCGAGGCTCGCGTCGCCGAGCACCGTGGTGCAGAAGCTCTGCCATTCGCGCTCGTTCTGGATGCCGAAGAACACCGTCTTGCCGTCGCCAGTCGCGAACGGCCCATACGGCGCGATGGTCGCGTGGCGCGCGCCGCTGCGCGGCACGGGCTCGCCGCGTCCGCGCGTGTAGTAGGCGGGATAGCTCATCCACTCGGTGAGCGCGTCGAACAGCGAGACTTCGAACGCCATGCCGCGGCCCGTGCGTGCGCGCTGATGCAGGCCCATCAGGATGCCGTTGAGCGCGTACATGCCGGTTGCGATATCGGCGATGGCGAGCCCGCATTTCGAGGGCGTTTCCTCCGTGCCGTTGATCGACAGAAAGCCGGTTTCGCACTGCACGAGCAGGTCGTAGGCTTTCTTGTCGCTGTACGGGCCGCCGCTGCCGTAGCCCGAGATATCGCAGGCAATCAGTTGCGGAAAGCGCTCGACCAGCGATTGCGCGTCGAGTCCCTGGCGCTTCGCCGCGCCGGGCGCGAGATTCTGGATGAACACGTCGGCGTTCGCGAGCAGCGCTTCGAGCGTGTCCTGGCCTTGCGGGTCTTTGATGTCGAGCGCGAGGCTTTCCTTCGAGCGATTGGTCCAGACGAACTGGCTGGAGAGGCCGTCCATCGCGGTGTCGTAGCCGCGCGCGAAGTCGCCGGGACCGGGGCGTTCGATCTTGATGACGCGCGCGCCCCAGTCGGCCAGATGACGGCTCGCGAGCGGCGCGGCGATGGCCTGTTCGATCGACACGACGGTGATATCGGCAAGCGGGAGAGCGGGTTTTTGCATGACGTCGAAAGTCCTTGTGATTGCGGGCGGCGCTTGATGTTTTGCGTGCGCCGCCGGTGCTGCCTTCATGGCGCCCGGTGTTTGGCTGGCCGCCTCAGGGCACCATCCAGCCGAGCAGCGGTGTGGATTGCGCCCACACGAGCAGGCTGAGCGCGGCGATCATCAGCACGGTCCAGCCCGCCACGCGCCGGAACAGCACGCCTTCGCGGCCGATCATGCCCACCGCGACCGCGCCCACGGCGAGGTTTTGCGGCGAGATCGCCTTGCCCACCACACCGCCCGAGGTGTTGGCGGCCGTGAGAAGAATGTCGGAGAGGCCGGTGTGATGCGCCGTGGTGAGTTGCAGCATGCCGAACAGCGCGTTGGCCGAGGTGTCCGAGCCGGTGAGCGCGGTGGCGAACCAGCCGAGCACCGGCGAGACCGGCGCGAACGCCGTGCCCGCGCGCGCGGCCCAGATGCCGAGCGTCACGATCTGCCCCGAGAGATTCATGATGTACGCCACACCCACCACGCAGCAGACCGTGAACACGGCCCAGCGCAGTTCGTGCAGATTCTTCAGGTAAGTGCGCGCGGCGGTGCGGGTGTCGAGCCTGAGCAGCGGCACGGACAGCACGCCCGCGATCAGCACGATCGAGCCGGCGGACAGCAGCCACTCGAACTTAGCGTTGACGGCGGAAACGGTCGCGCCATTGGGACCGACGACATGCAGGCCGGGCCACGCGAAGCTCGACGTGATCGCGCCCATCGCATGCGCGACGAAGCCGATCTGCGTGGCCGCGACCACGAGGATCACGGCGGCGTAGGGTGCGAGCGCGCGCAGAACTTCGGCGCGGGAATCCCGCGTGAGATGGGCACTGCCGGCCTGGGCGCTCGTGCGTGCGGAGGGGCGTTCGTTCGCGCGTTCGAAGGCGGGGCCGCCCGTCATCGGCATGGCGAGCGCGGCGCCTTGCAGCGGCGCAGGCGCGTTGCGCGTGGTTGAAGCATGTGCCGGGTGGAGATCCGTACGCAGATCGGTACGCAGCGTGCCCGGCGTCCACACGCGCAGGAATGCGATGGAAGCGCCCGCGCAAAATAGCGCCGCGACGATATCGACGAGTTCGACCGGCAAGAGCATCGAGCCGGCGAACTGCGCGAACGCGAACGCCAGACCGGCGACGCCCGCGAGCGGCCAGACTTCCTTCGCGCCGCGGCGGCCATCGAGAATGAACACGAGCATCAGCGGAATGAACAGCGAGAGCAGCGGCGCCTGACGGCCGACCATCACGCTGATCTCGTGCACGGGCAGACGCGTGATTTTCGCGAGCACGGTGATCGGCAGGCCGAGCGCGCCGAACGCGACCGGACTGGTGTCGGCGAGCAGACACACGGTGGCGGCTTTGAGCGGCTCCACGCCGAGCGAGATCAACAGCACGGCGCAGATCGCGACGGGCGCGCCGCCGCCCGCGAGCGCTTCGAGCAGCGCCCCGAAGCAGAACGCGATCAGCACGGCCTGCACGCGCTGGTCGGGGCTCACGTGCGCGAGGGCGCGGCGCAGCACGTCGGCGTGGCCGCTGGCCTGCGTGAGCTTGAACAGCCAGATGGCGTTGATGCCGATCCAGATGATCGGGAAGAAGCCGATGGCGGCGCCTTCGAGCGCGCCGCTCACGACCTGGGCGCCGGGCATGCCGTAGACGAACGCGGCGACGATCATCGACACGACCAGCGAGGCGAGCGCGGCCCAGCGCGCGGGCAGGCGCAGCACGCCGAGCAGCACGAACAACGTGAGGAGAGGGAGCGCCGCGAAGGCGGCGGAGGCCGCGATGGAATGCGCGACGGGGTCGAATAGCTGCGTGTACATGTGTCTCCTTCGAGCGCCTCGATAGCGCTTTCGTTATTCGGCGCTGCGTTCAGTCAGCGCTTCAGGAGGACACAGCGTAGCGAGGTTGAGGCGTGGCGTGAAATATGGATTGGGGATAGTGGGTATAGGGGTGGCCTATAGCGGGGCGCCTATAGCGGGCCGTGCGCGCGCGACGCCTCAAACCCGCGAATCATCCTGCGCCCGCAACGGCACCGCGCCTTCCGTGCCGCTCACCGCGTCGCTGTCCCGCCGCAGCACGCCCGCCCACACGCCGCTTGCCACCAGTTCCGCCACTTGTTCCGCCACCGCGCGCTGGATCGCGAGCGACGCCGCGCTGGTCGGTAGCGCCGTCGGCACGCAAAGCGCCACCGTGCGTGAGATCTCGGGCTCGACGAGCCGATGGATCAACTGCTGGTCCGCCGCTTGCCCGAATGCGTCGGAGGAGACGATGGTCACGCCGCCGCCGCGCCGCGCGATTTCGAGCATGGTGGGCAGCGAATCGATATCGGCGACCACCTCCGGCTCGATGCCCTCGCGCGCAAACGCGCGCTCGATCAGAAGCCGCAGCCCGTTGCCCGGCCCCGGTAGCACCAGCGGCACGCCCGCGAGGCGGCGCAGCGGCACGTCCGCGCCGGCTTCGATGCCCTCGAGCGCGCCGAACACATACAGGTTTTCCTCGAACAGCGGCTGCACGGACACGCCGCGCGTTTCCGTTTCGCGGAACAGGATCGCCATGTCGAGGCGCCCGTTCGCGAGCAGTTCGGCGAGATAGCCGCTCATGCCCTCGACGATATGCAGGCGGATGCCCGGATAGCGCCGCCGCACGAACTCGTAGAGCGGCAGCGCGAACACCACGGCGACGCTCGTCGGCAGGCCGATGGCGACCTGTCCCGACTCGGTGCCGCTCACCTGCACGGCCAGCGGAATCTGCGCCATCTGCCGCAGCACGTCGCGCGCGCGCAGATAGAGCGCGCGTCCGGCCTCGGTCGGCTTCACGCCCTGGTGGCTGCGCACCAGCAGTTGCGTCTTGAGTTCGGTTTCGAGCCCGGCAACCTGCTGGCTGAGCGAGGGCTGCGCGACGCATAGCCGCTCGGCCGCCTTCGAGAGGCTGCCTGCGTCGACGATCGCGACGAAATATTTGAGCTGACGGAAGTCCATAGGCGCAGCTTATCGCACCTCGGAACCTGCCGCGCGCACACGCCTGAGCCGCGCAGCGGACGGGCGCGCGGCGGCGCTGCTATCCTGTGCCGCAGCCTGTGTTCTGCAACTCGCGCACAGCGCGAACGTCCCATGCCTCACGACTCGTCCGCGAGCCGCGCCTGCCATGACGCAGCGCAGCGAGGCACGCCGCGACCGAGCCACGACAACGCGAACCGCCTCGAGGAGACCCGACATGGACGATGGAGCCCACGGACCGTATCACTTCGACCGCCGCCGCTTCCTGGCGGGCATGGCGGCCGTGGCGGGCGGCGTCGCGTTGTCGGGTTGCGGCGGCGGCGGCTCGAGCGGCGACAGCGGCAGCCAGCCCGCGCCGCAGGTCGGCGACGTGCCATCGCCCGACGGCGCCGACCGCTATGCGCTGCCACGCCCCGCGTTACCCGACCCCGCGACCTGCGGCATCGATCACATCGTGCTCGTGACGATGGAAAACCGCTCGTTCGATCACTTCCTGAGCTGGGTGCCGGGCGCTGAAGGCATGCCCGCGAATCAGCAATTCGCCGACGCATTCGGCGCGAGCCACGCGCCGTTCCTGCTCTCGGCCAACGCGTCGTACGGTTACCAGGGCTGCGGCTTCGCCGATCCCGACCATAGCTACGCGGGCGGCCGCACGCAACTGGCGGGCGGCGCGATGAACGGCTGGCTGCAGACGCCCGACACGAATCAGACGCAAGGCGACCTGTTGCCCATCGGCTATTACAACGCCACCGATCTGCCGTTCTTCCAGGCCGCGGCGGCGAACTACACCGTGGGCGACTTCTACTTCTGCGGCGCGCTCACCAGCACGTTCCCCAACCGCATCTATCTGCACAGCGGCGCGCTGGACCGGCTCGACGACAGCCTCGACAACTGCTCGCTCTCGACGATCTGGGACAACCTCAGCGCGGCCAACGTGGGCTGCAACTACTACTATCACGACGTGCCGTTCACGGCGCTCTACGGCACCAACTACCTCGGCATCTCGCATCTCTTCTCCGACTTCCTCTCGCGCGCGGCGGCGGGCACGCTGCCACCGTTCTGCATGGTCGATCCCGCGTTCGCGGGCGAGGAAGCGGGCGTCTCGTCCGACGACCATCCGCATGCCGACATTCGCAACGGTCAGGCGTTTCTCGCCCAGGTCTACGAGGCGCTGCGCACCAGCCCGAACTGGAACAGCACGCTGATGATCGTCGTGTACGACGAGTGGGGCGGCTTTCACGAGCACGTGGTGCCGCCCACGCGGCCGGTGAGCCAGCGCGAGTACGCGCTCGGCAACGACGGCAAGCTCGGCTTTCGCGTGCCGCTCGCGCTGCTCGGGCCGCGCGTGCGCGCGGGCGCCGTCACGCGTTATCCGTTCGATCCGAGTTCGATTCACGCGCTGTTGCAATGGCGCTTCGGGCTGGCGCCGCTCGGCGTGCGCGGCAGCGACTCGGCCACGGTGAATCTCGCCTGTGCGCTCGATTTCAGCGACGCGCCGCGTACCGACGCGCCGGCCTTCAGCGTGGCGCAGGGTCCGTTCGGCGGCCTGTGCGTGGGCGCATCGGGGCCGTCGTCGACGAGTTCGGTCTCGGCAATTGATCAGTCGCAGGTGATCGTCAATCCGAATGCGGACCGCTTCGGCGATCTGCGCGCGAAGGCCGCGGCCATGGGTTTCAAGACCGGCACCTGAAGGTGGGATGACGACGTCATCCCGCGAACGCCGCGCGCAGCGTGATGTCGGCGCGCGGCTTTTTCATGCGCGTGCATCATGCGTCGCGGCGCATGATGCACCGCACATTCCGCACATCGGCGTCGATGCACTCGCCCGTGCAAACGACGAATCCATCTCGGTGAAATCCCTGGCCGCCATTTAGCCGTCTATTACCTGCGCGCCCGCGTGTCTCGCTACATTCATCGCAACGGTGCCGACATCGCGCGTCACGCTCGCTCGCCGTTCCCCACAAACAAAAGACGGACTGCTGTCACCCATGAGAACCGATAGGTCATTGCCGGTGTATTCCCATCGACGTCGTGCCTCGCGACGTTGCTCGTCAAGTCCCTCGCACTATTTCCGCCTTGCCATGCGTGCCGCCATGACGGCGGCATCGATTGCCGGTGCGATCTCGTTTGTGAACCTCGCGCATGCCGCGGCGCCGGGCGACCCCGCGCAAGGGCATGCGAAGTTCGCCGCATGCGTGGCCTGTCATGGCGCCGATGGCCGTACGCCCACGTCTCCGGGCTTTCCCAGGATTGGCGGACAAAATCCCGCTTATGTGGCCGCCGCGCTGCGTGCGTACCGAAGCGGCGAACGCAACGGCGGCATGGCCGCGATGATGCAGCCGATGGCCAAGCCGCTCTCCGACCAGGACATCGACAATCTCGCTTCGTATATCGCCACGCTGGGCCCGCAGAAATAGCGCTCATTGCGTGCGGCTCGCGCTCGCTCAGGGCGTTTCAATCAACGCTTCGAAGGAGGCATGACATGGCAAAACGCATCTTGATCCTCGCCGGCGATTTCGTCGAAGACTACGAGCTGATGGTGCCGTTCCAGGCGCTCGGCGCGGTCGGACACACCGTGCACGTGGTCGCGCCCGACAAACGCACGGGCGACACGCTACGTACCGCGATTCACGACTTCGAAGGCGACCAGACCTACACGGAAAAGCGCGGCCACAATTTCACACTCAACGCCGACTTCGCGGCCGTCGATCCCGCGCAATACGACGCGCTGCTGATTCCCGGCGGCCGCGCGCCCGAGTATCTGCGGCTCAATGCGAAAGTGATCGCGATCGTGCGGCACTTCGCGGAAGCGCACAAACCGATCGCGGCGGTGTGTCACGGCGCGCAATTGCTGGCGGCGGCGGGCGTGATCGAAGGCAAACGGATTGCCGCGTATCCCGCGTGCGAGCCCGAGGTGAAACTCGCGGGCGCGCACTACGTGCCGCTCGACTGGCCCGACGCCATCACCGACGGCAATTTCGTCACCGCGCCCGCCTGGACCTCGCATGCGAACTGGCTCGCGCAGTTTCTGGCCGTGCTCGGCACGCGCATTTCCTGAGGACCTCACGTGGCCAAACTCATCCACACCATGATCCGCGTGCGCGATCTCGAGCGCTCGCTGAAGTTCTACGAGACCGTGCTGGGCATGACGCCGAGCCATCGTCTCGACTTCGACGACTTCTCGCTCGTGTATCTGCGCAACGGCGAAGCCGACGCCGAGATCGAACTCACCTGGAACAAGGGCCGCGATGCGCCCTATACGCATGGCGACGGTTACGGTCACGTGGCCGTCGTCGTGAGCGATGCGCGCGCGGAACGCGAACGGCTCACGGGCCTCGGCTTCGAGCCGAAGGACGTGCGCGAATTCAAGGACGACGCGGGTGCGCTGCTGGCGCGCTACTTCTTTATCGAAGACCCGGACGGCTACAAGATCGAGGTACTGGAGCAGCACGGACATTACCGTTAGCCCGGCAACGGGCGTGGCGTTGACGGACGCGAACAGTCCGCGCGCCTTCATGGAAGGAGACGACGATGCAAGGCAAAACCATAGCGATTGCCCGCGTGGCGGACGGGCCCGCGCATGAGCATGAACACGCTCATCAACATGAACATGACCACGACGATGCGCCGCCGCGCATCACGCTCACGCGCCGCGAATGGCTCAAGGGCAGCGGCGTTTTGATCGGCACGCTCGCGCTGTCCTCCACGCTGGCGATGTTTGCGCCGAGCCGCGTGTGGGCGCTCGAACTCAAGCATCTCGACACGCACCAGGGCGCGGTGCTGCTGGCGATGGTCAAGCAGATCTACCCGCACAAGACGCTCGACGACGCCGTCTACGCGCTCGCCGTGAAAGACCTCGACGCCAAGGCGCAGAAAGACGCGGCCACGCGCAAGCAACTCGCCGAAGGCGTGAAGGCGCTCGACAAGTCCGCGCCCGGCGGCGACTGGACGAAGCAGAGCGCGCAGGCGCAGGCCGACAACATCAAGGCCATTGCGAACACGCCGTTCTTCCAGACCGTGCGCAGCACGGCCGTGGTCTCGCTCTACAGCAACACGCTCGCGTATCAGCACTTCGGTTATGGCGCGAGCGAGGGCGACGGCGGCTATCTCTTCAAGGGCTTCAACAATCTCGCGTGGTTGCCCGATCCGCCCGCGCAGGACAGCGGTCCTGTACCCGCAGCGTGACATCGAGGAGAGCGAACATGGCAACGAATGCAGAGACGACGCAAGGCGGCAAGCGCTTTGCCAACGACGACAGCAACGTGGTCGTCATCATCGGCTCGGGCGCGGGCGGCGGCACGCTCGCGAACGAACTCGCGCAAAAGGGTATCGACGTGGTCGTGCTCGAAGCGGGCGCGCACAACACCCAGGCCGACTTCAAGACCGAAGAGTGGGACGCGTTCAAGCTGCTGTCCTGGCTCGATCCGCGCACGACCTCGGGTTCGTGGCGGGTGGCGAAGGACTTTCCCACGCTGCCCGCGTGGATCTGCAAGACGGTGGGCGGCACCACGACGCACTGGGCGGGCGCGAGCCTGCGAATTCAGCCGCACGAATTCAAGGCGCGCACGACCTATGGCGCGGTCGACGGCGCCACGCTGCTCGACTGGCCGGTGACGCGCGAGGAACTCGACCCGTACTACGATCGCGCCGAAAAGAAAATGGGCGTGACGCGCACCAACGGCTTGCCCGGCCTGCCCGGCAACAACAATTTCAAGGTGATGTTCTCGGGCGCGACCAAGGTGGGGTATCGCGAGTGCAGCACGGGGCGCATGGCGATCAACAGCGTGAATCGCGACGACCGCAGCCATTGCTATCAACGCGGCTTCTGTTTTCAGGGTTGCCGCTTTGGCGCGAAGTGGTCCACGCTTTACACCGAGTTGCCGAAGGCGCAGGCCACCGGGCACATGGAGTTGCGCCCCGGCTCGCATGTCGCGCGCATCGAGCACGACAAGGCCGGCAAGGTGAACGCCGTGCTCTACTACGACGCGAAGGGAAAATTGCAGCGGCAAAAGGCGCGCATTGTCGCGGTGGCGGGCAATTCGATCGAAACGCCGCGGCTGTTGCTCGCTTCGGCATCCCCTCGCTATCCGAACGGGCTCGCGAATTCGTCAGACCAGGTGGGGCGCAATTACATGCGTCACACCACGGGTTCGGTGTACGGCGTGTTCGACAAGAAAGTGGAGATGTACAAGGGCACGACGATGGCCGGCATCATCGAAGACGAAGCGCGCTTCGATCCCAAACGCGGCTTCGCGGGCGGCTATCACATGGAAACGATTTCGCTCGGCTTGCCGTTCTACGCCGCGTTCCTGAATCCCGGCGCGTGGGGTGCCGACTTCACGAGCGCGATGGACGCCTACCCGTACACGGCGGGCATGTGGATCGTGGGCGAAGACATGCCGCGCGCGAACAACCGTGTTACGCTCAACCACGGCGTGAAGGACCAGTTCGGGCTGCCCGTGGCCAACGTCAATTTCGACGATCACCCCAACGACGAAGCCATGCGCGAGCACGGCTTCAAACAGGGCACGGCCGTGTACGAGGCAGCGGGCGCGAAAACGGTGTATCGCGTGCCGCCGTATCCGTCCACGCACAATCTGGGCACGGCGCGCATGAGCGCCCGCGCGCAAGACGGCGTGTGCAACGGCTTCGGGCAAACGCACGACATCCCGAATCTCTTCATCTCGGACGGCAGCCAGTTCACGACCGGCGCGGGAGAGAATCCGACCTTGACGATCGTGACGCTCGCGATTCGCCAGGCCGACTATATTGCGGGAAAAATGAGCCGTCGCGAGATCTAGCCGCGCGTGGTGTTGAGCCCGCGGTAGAGGGCGTGCAATAAAGAGAATGAATGCAGGGCGCTTCAGCGCAAGCGGCTTCGCTGCGGCGCCCTCACTGAAGGAGACATTGGCATGTGCAAGATCTATATCGGCGCCGACCCCATTCTCTACGAGTCGCGCACGCGCGCGCTGCGCATTCATGGCGTGGTGACCACCGTGAGGCTGGAAAACCTGTTCTGGGACGTGCTGCAGGAAATCGCCAATCGCGAGAATCTCACCACCACGCAATTCGCCGTCAAACTCTACGACGAACTGCTCGCGTTGCGCGGCGAGGAGCCGATCAACTTCGCCTCGTTTTTGCGCGTCTGTTGTCTGCGTTATCTGTCGACGAGCGCGGCGCGCACGGAAGCCGCCGGCGACGCGCCGCAGGGAAAGGGTTTTCAGCCGAAGGTGGTGAAGGCGGGTTGAGCGAGGACGCGTGAGGGAGCCATGCAGTTTTCGCCGATGCCGCTAAAATTCAGCTATGCGGCGCGGCGAACGTGCCATCTCGCTCACTTCTTTCGATCCCCAACCCCCAGCGTGACCACTGCCACTCTCGACCAACTGCGCGCCGGCCAACTCGCGGGCGCCACGCAACTCAAGCTCGCTTGTGGGCTGAGCGAGTTTCCGCGCGAGATATTCGATCTCGCCGAGACGCTCGAAGTGCTCGACCTCTCGGGCAACGCGCTCACCTCGCTGCCTGACGACTTCGCGAAGCTGCACAAGCTGCGCATCGTGTTCGCGTCGAACAACGCGTTCACCGAACTGCCCGCCGTGCTCGGCGCGTGCCCGGCTTTGTCGATGGTCGGCTTCAAGGCCAATCGCATTCGTCACGTGCCCGCCGCCGCGCTGCCGCGCGCGCTGCGCTGGCTGATCCTCACCGACAACGAAGTAGAAACGCTGCCGCCCGAACTCGGCGCCTGCGCGCCGCTGCAGAAGCTGATGCTGGCGGGCAACCGTCTGCGCGCGCTGCCGGAAACCATGGCCGCGTGCACGCGGCTCGAACTGCTGCGCATTGCCGCGAACCAGTTCGAGGCGCTACCCGAGTGGCTGTTGCGTTTGCCGCGTCTCGCGTGGCTCGCGTATGCGGGCAATCCGTTCAACGCGGCACGCGAACGCGCCGCGCAAGCCAGCACGCCGGTGCCCGACATCGACTGGCACACGCTCGCGCTCGGCCAGACGCTGGGCGAGGGCGCGTCAGGCGTGATTCATCGCGCGACGCGTTTGTTGCGCGACGGGCATCCCGCCGAAGCCGTGGCCGTGAAGCTCTTCAAAGGCGCGGTCACGAGCGACGGCTTGCCCGATCTGGAAATGGCCGCGTGTTTGCAGGCGGGCGCGCACCCGAATCTGATTCCCGTGCTCGGCAAGGTCACGGGGCATCCGCTGGACGAACACGGGCTGGTGATGGCGCTCATCGATCCGGCGTTCGGCAATCTCGCGGGACCGCCCAGTCTCGCTTCGTGCACGCGCGACATCTACGCGCCCGACGTGCGTTTCGACCGGTCGATCGCTTTGCGCCTCGCGCGCGGCATGGCGTCGGCGGCGCGGCACCTGCACGCGCGCGGCATCATGCACGGCGATCTCTACGCACACAACATCCTGCACGACGGCGCGGGCCATGCGCTGCTCGGCGACTTCGGCGCGGCGTCGTTCCACGATGCAGGCGATACGGCACGCGCGCGCGCGTTCGAGCGTATCGAGGTGCGCGCGTTCGGCTGCCTGCTCGAAGAATTGGCGGCGCGAACCGTGAATGCCGATCCCGCAATGCACGCGCTCGTTGGCGAATGCCTGAGCGAGCCCGGCGAGCAGCGGCCGACGTTCGAAGCGATCGTCGGTCGGCTCGATGCGATGGGGGCGGAAGCGGCCTGAGCGTCGCTTAGCCCAGCGCGCCGGTCACGTCGTCGAACAGTTCGTCCACGCTCAGGCGATGCGGAATGATCTTCTGGTCGAGCGCCCAGTCGATGGCGAGCTGGATGCCCTTGCGGTTCGCCTCGAGCCCGAGCGGCGGAAACACCGCCGGCACGCCTTCGGCCTGCTCGCGGCTTTCGCGGATCATGCGGTAGATCTCGCGCACCGCCTCCGGGTGCTGCTTCGACACGTTCTCGTGCACCACGAACATGTGATTGATCGGCACCACGTTCTCGCGCGCGAACCAGTCTTTCGCGGCGTTCTGCGCGTCGGGCACGAGCGTGCGCACGCGCGCGTCCTTCGGCATGTCTTCGCCCAGCAGCGCGGCGGCGAGTTCGCCGTCGAGCATCATCTGCGGAATCGACGAACCCTTCGGCAGGCGCTGGCAGTTCGCGGGGTCGGTGAACTCGGCGAGATGGCCATCGCCGAGCGTCATCCACGTGACCTTGTCGAGATCCACGCCGTATTCGTGGCGCAGGATGCCGCGAATCCACAGCGCCGTGGTCTGCGTATAGGTGCGCACGCCCACCTGTTTGCCTTCGATATCCTTCGGATCGAGATGGCCGAAGTCGAGGTTGTAGCCCGCGCAATGATGCTGGAAACGGCCCGAAATGGGCGCGGGCAGCAGCACATAGGGCTTGCCGTACGCCCTGGCCTGCAGGAACGTGACGATGGCGAGTTCGCCCGCGTCGAACTGGTTCTCGCGCACCATCGCCTTGAAGCCGTTGTGCGCGGGCGTGGGGCCGCAATAGTCGAGCGTGACGTGGTCGGACGTGACACGCCCGTCCTTCATCGCCTTCGTCACGGCGTAGTCGGCGAGGTTGGTGCGCAGCGTGGGCGCTGCGCCGGCCGTCGTGGACATGTTGGGGTTCCTTACTATGGGTAATTGGCTGTCGATGTCGTGACGTCAGGTGCCTCAGTAACCGGCCATTTCGCGCGCCATGCCGACCACGCCGTAGCTGCGCATCGGCGCGGACATCAGGAAGCGGTAGCCTTCCTCGATCAGCCGCTTGTGATTCTTCGCCGTCACGTGCGGGTTGCCGACCACGACGTTGTGCTTGTGGCAGGTTTCCACGATCTGGCGCATCGCGTCGACCACCTCGGGATGCTCGTACTGGCGCGGGAAACCGAGCTCCTGCGAGAGATCGCCTTCGCCAATAAGGATGAAGCCGATGCCGGGCACGTTCGAGAGAATGTCGTCGAGGTTCTGGATCGCCTGGGTGCTTTCGCACATCAGACCAACGAGAATTTCGCCTTCGGGTGCGAGCGGCCAGACGTCGGCCTTCCGGTAGTAGTCGGCCATGCTGAGGCCCCAGTAGCGCGCGGCGGTGGCGGGACCGTCGCCGCGCACGCCCTTCGGCTCGTAGAGCGGGGCGCTTTTGGGGCGCGCGTAGCGGCACGAGGCCACGGCGTTATAGGCCTGCTCGACGGTGGCCACGTGGGGCCACACCACGCCGTACGCGCCGCGGTCGAGCACCTGCTTGGCGAAGGCCTGGTTCATTTCCACGCCATTGGCGGGAATGCGGGCGATGGGCGTGACGCGCGGCGAGACCGAGCCGGATTCCGCGATCTCCTTGCGGTTGAGCATGTACTGCATGGCGTCGCCGAGGGCGGCCACGTCGTAGGGGTTGTGCTCCATCTCGAACACGATGCCGTCGTAGGGGGCATCGCTCATTTCGATGGCGGTCTGCTTGTCGAGTTTCGAGAACGCGGCGAACGCGGGCTTGCCCGATTCGAACGCGCGAATGATGCTGTTGAGGCGAGTGTTGCTCATCGATTGTCTCCTCCAGTTTCCTGCGCGGCTCAGGCCAGCGCGCCATACAGGCTTTGTGCGGTTTTGCCGAAGACCCATGCGCGATCTTCCTCGCTCAGGCACGCGAGGCCGGCTTGTGCCGTGCCCAGAATCTCCTGCAAGGTGCCTTGCGACGTGGGGAAATTCGAACCCCACGCCATCCGCTTCGCACCGAACGCTTCCACCACGCGCGGGAAAAACGTTTCCGCGCTGGCTTTCTCTTTCTTCACATCGCCGAAAATGCGCGGCGTGAGTTTGAGGAAAATGTTTTCGTACGGCGCGAGATCGAACAGACTCTGCGCGTTCGCGTACGGCGCGCCGTCGAGCACGTCGGGGCGGCCCAGGTGATCGAGCACGATCGGCACCGCGGGAAAGCGCTTCGCGAGCGCCGTCACCTGCGGCAGGCCCACCGGCCCGGTCTGGATGCACATCGGCAGGCCGAGTTCGGCGCACAGCTCCCACGCCGGGAACGAACGCGGGTCGTCGAGTTCGCTCGGATCGAACTCCTTCGTGCTGCCGCCCGTGAACAGACGCAGGCCCGCAAGGCCGCGCCCGACCCACTCGCGAATGCGCTGCGGCGCGTCTTCCTGCATCACGTCGACGGAACCCACGGCCACGAGACGGTCCGCGTAACGCGCGCAGCTGTCCACCACGTAACTGTTGTCGAAACCGTAGGTCGTGGACGAATGCACCACGGCCGCCTTGCCGACGCCCGCCGCGTCCATCGACGCGATCAGCGTTTCGACCGTGGTCGGACGTTCCTTCGACCAGTCTGAGCGCTTGCCGAACAGCGGCGCGGGCGGGTAGCGCGTTTCGTCGTCGGAGATGATGTGCGGGTGAATATCAACGATGGGTGAAGCCATTGTCTGCCTCTGTCCTTTTGTGATCCTGTGTGATGCCGGGGACTTTAAAAACTTACTTGCCCTGCGCTTTCAGCCGTGCGTCGAGTCGCGGATACACGCGGCGCGCATTGCCCTCGAAAATCTTGTAGCGGTCTTCGTCGCTCAGTGCGGAGCACGCGTCGATATAGCGCTTCGTATCGTCGAAATACTCACCGGTATCCGGATCGCGACCGCGCACCGCACCGATCATCTCCGAACCGAACAGCACGTTGTCGGCCGGAATCACCTTGGTGAGCAGCTCCACACCCGGCTTGTGATACACGCACGAGTCGAAGAAGATGTTGTCGAGCAGCCCCTCGAGCGGACGGTCGCGCATCTCCAGCGACATGCCGCGATAGCGGCCCCAGTGATACGGCACCGCCCCGCCGCCATGCGGAATCACGAGGCGCAGCTTCGGGAAATCCTTGAACAGGTCGGATTGAAGGATCTGCATGAACACGGAGGTATCCGCGTTCAGGTAATGCGCGCCCGTGCCGTGGAAACACGGGTTGCACGAGGCGGCCACGTGAATCATGGCCGGCACGTCGAGATCGACGAGCGCCTCGTAGAGCGGATACCACTCGCGGTCCGTCATCGGCTTGCCGGTCCAGTAGCCGCCGGTCGGGTCCGGATTCAGGTTGCAGCCCACGAAGCCCATCTGCTCCACGCAGCGGCGCAGTTCGGCAATGCTGTTGGCGGGATTCACGCCCGGCGACTGCGGCAGCTGGCACACGGGCGCGAAGTTCTCGGGGAACATCTCGGTCACGCGATAGACGAGATCGTTCGAGATCTCGGCCCATTCGAGGCTCGTGCGCTCGTTGCCGAGGTGATGGCTCATGAGGCCCGCGATGGGCGAGAACAGCGTGAGGTCGCTGCCGCGCTCGCGTTGCAGCTTGAGCTGGCCGTTGCCGATGGCTTCGCGGATCTCGTCGTCGCTCACGAAGGCGCCGTTGCGCGAGGGCGCGTTGGCCGGATCGTTGGCGAATTCGACCTGTTTGGCGCGCCAGTTGCGGAACGAGGCGGGAACGGTCGTGAAGTGACCGTGGCAATCGATGATCATGGTGTCTCCGTGCGGGTCACTGCGCGAGCGGATCGACGAACAGCTCGTCCATCGACATGCGGCGCGGCGTGAGGCCCTGTTTGAATGCGGTGGCTTCGAGCGCCTCGATCGTCTTGCGGTTCTCCTCGATGCCGTAGGGCAGCGGGTCGTTGCCGACGATCTTTCGCAATGCCTGGTATTTCTTGTCGCCGGCGGTGTTCGCTTCGCCGGCATCGAGGCGGGCGAGCCATTCTTTCTTCGCCTGGTAGAACGCGTCGTAGAGCGATTTGGCGACCCACGGATGCTCGGCGAGCACGGAATCCTTTACGACGATGGTGCCGTGCATGGGGTAGATGCCGGTGCGTGCGTAGTAACCGGTTTCGAGTTCGGTGGCGTTGGGCAGCAGGTCGGGGTAGTCGGCTTCCACTTCCTTCCAGCCGCCGGTGGGCGCGCCGGTGCGGCCGATGCCGGCGGCGGCCGCGAAGCCCGCGGCGAGTTCGCCGCTGGCCATCATGTCGGCGAGCGAGGTGCCGGCGGGCGCGTGAATCACGTTGGGCGGCAGTTTGAGCTGCGTGACGTGTTCTTCGTCGTCCACGACCCAGGTGACCTTCGAGGAATCGAGGCCGAATTCGTCGATGAGCACCTGGCGCGTCCACACGCCGGTGGTGACGGAGTAGGCGCGCACGCCCACTTTCTTGCCTTCGAGATCTTTGGGCGTCTTGATGCCGGCGTCGGGGCGCACGAGCAGGCCGCCGTGGTGGAAGCGGCGCGTCACGAAAATGGGCAGCCCGACGAACGGCGCGCCGTAAGCGCGAGCGATCACATAGGTCGTGGGCGCCAATTCGCACACGTCGAATTCGACGTCGCGCACCATACGGCGGAACGCGCCGATCTGAGGCTGCACGTTGACGAATTCCGCATCCACGCCTTCGATGGGAATGGTGCCGTTGCGAACCGCCGACACGTGCGGATGGTCGGCAATCGCAATCTTGAGCGCGACTCTGCTCTTCAAATCGGTTCTCCTGGTCTCGATGCGGCGTCGTAATCGCGCACCGCTTGATAAGGTTCGCCGCGTGGCGGCGTCACGTGAAGCGTGATGTCGTCATCATCGAACCGTGCCCCGATGCTGTCTACGAAATTGAAATTAAATCCGAGTGAGTTAACCTGAAGGTTAATGACTTCGGCACACTCGCGGCCGTTGCACGAGTAAAATGACAGCACGCGCAACGCATGAACGTGCGCATGATCGGGAGACACGATGAGTCAGCTGGACTGGTATTTGACGGCCAATCTCAAGGCGCGCCACCTGCGCCTGATCGTCGCCGTGAATGACTTTCGCAATTTGCGCCAGGTCGCCGCGAATTCATTCATCACGGTCCCGGCGGTATCGAAGGCGCTCAGTGAAATCGAAAGCGCGCTAGGCGTGAAGCTGTTCGAACGCACGGTCAACGGCCTGCGTCCCACGGCCTACGGCGAATGCGTGGTGCGCCACGCGCGCACCGTGCTCAGCAATCTCAATCGTGTGGCCGAGGAAATCAAGGCGCTGCAAACGGGCAGTGCGGGCAAGGTCAATGTGGGCGCGCTGCCTAGTTTGATCGCCACGATCATGCCCAAGGCGCTCGCGCTTCTTAAGCAGGATTCGCCGCACACCAACGTGTCGATCAGCGAAGGCCGCATGACCACGCTGTTGCAGGAGTTGCGGCGCGGCGATCTGGATATCGTGGTGGGGCGCTTGCCGAGCCGTTCGGTCACGGTCGGGCTGCAGGAAAAGGTGCTGCTCGCTTCGCGCGTGAAACTGGTGACCGGGCCGAATCATCCGCTCGTGCACAAGAAAGACGTGCAATGGGACGACCTGCGCGACTTTCCGTGGGTACTGCCGCCGCCGGGTTCGCTGATGCGCGAGCCCATCGAGAGCACCTTCGCGCGCCATGGCCTGCCCATGCCGCTCAACTACATCGAAACGCTTTCCACGCACCTGATTCGCGCGTATATCCAGTCCAACGACGCCATTGCGATTCACACGGTCGATATCGTCTACCCGTATGCCTCGATCAATCCCATTCACGTGCTGCCGCTGGACCTGAGTTTCATTCGCCGGCCGCTCGGTGCGATCTGGCGCGCCGACAAACCGCTCGTGCCGAGCGCGTCGCTGCTGCTGCGCTGTATCGAGGAAGTGTGCCCTTCCATGGTGTCGAGCGACGTCGCGGGCGAGGAATCGGACGCCGTTCAAACCTGATTCGTGAACACGACTGGCCGGATGTCAAACCGGCCGGTCGCTCGACTGCTCACCCCGATTCGCTGGAACTCACTCAAATAGCCGAGTGATTCAACGCGGAAGGCGCCGCGCCGGCTTCGGTTTCCTCCGCGCCTTCATTCACCTTCGGTGCCCACTCGCGACGCAGCAGTACGATCGTACTCAGCGCGCCAATCATCAGAAACACGTAAATGGCCTGCATCGGCAGCGTGTAGTTGTGTCCCACGTGCAGCAGCCAGCCCGAAAGACTCGCCGATACGCCACCCGCCAGGCTCGTTGCCACCTGCTGCAAACCGGTGTTCAGACCCACCGCCGGTTTGGGAATGAGCGTGAGTTTGACGAGCGCGAGATTATTCGCGGTGACGAGGCCGAGCAGCGAGAGCGAGACCACGTTCCAGAACAGCGCCATTTGCGCCGATTTCGCGTACACGCCGAGCATGACCGTGGTCGCGCCGATAAAGCCCGCAACGATGAACGATTTGCGCACCAGCACCGCGTCGTGACCGCGCGCGATGATGCGGTCGGCGCCCCAGCCCGCGAGCGCCGCCACGATCGCAATGCCGATATAACTCACCAGCGTGTAGATGCCCGACTTTTCCAGCGAGAGATGGCGCTGCTCGACGAGATACGCGGGCATCCACGTCATGCAGTAGAAGTTGAAATACGCGTAGCAGAAGTTGGTGATGAGGCCGCCCCACACGACCGGGCTCGCGAGCAGATTCTTGAGCGGCACGGTGGAGGCGCGGCGCATGGCCGATTGAAGCTCCGCCTTCGAGGGATAGTCGTTCGGCACCATCAGCAGCCAGGGCAGCAGCCAGACGAGGCCCACGAGTCCCGTGGCGATGAACATGATCTTCCACGAATACGACACGATGATCCACGCGGCAATGGGTGCGCCGAGCGCGGGCCCGAGCTTGCCGCCGATCGAGTAGATGCCGAGCGCCGTGCCTTTGCGCGTTTCGTCGAAGCGATTGGCGAGATAGCGATACGTGGCGGGCACGACCACCGCTTCCGCCACGCCGATCACGAGCCGCATGATGATGAGTCCCGACAGCGTCGGCACCACGCCGCACGCCGCCGCCGCGATGCACCAGAGCAGGAAGCAGATGGCGTATGGCCATTTCACGCCGAAGCGGTCGACGAGCCAGCCCATCGCGATCTGCACGAGGCCGTAGGACCAGAACACGGCCGAATTGAGCCAGCCGCGCTGAATGTTGTTGAGGCCGAATTCCTCGATAAACCCTTTGTGCGCGAGCGCCGAGGACATGCTCGTGCGATCGACGAACGAGATCATCAGGCCCAGCGCCAACAGGATCACGATGGCCCAGGGGCGCTCGGTGATGCGTCGCTTGTTGAAGGTCGTCTCCATACTTTTTTCTCTGTAGTTAGCTCGCGCCGCTTTGTCAGCCAGCGGCGCGCCAAGGCATATTACGGCACGCTATGCGCGGCTCGCATGTTCGCAAAGCCGCGTGTCTTCACGCGACGCGGTCTCCGGGGCGGCTTCGACATCGGCTTCGTTCTCCACGCGCGCCAGATCGGTGCCGGAACGTTCGGGCAGCAGCAGCGCCGCGACGAGCGCCACGGCGAACGCGCAGAGCGCCGCCAGTCCCATCGCGCGGCCGAGCGGCATGGTGGCCGACAGCACGCCCACCGAAGCGGGCATGATGGCGGCCACGCCACGGCCGCCCGTCGCGCAGAAGCCCGAGCCGTTCGCGCGGATCTCCGTATCGAACAGTTCGGCGAACACCGGCAGCAGGCCCGCCGCGAGGCCGCTTTGCAACGCGCCGTGCAGGAAGATCAGCACGATGGTTGCGTGCGCACCGATCGGCACGAACAGCAGCGTGGCGACCACGACCGCTTCGCACAGCACGAACAGCACGAAATTGGCGCGGCGTCCCACGCGGTCGCTCAACCATCCGCTCACGAACGGGCCGGTCAGCGAGCCCGCGATGCTCATCGCCAGATAACCGGCCGTGGATGCCACGGCGAGATGCAGGTCGGTGCGCAGGTAGGTGGGCAGCCACGCGCTCATGCTGAAGCCCCCGCCCAGAATGCCACTCGCGAGCAGCAAGCCCAATAAGGTATTGCGCAAATGGACGCGGCGGAAAATCGCCCAGAACGGCGCGACCGCGCGGCCCGCCTGCGCCTGGAAAAGCTGGCTCTCGGGCACTTGCTTACGAATCAGCAACACGAGAAAAGCGGGCACGATGCCGATGCCGAACATCACGCGCCACGCCGTGGCTTCGGGCAGCAGGCCGAAGATCACGGGCATGAGACCCGTGGACAGCGCATAGCCCACCGCGAAGCCCGCCTGCACCGAAGACGCCACGCGACCGCGCAGCGCCGGCCGCACGACCTCGCTGATGAGCACGCCGCCCACGGCCGCCTCGCCGCCGTAGCCGAGGCCTTGCAGCACGCGCACAAACAGGAACGCGTGAAACGACGAAGCGAGCGCCGCGAGCGCGCTGAACGCCGCGACCCACAGGATCGTGAACTTGAGCACGGAAACGCGGCCGTAGCGGTCCGCGACGATGCCCGCCGCCCAGCCGCCGATGGCGTTGCCGATCAGCCCTGCCGTGGCCAGCACGCCGATCTCAGGCCGCGTGAGGCCCACCACGGCGATCAATACGGGCGCGAGCAGCGCGTACATGGTGGAGTCGAGCGAATCGAGCGTGTAGCCGCCGAAGCACGCCCAATAGGTGCGTCGTTCGACCGGCGTCAGCTCCGAGTACCAGCTTTTCATGTGTCTCCTCAGTCTCGTGGGCGCGTGTCTGCGGGTAATCCCTGCCCAGTCGCCGACGGCGTGCCGCCCGAATTCATCATCGTGCGCTGCGGCAAAGGTTGTCCATCGAGTTGAAATAAAACGGCGGCGCGTTAACCGGGAAGTTAACGCTACCCGTCTCGTTTCGCGGCGTCAGAACGTGTGGTCGATGCCCACGGTTGCGGCGATCTGGTGATCGGCGTGCTGCGCGTTGAGCGTCGCGTTGGTGATATAGGAGCCGTGATACCGCGTGTAATCGGTTTCGGCGAACAGCATCGTGCGTTTGGAGAGCGAATACGTCACGCTGAGAATGCCGAGGTCGCGCCGGCCGCTGGTATTGGGCAGGTTCGTCTCGTAGAACGCGCCGCCCACGCGCACCGCCGCATTGATGTCGTAGGTCACGCCGCCGAACCAGTTCTCGGTGCGAACGGGCGCGGTTTTGGCGTTGCCGCCTTCGTTCTCGTTCATCAAACCGGCCGAGAGCTTCAGGCCGCCCGCGGTGAATTTCGCGCCCACGGCCCAGAAGTCGTCGGGGAGATACACCGTGCCGGAGGCCACGCTGCGATGCGTATAAAAGCCGCCGAGGATCACCCACGCCGTTTTGTATTGCAGGCCGACGCTGCGCGCCGAGGCGTCGTTGAAATTGCCGGCCACGCCGCCGAACGAATTTTCGGCGCTCACGCGCACGGGGCCGAAATCGCCCTTGTATTTGACGTCGTTGTTGTAGTGAATCCCGACGAGCGCCGGCGAGATCGGCACGATCGACGGATATTGCAGATTGAAGGTGTCCAGCACGAACATCAGGTCGTGCGGAATATTGTATTGGCGGCCCATCGTGAATTGCCCGTATGGGCCGCTCAAACCCACATAGGACTGGCGATTGAAAAGAATGCCGGTGGTATTGTCGAAGGCACCCGTGCTTTCGTTGAAACCCGCTTCGAGCACGAAATTCGCCTTCCAGCCGCCGCCCAGATTTTCGTGGCCGATAAAGCCGAAGCGGCTCGACGAGAGCCAGCCGTTGGTGCTGGTGGTGGCGACCGCGCCGTGGCCGTTGTTGGTGTAACGCACGCCGCCGTCGATGATGCCGTACAGCGTGACCGAGGATTGGGCGTGCGCGGCGCACGCGAGCGTGCCCAAAGCCAATGCTCCGACTACTCTTTTCATCGTGTCTCCAGTAATTGCTATTATTTTTTCGCCCGTTATGAATGCGAGGGCGATTGAGGTCCTCCGGTCGAATCGTGTCATTCGACTGGATAGGGTAAAACCGGATATTGCTTGTGCCTTTAAAGCGTCTTTAAAGCGCCTTTAAAGGAGGGTTAGCGCGCCATTGAGTGGCGTTTACAGTGCGTCTGCACGGTTGGGAGGGTTGGAAGGCGCGCGTTTTACGCGAATGACACCGGTGCGGCTGATCCGGTTTCATTTCGTTTCCCTGTTTCGCGCGGCGTTGGCTTACGGATATATTCGCATCGCCGTTTCGCCGAGTCCATGCAGTTGAGAAAATCACCGTCCCCCTTAACCGGAAGGTAAAGTCCCAAGCCTCCCCAAGCCTCCCCAAGCCGCCTGGCGGCGCATGGGTTCAGCGCGAGCGCGCCAGTAGCGCCATGAGGTAGGGCGCGGCGAGCAGCGTCGCCACGAGACCGGCGGGCAGTTCGCGCGGCATCAACGCCGCGCGGCCGAGCCAGTCGGCCACGACCATCGCGAGCGCACCGAGCGGCGCGGCCAGCGCGAGGTGTTGCAGGGGCGTGCGCGCGCCCAGCAGCCGCGCGAAATGCGGCGCGGTGAGCCCGACAAAGCTGAGCGGTCCGACGAGCAGCGTTGCCGCCGCTGTGAGACTCGCGATCAGCACGAGCAGCGCGCCGCGCGCCCATTGCGTCGAGACGCCCAGCGCCCGCGCGCTCGCTTCGCCGAGCGGCAGGACGCGCAGCCAGCGCGCCGCGAGCGGCGTGAGCGCGCCCAGCACGAGGCAGGCGGCGAGCGCGAGCGCGGCGTCGGCGGGCGTGACCGTATAGGTCGAACCCGCGAGCCATTGCAGCAACGCGGCCGCGCGTTCGCCGCCGCCCGCCACGGCCACGGCGAGCACGCACTGAAACAGCGCGCCGATGGCGATGCCCGCGAGCATTACGCGCTCGGGCGCGAAGCGCGAGCGGCGCGCGAACCACAGCATCGCGAGCAACGCGGCGAGCGCGCCCGCGCCGCTTGCCGCGAAACGCGCGCTCCGGCCGAGATCGGCGCCGCACAACATCAGCGCGACGAGACCCAGCGCCGCGCCGCCGCTCACGCCGAGCACTTCGGGGCTGGCGAGCGGATTGGCGGTGAGGCGCTGCATCAACGTGCCGGCGAGCGCGAGCATCGCGCCCGCGCTGCAGGCCGCGAGCGTGCGCGGCACGCGCCAGATGGCCACCTGCCCGAATTGCGCGGCGTTTGCGAAATGCCACCCGTGCCAGCCGTACCCGCCTTGCGCGCCGCGCCCGAGATCGAGCGCAAGGAACGATGCCACCGCGAGCAGCACGACCACCGTTGCTATCCGTCGATAAAGCTGGCTCGCGCGCCCAGGATGCAAAGGCGTGCGCGCTTGCGCCGTATCGCCACGACTTTGCCTGCGCCCGCCGTGCCGCACGCGCGCCAGCAGCATCAGCATGAGCGGCGCGCCGAATAGCGCGGTGGCCGCGCCCGTCGGCACGAGATCGCCCATCGCGCCCGAGTAGCGCTGCACGGTCTGGTCGGCGAGCCACAGCAGCAACGCGCCGCAGAGCGGCGCCGCCACGAGCCGTTGGCCGAGCCGCCGGGCACCCGCAAGGCGCGCGAGCGCAGGCGCGGCCAGCCCGACGAAGCCGATCACGCCCACCGCGCCCGCCACGGCGGCGCTCAGGATCACGGCGAGCGCGAGCGCCGCGAGACGCGCCGTGCGTAGCGAAAGGCCGAGGCCGTGCGCGTTGGCGTCGTCGAGGTTGAACAGCGTCAGCGGGCGCAGCAGCAGCCACGCGAGCGCGCCGCCCGCGACGAGACGCGGTGCGAGCAGCGCCGCCACGCTCCAGTCCTGCTGCACGAGTGAACCGCCGCCCCAGATGAACAGCGCGCGCAGATACGGCGCGTAGAACAGTTGCAAGGCCACGCCGATCGAGCCGCACCAGAGCGTCACGACGAGCCCCGAAACCGCGACGGCCGCCGGTGCGAGCGCGCTGCGCCACGCGAGTCCGAACACCAGGGCCGCTGCGCAGGTGGCGCCGCCCAGTGCGATCCATTGCGGCGCCTCCGTGCTCGCGCCGAGCAGCGCGGGCGCGCCCAGCGTGGCGAGCGTGAGCGCGAGTTGCGCGCCAGCGGAAACGCCGAGCGTCATCGGTTCGGCGAGCGGATTGCGCAAGACCTGCTGGAAGATCGTGCCCGCGAGACCGAGCAGCGCGCCGCACAGTCCACTCACGACGAGCCGCGGCAGCCACGTGTCGCGGGCGATGAGCGCGGCCAGCGTGGGCACGGCGTGCGCGTCGCCAGTCGCGAGCAGGTCGCGCCAGTGCGCGAGCGGCAGGATCGCGTCGAGATTCGCTGCGCTCAGCGCGAGTGCGGCGGCCACCAGCAGCGCGAGCGCGCAAGCGGCGAACGCAGGCGTGGCACGCACGCGGAGCGCGGGCGCGCGCATCGACATGAAACGACGCGGCGTGTTCATGCGGCCGCCGTGCCGATGAGCGCCTGGCTCAGCGCATCGGCAAAACGCGCCGCCGAAGGCAGCATGCCGAAGCCCCAGAACGGCGGCAGCGCCGCCACGCGATGCGCCGCGACGGCGGGCAGCGCGTGCCACAGCGCGTTGGTCGCGAGCGCGCGCGCGACGCCGGGCGGCAGCGGATCGAAGTAGAGCACGCGTGTGGCGGGCGCGGCGAGCGCTTCGATTCCGGTCACGCCGATACCCCAGTAGTCGGTGGCGCCGTGCCACGCGTTGAGCACCGCGAGCGCGTCCATCACGTCCTGAAACAGGCTGCGCGCGCCGTACACGCCCACGTGGCGCGCATCGAAAAAGCGCATCACGTAGGTCGCCTGCGCGCGAGCGTCGGGCTGCGTCGCGAGTCGCGCGCGATGCCGGGCGAGCGCCGCCGCCGTGTTGCCGATGAGCGCTTCGCCTTGCGCGACGCACGCGCAGAGCCGCGCGAGCTCGCGCGTGATGTCCACGGCATGCCGATACGGCGCGCCCGCTTCGGTGTACACCGCGAACGCCCGCACGGGCGCGATGCGTTCGAGCATCGCGCGCTGCGTTTCCTGGCTCGAATTGATGAGGATGAAGTCGGGCGCGAGATCCTGGATCCGTTCCAGACTCGGCGCGAGACGCAGGCCCACGTCGGTCACGCGCGGCGGCGCGAGCGGGCGTACCACGCTCGCGTTGTAGTCGGCGACTTCGGCGGCGCCCGCGGGTGTCACGCCCAACGCGAGCAAGGTTTCGACGAGGCCCCAGTCGAGTACGACGAGACGCGGCGCGCGCGTGGCCGCCGCGCGCGCCGTCGACATCGACATCGACATCGACATGACCGGCGCGCACGCCGCGCCGAGCAGAAAGTCGCGTCGCCGCATCAAGGCCTCATGCCGTCACCATCGATACCGCGCGGTGGCCAGCACTTCGACGCCGTCGCCGTAAGTGCAGGTCACCGCGCTGAAGCACGAGGCCACGTAAGTGCGGTTGAAGAGGTTCTTCGCGTTGAGCGAGAACAGCCAGTGCAGGCCCGTGTCGTAGTGCACGGCCGCGTCGAAGAGCGTGACCGAAGGCACGCGGATCGAGTTGCTCTGGTCGTAGCTTGCGCCCAGATAGCGGATGCCGCCGCCGAAGCCGAGGCCGCGCAGCGGGCCGCCGTGCAGCGTGTAGTCGAGCCACGCGGCGGCGATGTTGCGCGGAATGCCCCACGCGGTTTTGCCTTGCAGCGAGGTGGACTGGCCCGAGATCGTCGTGGCGCTATCGTTCGATTCCGTGGTGACGTCGTTGAGATACGTGTACGAGACCGCGAGATTGAGGTCGTTGGTGAGGCTCGCGTGGCCTTCGAGTTCGACGCCGCGCGCGCGCACCTGACCGGCCTGCGTGCTGTAGCCCGGATGATCGAGGTCCGAGGTGAGCACGTTGCGCTCGGTGAGGTCGAACAGCGAGGCCGTGACGAAGCTGTTGTAACCGGGCGGCTGATACTTCACGCCCACCTCGTACTGCTGCGCCGTGGTGGGTTTCGCGATGCCGCCGCCGTAGAGTTCGCCCACCTGCGGGTCGAACGATTTCGAGAAGCTCGCGTAAGGCGCGATACCGCTGTCGAACAGATAAACGAGACCGGTGCGCCACGTGAACGCGCGCGCGGACTGCGCCGCGTAGGTCGCGGTCGCGGTGTTGGTGTCGTCGGCGTCGGCCCAGTCTTCGCGCGCGCCGATCAGGAAGCGCCACTTGCGCCACGCGATCTGGTCCTGTGCATACACACCGAGCTGCTTCTGGCGAATGTGATCGAACGAGGTTTCGGCGGGCATCGTGTTGTTGCCGTACACGGGCGCGAACGCGTCGAGCGAGGGCGCGTCGAAGCCCGCGCCCACGTCCTCGCCGTAGATCACGCGCTGGAAGTCGAGGCCGAACAGCATCGTGTGCGCGAGCGGGCCCGTGTTGAATTTCGCCTGCGCCTGGTTGTCGACGGTGAAGAATTTGGCGCTCTCGCGATTCCAGAACGTATAGCGGTTGAGCGTGGTGTTCGAGCCGGCCGCGTACGCGTAGGGGAACACGTTGGCGAAATCGTCCTTCACGTAGGTGTAGCGCAGATTCTGGCGCACGGTCCAGGTGGCGCCGAAACGATGCTCGAACTGGTAGCCCAGCGTGAATTGCGTGCGCGAATGATGATCGAAGTCGGGAGCGCCGAGATTCGTATGCGACGAAATCTGCCCGGCCGGATTGAACAGCACCGTGCCCACGGCGGGCGCGAAGTTGTAATAGCCCACGTCCGGATCGCGCTGATACTTCGCCATGACCGTGAGCGTGGTGTTGGCGTCGGGTTTCCACGTGACGGCGGGCGCGATATACACGCGCTTTTGACGCGTGCCGGCGGTCTGCGTGCTCGAATCGAGGCCGGTGGCGGTGAAACGGTATGCGAGCTTGCCGTCGGAGGTGAGCGCGCCGCCCAAGTCCACACCGCCCTGCACGAGGTTATGGCTGCCGGTGGTCATGAACACTTCGTGCACGGGCTCGGTGGTCGGCTGCTTGCTCACGAGATTGGCCACGCCGCCGGGATTCGCCTGGCCGTACAGCACGGAAGCGGGACCGTGCACGACGTCGATGCGTTCGAGCCCGTACGGGTCGAAGCTCGGAATCGCATAGCCGAAGCTCACGTCGCTCGGCATGCGCGCGCCGTCGAGAAATTGCTCGAGATAGAAGCCGCGGCTCATCAGATACGGTGCGGCCTGCGCGGAGGCGCCGCGTATCTCGGGCAGCACGCTCGCCGTGTAGCGTAGCGCCTCGGCCACGGTTTGCGCGGCCTGGTCGGTCATCTGGTCGCGCGTGACGACGGACACCGACTGCGGCGTCTCGATCAGCGGCGTGTCCGTTTTGGTGGCGGTGAGGGCGCTCACGGGCACGTAGCCGTCGGCGGTGCCCGTGGCGGAGGCGCGCTGGCCGGTCACCTTGACGGTGGGCAGCGTGGCCGCGGCGCTGGCGGCTTGCCGCGTGCCTGCCGGGCCCGCTGGCGCCGCCGCGCTGTTCTCCTCGATCGCGCCGCCCGTGCTGCCCGCATCGCTCGCGGCGGTCTGCGCGTGCGCCGCCAGGGCGCTGCCCAGCAGGCAGAACAGCAGCGTGTTGCTCAAGGCGGTCGATCCGCGCACCCCGGTTTTCATGTGTCGTTCCTTTTCGGTCGTAAATAATAATGCGAATGATTCGCTATAACAATTAAACTTGGACTTGGGCGTGTCGATGCGGCTCGCGGGAAGGGCGATCGCATCGTGTGGCGAGTCGATCCGGCGTGGGATGGGTAGGGCATCGTGCGGCCATCCGTGACTTTAATTTGTTACCCTGCCTTCAGTCCGGACAACTTGCGCGTTAAACGGGACGAGTTTGTCCGTATCGGCGCAAGTTGATCGGACTCACGCACTGATATCGACATGTCCCTGATCCCGCCTTCCGCCAAACTGCAAACTTTCGGCAAGACGTTCGCCGACCGTAAGGTCATCGCGCAGTCGCTCGACTACGCGCATGGCGCGCATGAGATCGCCCACGTGCACCATCGCGCGCAACTGGTCTACGCCACGCGCGGCATCGTGCGTGTGCTCACGCCGCGCGGGTTGTGGATGGTCACGCCCGCGCACGCGCTGCTGATCGGCTCGCAGGTCGAGCACGAACTGCACATGCTCGGCGATGTCGCCATGCGCACGCTCTATCTGGAGCCCGGCGCGCTCGCCGTGACCGAACGCGACTGCCGCCCGATCGCGCCAGGCGACCTGCTGCGCGCCGCGATCGCCGATCTGTGCGCGGCGGGCACGCAGGCCACGGGCAACCGGCGCAGCGCGCTGCTCGAACCGCTGATCCTCGATCTCGTCGACGAAGCGCCGCGCACCGCCGATGCGGCCTGCCTGCCGCTGCCCGCCGACGCGCGCCTGCGCCGCATCTGCACGAGCCTGATCGCCCAGCCCGCGAACCCCGACACGCTCGAGGCATGGGCGGCGCAAGTGGGCGCGAGCGGGCGCACGGTGGCGCGGCACTTTCGGGTGGAAACGGGGCTCAGTTTCGGTCAGTGGCGCGAACAGTTGCGCACGACGGAGGCGAGGGCGCGGCTCGCGGTCGGCCATGCGATCGCCGACATCGCACGCGAACTCGGTTACGCCGACGCGCGCACATTCGCAACGATGTTCCGCCGCGCGAGCGGCGTGACGCCGCAGCACTACGCGCGCGGCGCGCACGCAACACACGTATCGGACACCTGACGAATCGCGGCGTTTTCCGTGCGGGATTGCGCCGGATCGAGCGCCGGGTTGGAGCGTCGGTTCGCGCTATCTACGCGGCCCGTTTTGCCTCGAACATCTCAGCCATCCCAAAGTGCGACGCCCTTCTCGCGTGGCCGCGCAACCCCTGCTTCTCACGCTTTTCAACACCCATTTGCTTTCAAAGCGGGCGCGCTACGCTTGCGCGCTGAAAGCTTGGGAATCGGCACTTACCCCAGGGAAAAGAAGCTGGCATTTATCTGACGGCCATACTACGATGGCGCCAAATGTTACCGGTTACAGTAAACGGTAACATTAGAAACGAAGAACGTAGTCAAGGCCACGCATTCCCCGGCGCGGCTGGAATCGACCATTATTAATACAACAGGAGACTCAGATGATTCAGGCCGCCAACGTGCGGAGTCGCTCCAGGGTGCGCTGGTGGGTTGCCGGCCTCATGTGGGCGGCCATCGCGATCAACTACATCGACCGTACGGTGCTCTCGGCCGCGGCGCCGCGCATCCAGTCGCAGTTTCATCTGAGCGCGGTGGAAATGGGCGTCGTCATGTCGGCGTTCTTCTGGTCGTACGCGCTCCTGCAATTGCCCGCCGGTTTCCTCGCCGATCGCTTCGGCCAGAAAAAGGTGCTCGGCTTCGCCGTGGTCTGGTGGTCGCTGGCCACCGCGGTAACGGGTCTCGCCAACGGCTTCAAGTCGCTCGTCGCGCTGCGCGTGGCGCTGGGCGTGGGCGAGGCGGGTGCCTACCCGAGCAACGCGGGCATTGCCTCGAAGTGGTTTCCGCGCCGCGAGCGCGCGACCGTTGCGGGTATTTTCGACAGCGGTTCCAAGCTGGGCGGCGCGATCGCGCTGCCGCTCATTGCCGCCATGCTCACGGCGTTCGACTGGAAGCTCACGTTCGCCATCACGGGTCTGCTCGGGCTGATCTGGTTCGTGGTGTGGCAATTCACGTTCAGCGACTCGCCGCGCCAGCACAAGTGGGTCAACGCCGAGGAACTCGCGCATATCGAAAGCGACGCGCTGACCGGCCAGCACGACGGCGCGCGCCCGTCGCTGCGCCAGCTGCTCAAGCATCGCAACATCTGGGCGATGTGCATCGGCTTCTTCATGATCAACTACAACTCGTACTTCTTCATCACGTGGCTGCCCACGTATCTGGTGAAGGCGCGCGGGATGACGATGATGGAAATGGGCTGGATGGCCTCGCTGCCGCTGCTGGCTTCCATCGTCGTGGAAATTTTCGCGGGCTGGGCCTCGGACCGCGTGTTCGCGAGCGGCAAACTCTCGCTCACCGCCACGCGCAAGCTGTTTCTGGTGATCGGTCTGTTGATGGCGTCGAGCATCGGTTTCGCGGCGTTCGCGGAGTCGGCGTGGGTGGCCGTGCTGCTGCTGTGCATCGCCAAGTCGGGCACCACCGTGGCGGCTTCGCAGGTGTGGGCGCTCCCGGGCGACGTCGCGCCGCGCAATGCGGTTTCGATGGTCGCGGGCATTCAGAACACGGTGTCGAATCTCGGCGGCGTGGTCGGCCCGATCGTCACGGGCGCGATCGTGGGTGCAACGGGTTCGTTCGTGCCCGCGCTGCTGTTCTCTTCGGCGCTGATCGCCATCGCCATCGTCAATTATCTGTTCCTGCTGGGCAAGGTTGAGCCGATCGGACTCGACGGCACCGCGACGCAGCCGCAAGCACGCGAACACAGCCACGCCCCGTAAATTCGGCGCCGCCGGGCGCTCGTTGAATCGAAGGAAAAATTCCCGCTCTTCCCCTGAAGTCGGAATACGTAGTAGTCCAAATTACATAAAACCTCACAGGTCACCTGGATGAAAAAAGCACTTTTCGCAGCGGCCGGACTGTTGTCCGTCGCACCCGTGGTCGCGCAGGCCCAGAGTTCCGTCACGCTGTATGGTCTGGTCGATGCCGGTATCGGTTATGTCAACAACATCAAGGGCGGTTCGGCGGTGCAGGCCACGAGCGGCCGCCTGAGCGGCAGCCGCTGGGGCTTCAAGGGCAACGAAGACCTCGGTGGCGGCCTGAGCGCGGTGTTCACGCTCGAAGGCGGCTTCAAGCCCAACGACGGTACCGCGGCGCAAGGCGGCCGTCTGTTCGGCCGTAGCGCGTTCGTGGGCATCGCGAAGAGCGGTGTGGGCACGGTCACGTTTGGCCGCCAGTACGAGCCGCTCGCGGACCTCGTGGCGCAATACGCGGGCTCGGGCATCTGGTCGCCGTCCACGCACGTGGGCGACAACGACAACCTGAACCAGACCTTCCGCATCAACAACGCCGTGAAGTTCCGCAGCGACACCGTCGCGGGCTTCACCGTGGACGGCATGTACGCGTTCAGCAACCAGGCGAGCGGCACGGGCACGGGCTTCGGCAACAACCGCGCGTGGGGTATCGCCGCGAATTACGTGAACGGCCCGCTCTCGTTCGGCGGCGGCTACGTGCTGCTCGACCACCCGAACACGACGACCAACACGGGCGGCGCGATCGGCGGCGCGTCGAGCACGACCGGCGACGACTACAGCGGCGCGTTCTTCTACAACCTCGACGGCGGCGTGGCACGCCAGCAGATCGCCGTGGCGGGTGCGAACTACAAGATCGGCAAGGCGATCGCGGGCTTCGCGTTCAGCCACACGCAGCTCGATTACACGGACGGCTCGTCGCGCAAGTTCAACAACTACGACGCCAACCTGCGCTACTCGCTCACGCCGGCCACGACGCTGATCGGCATCTACACGTTCACGGACGGCCGCGCGAACAACCTGCCGGGCACGGGCGGCGCCTCGCTCAAGCCGAAGTGGCACCAGTTCACGCTGGGCGTGGACTACGCGCTCTCGAAGCGCACCGACGTGTATGTCTCGGGCACCTACCAGCTCGCGGCGGGCGATGCGTCCACGCGCGTGGGGTCGGCTTATAGCCGGATCGCGTCGATCGCCTACGCGGGCGGTGCTTCGTCGACGAATCGCCAGGTGGACGTGTTCACCGGCATCCGCACGAAGTTCTAAACGCGCTTTCGCGTAGAAAGTGCCGTAAAAAAAGGCCTCGCAGTGATTGCGAGGCCTTTTGCTTTTGCCGCTGCGATTCAACCGTCACGCCGAGCCGCGTTCGATCAGCGTAAAACCCACGTCGATTTTCGCGCGCTTGCACGCGCCCGTCTCGATCTTCTCGATCAGCATGGCGGCGGCGAGCTTGCCGATGCGCGTGCCGTCGATACGAATGGTGGTGAGGGCCGGTTCGGTGTCGCCCGCGAAGTTCTGGTCGCCGTAGCCGATCACCTTGAGGCGTCCCGGCACGTCGAGTTGGCGCGCGTGCGCTTCCATCAGCACGCCGAGCGCCATGATGTCGGCGCCGCAAAAAATGGCGTCGATCTGCGGATGCTCGTCGAGCAGCTTCGCGAGCGCGCGGCGGCCGTCGCCGAGATGCGCGGGCGAGGGCGTGGCGGCCACGGGCACGTTGCCGCCGAAGGTTTCGATGAAGGCGTCGGCGCGCAGCTTCGCGCGGCGGTCGCCGGGCGTGACGATGGCCGGATGGCGCGCGCCGCGTTCGCGCAGATAGTTGGCCGCCGTTTCGCCCACGCGCGTGTGCGAGAAGCCGATCAGCATGTCGAGCGGCGAGCGCGTGATGTCCCACGTCTCCACCACGGGAATGCCGGCCGCGCGCAGCTTCTGGCGCGAGGCCTCCGAGTGGATCACGCCGGTGAGCACGATGCCGGCCGGGCGCCGCCCGATGATGGCGTCGAGCAGCGCCTCTTCGCGCGACTCGTCGTAGCCGCTCTGGCCGAGCAGCAGCTGATAGCCCGCTGTGGCGAGTTCCGCCGTGAGCGCGGCCACGGTTTCCTGGAACACGCTGCCCGCCATGGCCGGAATCAGGGCCACGACGAGATGGCTGCGGTTGGAGGCGAGCGATCCCGCGATCAGGTCGGGCGTGTAGCCCGTTTGCCGCACCGCCTCGCGCACGCGTTCGAGCGTCTCGACCGAGACCAGCTCCGGATTGTTGAGCGCGCGCGACACCGTGACCTTGGTGACGCCGGTCAGCTGGGCCAGATCGCTGAGCGTGACGCGGCCGGTGTTCTTGCGGGCGCGCCGCGCGGCGGGGCCTGCGGCGGGCGGGGCGGAATCTGTCGGGTTTTTGGTCACTGTCGGGTTTTTGGTCACGGGCGCGGGTTTTCCTGCTGCAAAAAGGTGTTGGCAATTATCCCAAAACTGTACTACGATGGCATCAATGTTACCGGTTACATTAACCGGTAACTTGGTTCCAGAACGAAAAGGCCGCGCGTTCCCCGGCGCGGCGTCAAGATTATGAGTGTGATCGGAGCGGCCTTGCCCCTTCGACGCACGGAGACAGGCGAATGCTCCAGTCCAGCAAGAACTACAACGGGCCGCTCATCCGGCTCAACCCGAACGACAACGTTCTGATCGCACGCGAGCCGCTCACGATCGGCCATCAGGTCGCGCTCGACGGCGAGTCGGTCCGCCTGCGCGCCCAGGTAGCCGCGGGCCACAAGGTCGCGGCGCGCCGCATTGCGGCGGGCGAACCCATCCGCAAGTACGACACCGTGATCGGCGTGGCCGCGCGCGACATCGAACCCGGCGACCACGTTCACACGCACAACATCACGCTTGTCGACTTCGACCGCGATCCCGGCTTCGGCCTGGACGTGAAGCCCGTGGATTACGTCGCGCCCGAACAGCGTGCGACCTTCCGGGGCATCGTGCGTCCCGACGGCCGCGTGGCCACGCGCAACTTCATCGGCATCATGGCTTCGGTGAACTGCTCGGCCACCGTGATTCGTCATATCGCCGATTATTTCACGCCCGAGCGCCTGCGTGACTATCCCAACGTTGACGGTGTGGTCGCATTCGCGCAAACGAGCGGCTGCGGCATGTCCTCGCCGAGCGAGCACTTCGACGTGCTCCGCCGCACCATTGCCGGTTATGCGCGCCATCCGAATCTCGGCGGCGTGCTGATCGTCGGGCTTGGTTGCGAGCGCAACCAGGTGGGCGACCTGCTCGACTCGCAGGGGCTCAAAACCGGCAAGGCCGTGCACGCGCTCGTCATGCAGAACACGGGCGGCACGCGCGCCACCATCGAAGCGGGCATCGAGGCCGTGCAAGCGATGCTGCCCGTCGCGAACGACATCGTGCGCACGCCGGTGCCGGTCAGCCATCTGAAGATCGGCCTCGAATGCGGCGGCTCGGACGGCTTTTCGGGCATCACCGCGAATCCCGCGCTGGGCGCCGCGATGGACCTGCTCGTGCGCCACGGCGGCACCGCGATCCTTTCCGAAACGCCCGAGATTCACGGCGTCGAATACATGCTCACGCGCCGCGCCGTCTCGCCGGAAGTCGGCCAGAAGCTGCTCGACCGCCTCGCCTGGTGGGAGCGCTACACGCGCGGCCAGAACGGCCAGTTCAACGGTGTGGTGGGGCCGGGCAACCAGCAGGGCGGCCTCGCCAACATCTTCGAAAAGTCGCTCGGCTCGGCCATGAAGGGCGGCACCACGCCGCTGCAAGCCGTGTACGAATACGCGGAACCGATCGACCGCGCGGGCTTCGTGTTCATGGACTCGCCGGGCTACGATCCGGTCGCCGTGACGGGCCAGATCGCAAGCGGCGCGAACCTGATCTGCTTCACGACCGGACGCGGTTCGATGTTCGGCTCGAAGCCCGCGCCCACGCTCAAGCTCGCGAGCAACACGCCCATGTTCACGCGCCTCGAAGAGGACATGGACATCAACTGCGGGCTCGTGATCGACGGCGAACGCAGCATCGAGGAAATGGGTCAGGACATCTTCGATCTGATCGTTCGCGCGGCGTCGGGCGAGCGCACCAAGAGCGAGCTGCTCGGACTCGGCGACAACGAATTCGTGCCCTGGCACATGGGCATCGTGAGCTGAACGCGTGCCGCGTGCGCGCGTTGCATCGACATCAATAGAACAGGTAGGGAGACAGCAGATGCTGCAATCTGCTCGGCGGCCGGGCCGCTCGAACATGCGCTGGTGGGTCGCGGGCCTCATGTGGGCCGCGATCGCGATCAACTACATCGATCGTACGGTGCTCTCGGCGGCTGCGCCGAAAATCCAGGCGGAGTTTCATCTCGACGCGATCCAGATGGGTATCGTCATGTCGGCGTTCTTCTGGTCGTATGCGCTGCTGCAATTGCCCGCGGGCCTGCTCGCCGACCGCTTCGGCCAGAAGAAGGTGCTGGGCTTCGCGGTGCTGTGGTGGTCGGTCGCCACGGCCATGACGGGTCTCGCCAGCGGCTTTCGCTCGCTCGTGACCTTGCGCGTGGCGCTGGGCGTGGGCGAGGCGGGCGCGTACCCGAGCAACGCCGGGATTGCCACGCGCTGGTTTCCGCGCAAGGAGCGCGCGACCGTGGCGGGCATTTTCGACAGCGGCTCGAAACTCGGCGGCGCGATCGCCTTGCCGCTGATCGCCTGGCTGCTGGCCGCGTTCGACTGGAAGATGACCTTCGTGCTCACCGGTCTGCTCGGCGTGGTGTGGTTCGCGGTGTGGCTCGTGAGCTTCACGGATTCGCCCGTGCAGCATCCGCGCGTGAGCGCCGCCGAACTCGCCTACATCGAGAGCGACAAGGGCGCGCAACGCGCAGCGCGCCCGGTGCGCCCGCAATGGCGCAAGCTGCTCGCGCATCGCAACGTCTGGGCGATGTGCATCGGCTTCTTCATGATCAACTACAACTCGTACTTCTTCATCACGTGGCTGCCCACGTATCTGATGAAGGAGCGCCACATGAGCGTGCTGCAAATGGGCTGGATGGCCTCGCTGCCGCTGCTCGCGTCCATCGTCGTGGAAATTTTCGCGGGCTGGGCCTCGGACCGCGTGTTCGCGAGCGGCAAGCTCTCGCTCACCGCCACGCGCAAGCTGTTTCTCGTGGTCGGTCTGGTGATGGCGTCGAGCATCGGTTTCGCGGCGTTCGCGCAGTCCGCCTGGGTGGCCGTGCTGCTGCTGTGCATCGCCAAGTCGGGCACCACCGTGGCCGCCTCGCAGGTGTGGGCGCTGCCCGGCGACGTCGCGCCGCCCAACGCGGTTTCCATGGTCGCGGGCCTGCAAAACACGGTGTCGAATCTCGGCGGCGTCGTTGGCCCGGTCATCACGGGCGCGATCGTCGGCATGACCGGTTCGTTCGTGCCCGCGCTGCTGTTCTCGGCGGCGCTGATCGCGATTGCGATCGTCAACTATCTGTTCCTCCTCGGGAAGGTGGAACCCATTCAATTCGGCGACCCTTCACTGGAGACACGCATTCATGAACAAGCAGACCTCGGCGCTTAATCCCTTCAAGGCCGCGCTGGCCGCGCACAGGAAGCAAGTGGGCTTCTGGCTCTCGATGGCCGACCCGTACCTCGCCGAAGTGAGCGCGACCGCGGGCTTCGACTGGCTGCTGATCGACAGCGAACACGCGCCCAACGACCTGCGCACGATCCTCGCGCAGTTGCAGGCGGTGGCGCCATACGCGGGCGAGCCCGTGGTGCGCCCGGTCAACGGCGACCCCGCGCTGCTCAAGCGCCTGCTCGACATTGGCGCGCGCAGTCTGCTCGTGCCGATGGTCGATACCGCCGACGAAGCGCGCGCGCTGGTCGCCGCCGTGCGTTATCCGCCGCACGGCATTCGCGGCGTGGGCAGCGCCGTGGGCCGCGCGTCGCGCTGGAGCCTGCGCACCGACTACCTCGATGTTTCGGACGACGAAGTGTGCTTGCTGGTGCAAGCCGAGACCACCACGGCGCTGAGCAATCTCGAGGCGATCTGCGCGGTGGACGGCGTGGACGGCGTGTTCATCGGCCCGGCCGATCTCGCCGCTTCGATGGGGTATCGCGGCAAGGCGACACACCCCGAAGTCCAGCAGGCGATCGACAGCGCGATCCGCACCATCGTCGCCTCGGGCAAGGCGGCGGGCACGCTCACGTCCGATCCGGCGCTCGCGCGTCACTACCTCGAACTCGGCTGCACGTTCGTGGCCACGGGCGTGGACATCCTGATGTTCGCGAACGCGGCGCGCAAGCTGGCCCGCGACTTCGCGGACGTGCGCACGGCGGACTGAGCCACGCGCATCGATCGCATCGGGCGCCCATAACGAAAGGAGGAGACACGACATGAACGATTTCGCAGTGAACCGGCCCGCGCAGACGGGCACGCACGTAGAGGCGTTGCGCGAGAACTGGCGCATCATCTTCGCCGCCACGGCGGGGTGGGCGCTCGACGCCTTCGACTTCACCATTTTGCTGTTCCTGATCCCGCACCTGGGCAAGGTGTTCAACGTGGGCCTGCCCGCCATGGCCTTCGTCGTGACCGCCACCGGTTTCGCCAAGGTCGCGGGCACCATCGGCTGGGGTTTCGCCGCCGACCGCTTCGGCCGCAAGGTCGTGTTCATGGCCGCCGTATTGTGGTTCTCGTGCGCGGCCGGTTTGAGCGGCCTCGCGTGGAGCTATGCGTCGTTCATGGCGATGCGCGTGCTGTTCGGCATCGGCTTCGGCGGCGAATGGACGGCGTCCGTCGCGCTGCTGATGGAAACCGTGCCCGCGAAGATCCGTCCGCTCGCCTCGGGCATCATGGTGGCGGGCTACGAGTTCGGTTACCTGCTTGCGGCGCTCGCGTTCCACTTCCTGTTTCCGGTCGCGGGCTGGCGCTGGATGTTCTTCCTCGGCGTGCTGCCCGCGCTGCTCACGCTGTTCCTGCGCCGCAACGTGGGCGAGTCGCCCGACTGGGAACGCGAACAGCAGCGCGGCAAGCGCCGCAGCGCGCGCGAGGCCTTCATCTTCAATCCGGCCGTGTTTCAGGCGTGGGTGTTTTCGGCGGCGATCAACTTCATGCTGTGGGCCGTGCAGGTGCTGTATCCCACGTTCCTGCTGACCACGCAGCATCTGGATTCGAGCCAGATCTTCCCGTTCGTGATCGCGTATTCGGTGGGCTCGGTGATCGGCAAGCCGCTTTCGGGTTACTCGGCCGCGCGCTTCGGCGAGCGCCGCACGATCTGCCTGTTCCTCGGCGTGGTGATTCCGTCCACCGTGCTCTACACGCTCGTGCAAAGCCACTTCCTGCTGGGCGTGGGCGCGTTCTGCATGGGCATGTTCGCGAACGGCCTGTTCGGCATCATGCCGCTCTACCAGTCGCGCCGCTTCCCCGTGGAAGGCCGCGCAACCGGCATCGGCATCAGTTATGCGATGACGTCGATCAGCGTGGTCGCGCCGTATGCGATCGCGCTCGTCACGCCCTCGCTCGGCCTCAAGTTCGGCATGGCGTCGTTCATCGCGGGCGGCGCGCTGCTGCTGATCGCGATCAGCCTGTTCGATACGTCGCGCTGGATGCCGCGCGGCGAGGAAGCCGAAGGCAACGTCGAAACCGGCGCCATGCAAAGCGAAGCCGAAGCGCCGCTGCTGGCGGCTGGCAACGCGACGCGCTGAACGTATCCACGCACCAACCGGGACATGTCGATGAACACCACCGCACGCCGCTGGACCCAACGCCCCGCCGATTCCACGTGGGGCGACTGGGGCGCCGACGATCAACTTGGCCGCCTGAACCTCATCACGCCCGCGAAGGTGCTGGAAGGCCTGCGCGAGGCGCGCGAAGGGCGCACGTTCTGTTTGAGCCTGCCGCTCGACTGTCCCGGCAACCGCGTGCTGAACCCGCGCCGCGCGCCGCCGCACCTGCAACCCACGGTGCGCGGCGAGCTGCCGAACATGACGTACCCGCTCTCGCGCGACAACGCGAGCCTCACCGACGTGATCTGCGACGACACCGTCACGCTCGCGTTGCAGTACTCGACGCAGTGGGACAGCCTCGCGCACATGGGCCAATGGTTCGACGCCGACGGCGACGGCCAGCCCGAAATGTGTTTCTACAACGGCTTCCGCGCGGGCGAGGATGTGATCGGCCCACTCGATTACCGCCACGAAAAAGCGGGCGAACCGCTGCCCGCCACCGATCGCGCGCCGGGCGCGTACCGGCTCGGCATCGAGAACATGGCCGCCACCTGCGTACAAGGCCGCGCGGTCATGGTCGACCTCAAGCGCCAGTTCGGCGCGGTGCCGCTGCGCGTGGGTTACGACGAACTGAGGGAAGCGATGGAGGCGCAGCACGTGGTGGTCGAGCCCGGCGACATGCTGTGCCTGCGCACGGGTCTGGACGAAGCGCTGCTCGACGTGTATCGCACGCAGAACGGCAAGGCGCTCGAAGGCGGCTTCGCCGGTCTCGACGGCCGCGACGAGGCGCTGCGCCGCTGGATCGTCGACTCGAACGTGGCCGCGCTGATCTCGGATAACGTGGCCGTGGAGTTTCTGCCGGCCGCGCCCAGCGACGACGCGCGGTATCCTTCGCACCCGCTGCACGATTTGTGCTTGTTCCGCCTTGGCGTGCACCTCGGCGAATTGTGGCATTTGAGCGAACTGGCCGACTGGCTGCACGCGCATGGCCGCAACCGCTTCCTGCTGACGGCGCCGCCGTTGCGCCTGCCGCGCGCGGTCGGTTCGCCGGTCACGCCGGTGGCGACCGTGTGATGACGAAACCCGTTGCAAAATACGCTGTACCCGCCGTAGCCATTATTGAAAAAAGCGCCCCACGCTAGCGATGTCATGAATTCAAACGATCTGCCCCGCCACGATATCAACGCCTTGCTCTCGCTCCAGCGGCGGCTTGCCAGCAACACGCGCGCGGAAGTGCGCTTCGATTCGGGCACGCGCGCCGCCTACGCGTCGGAAGCGTCGAACTACCGGCAGGTGCCGATCGGCATCGTCGTGCCGCGCAGCATCGAGGACGTGGTCGAGACCATGCGCGCGTGCCGCGACGCCGACGTGCCGGTGCTCACGCGCGGCGCGGGCACATCCATGTGCGGGCAGTCGGTCAACGCGGCGGTCATCATCGACGCGTCGAAGTACCTCACGACCATCGAAGCGATCGACGTGGCGGGCCGCGTGGCCACGGTGCAGCCCGGTGTGATCTGCGATCAGCTGAAAGACGCGGCGGCGCTCAAGGGCCTCACGTTCGGCCCCGATCCGGCCACGCACAGCCGCTGCACGCTCGGCGGCATGATCGGCAATAACTCGTGCGGCGCGCATTCGGTGATGGCGGGCAAAACCGCCGAAAACATCGAGGCGCTCGAAGTGCTCACCTACGACGGCGAGCAGTTCTGGGTGGGCCCGACCGACGAAGCCGCGCTGCGCGAGCATCTCGCCGCGGGCGGCCGCCGCGCGGAAATCGTCTCGGGCCTGCTCGGCCTCGTGGAAAAATACGGCGACGCGATTCGCGAAGGCTTCCCCAAGCTCAAGCGCCGCGTGTCCGGCTACAGCCTCGATCAACTGTTGCCGGAGAACGGCTTCAACATCGCGCGTGCGCTCGTGGGTTCCGAAGGCACCTGCGTCTCGGTGCTGCGCGCGAAAACCACGCTCGTGACCAACCCCGTGCATCGCCTGCTCGTGGTGTACGGTTTCCCGACCATTTTCGATGCCGCCGACTGCGTGCCGCAACTGCTGCCGCTCTCGCCCATCGCCATGGAAGGGCTCGACACGGGTATCGTGGGCGGCTTGCGCGAGCGCGGTCTGGCGCTGGCCGACATCGCCGAACTGCCCGAGGGCAATGCGTGGCTGATGGTGGAATTCGGGGCGACCGACAAGGCCGTGGCGATGGAATTCGCGCAACGCGCGGCGGCGCTCGCGCCCGAGTTGCCGGGCACGCCTTCGGCGCGTCTCGTCGACGATGCCGCGCTCATGAAGCGGCTGTGGTCGGTGCGCGAAACGGGCGCGTCGGCCACGTCCATCGGCGACGACATGTCGAAGCCCGACCCCGTGGTGGGCTGGGAAGACGCCGCCGTGGAGCCGCGTCACCTGGGCGCCTACCTGCGCGAATTCTCGGCGCTGGTGGAGTCGTACGGCTACAAGACCAACATGTACGGCCACTTCGGCGACGGCTGCATACACTCGCGCATCACCTTCGACCTGCGCAACGCGCAAGGCGTGAAGACGTGGCGCGAGTTTTTGTTCGACGCGGCCAGACTGGTCGTGAAGTACGAAGGCTCGCTCTCGGGCGAACACGGCGACGGCCAGGCGAAGGGCGAATTGCTGCACCTCATGTACTCGCCGGAACTGATGGAAGCGTTTCGCGCGTTCAAGGCGATCTGGGACCCGCGCGGCCGCATGAACCCGGGCAAGCTGGTCGATGCCATGCCCGTGGATGAAAACCTGCGCCTCGGACCGGGGTATCGCCGGGTGGACGTGTCGAGCCCGTTCACGTTCGGCGATCTCGGCAAGCCCGACACGTTCGCGCGCGCGACGGAACGCTGTATCGGCATGGGCAAGTGCCGTTCGCTGAGCGGCGGCACGATGTGCCCGAGCTATCGCGCTTCGCGCGAGGAAAAGTATTCCACGCGCGGCCGCGCGCGCCTGCTGTTCGAACTGCTCAAAGGCGAAGTGATCGAGGACGGCTGGCAGAGCGAGGCCGTGAAGGATTCGCTCGATCACTGCCTCGCGTGCAAGGGCTGCCGCAGCGATTGCCCCACGCACGTGGACATTGCCAAGTACAAGAGCCACTTCCTCTACGAGTATCACAAGCACAAGCGCCGTCACGTGATGGACGCGATGGTGAGCCGTATCGGCAACTGGCTGCCCGTGGCCACGCACGTGAGCGGCGTGGCGAACGCGCTGATGCGCAATCCCGCGTTCCGCAAGGTGAGCGCGAAGTTCGGGCTGGCCGAAGACGTGAAGTTTCCCGCCATCGCCGCGAAAACCTTCCGCAACGGCGCGAGCGCGAAGCGCCTGCTCGCGCAAGCGGAAACCGCCACCACGAAGCGCACGCCGGTGCTGCTGTGGACCGACACGTTCAACAACGGCTTCACGCCCGAGGTGATGGAAGCGGCGGTGCGCGTGCTCGAATCGAAGGGCTTCGAAGTGCGCCTGCTGAGCAAGCACGTGTGCTGCGGCCGGCCGATGTACGACGCGGGTCTGCTCGACGAAGCGAAGCGCAACCTCGAAACGATCATGACGGGGATGTCGAACGTGATCGACTCGAAGCTGCCCGTGGTCGTGCTGGAGCCGAGCTGTCTTTCGGTGTTCCGCGACGAATTGCGCGCGCTGTTCCCGAACGACGAGCGCGCGCATGCGCTCGCAAAGGCGGTGAAGACGCTCGCCGAACTGCTGCAAGAGTACGGCGTCACGCTGCCGAAGCTCGACGAAGACGTGCACGTGCACGGCCATTGCCACCAGAAGGCGTGCGGCGGCATGAAGGCCGAAACGCAACTGCTCAAGCAGGCCACGAGCAAGGGCTCGGTGCTGCCCACGGGTTGCTGCGGCATGGCGGGCGCGTATGGTTATCACCAGAAAACCGCGGGTCTCGCGAAGCAGGTCGCGCAGTCGGAACTCGTGCCCGTGATCGACGCGTTGCAGGACGAAGCCGTGATCGTGAGCGACGGTTTCAGCTGCCGCTCGCAGATTCGCAACACCACGGGTCGCACGGCGCTCCATCTCGCGCAGTGGCTCGATCGCCAGCCGAACGGCGAGGCGGCGCCGGCCGAAGCGTCCGTGAAAGAACCGGCCGCAACGAACTAAATCCGCATCGAACTAACCGGTTCGACGCCCGATATCCCTTGTAGAAAGGAGAACGCAGTGAGTTTGGAGTTGACGCGAGGCGAACTGCTTCGACACGAGAATTTCATCGGCGGCAAGTGGGTTGCCGCCGCCAGCAACAACCGTTACGCCGTGACGAATCCGGCCACGCAGGCCACGCTCGCGCAGGTCGCGAACAGCGCCGCCGCCGACGCGCGCGCGGCCACGGACGCCGCTTCGCGCGCGCTGCCCGCATGGCGCGACAAGCTGCCCCGCGAACGCGCGGCCGTGCTGAACCGCTGGCACGCGCTCATCCTCGCGAACACGGAAGACCTCGCGCGCCTGATGTCGCTGGAGCAGGGCAAACCGCTCGCCGAAGCGCGCGGCGAAGTCGCCTATGGCGCGTCGTACGTGGCGTGGTTCGCCGAGGAAGCCACGAAGATTTACGGCGACATCATTCCGCAGACGCAGCGCGGCAAGCGCATGACGGCCATCAAGGAGCCGATTGGCGTGGTGGCGGCGATCACGCCGTGGAACTTCCCGCTCGCGATGATCGCGCGCAAGATCGCCCCGGCGCTCGCGGCCGGTTGCACGGTGGTGGCGAAGCCCGCCGAAGACACGCCGCTCACGGCGCTCGCGCTCGTCGCGCTGGCGCAGGAAGCGGGCTTGCCCGACGGCGTGCTCAACATGATCTCGGCGGCGCGCGACGAAGGCATTGCCGCCGTGGCCGACTGGCTCGCCGACGACCGCGTGCGCAAGATCACCTTCACGGGCTCGACGGCCGTGGGCAAGCATCTCGCGCGCGAGTCGGCGGGCACGCTCAAGAAGCTTTCGCTCGAACTGGGCGGCAACGCGCCGTTCATCGTGTTCGGCGACGCCGATCTCGAAGCGGCAGTGCAGGGCCTCATGCTCGCGAAGTTCCGCAACGGCGGCCAGACCTGCGTGTGCCCGAACCGCATCTACGTTCACGATTCGGTCTACGAAGCATTTGGCGAGCTGCTCGCGAAGCGCGTGAGCGCGCTGCATGTGGGCCCGGCGACGGACGCGAACGCGCAGATCGGTCCGATGATCAACGAGCGCGCCATCGACAAGATCGCCAAGCACGTGGAAGACGCCGTGGCGAACGGCGCGCGCGTGCTCGCGGGTGGCCAGCGTCTCACGGCACTCGGGCCGAACTACTACGCGCCCACGGTGCTCGCCGACGCCACCGACGCCATGGTGCTGTGCTGCGAGGAAACCTTCGGCCCGGTCGCGCCGCTGTTCCGCTTCAGCGACGAAGACGAAGTCATCCGCATCGCCAACGACACGCCGTTCGGTCTCGCCGCGTACTTCTACACGAACGACGTGCGCCGTATCGACCGCGTCGCGCGCAAACTCGAAACGGGCATCGTCGGCATCAACGAAGGCGCGGTGGCGAGCGAAGCCGCGCCGTTCGGCGGCGTGAAGGAATCGGGCTACGGCCGCGAGGGCTCGAAGTACGGTCTCGACGACTACCTGAGCATCAAGTATCTGTGCCAGGGCGGCCTGGACTGACGTTCGAACGCCTGAAGCACCGAGTCAGGCAACGCGCGGCCCGTTGACCTCGTCACGGGCCGCGTTGCGCGTTTACGGCACGGCCACCAGCGCCTTGCCGGAGAACGCACGATGCTCGAGCGCGTGCAGATGTTGCGCGAGCGACTCGAAGGCGGCCATGGTGTGCGATTCGGCGCGCAGCGTGCCGTAGTCGAGCGCGGCGAGCAGCGCTTCGCCCGCCTGCGTGAGACGCGCCCACGCGGCGTCGTCGCCATGATCGTGCAGCGCGCCGAGCGCGACTTCGTGCACGGAGAGCGCGCGGCCGAACGGCGCGCATGGCGCGGCGGCGAGCCGCCCCTGAATGCACACGAGATGGCCGTTCGCTTCGAGCACGCCGGCGATCCGTGCAGCGTGTTCGGCATTCACGCTGTCGATGGCGGCAAAGAAGCGGCCCGCGTTTTCCTCGAGCCACGCCGACGAACCCGGCGCGCCATGCATGCACGCCGTCGCGCCGAGCGCGGTCAGGCGTGTCCAGTGGCGCGGGTGGCTCATCGCCGTGACCTCGAAGCCGCGTCCCGCCGCGAGCTGCACGAGATACTGGCCGACCGCGCCGCCCGCACCCGCGATCAACACGCGCGCGCCCACGCGGCGCGGCAGTTTGTCGAGCGCGAGCCACGCCGTGAGCGCCGGGCATGGCATGCTCGCGGCCGTCGCGAAGTCCACGCCGTCGGGCACGCGCAGCAGCGCGCGCGTTGCAACCGGCGTGTATTCGGCGAAACTGCCCGGCGCGTGCAGGCTCGTGTGATATGCCACGCGCTGGCCGATCCAGTGCGCGGCCACGTTCGCGCCCAGGCCGACCACGGTGCCCGCGCCATCCACGCCCGGCACCTTGCCGGCCCGCCAGTTCACGAGGTCGCCGCCGAGCACTTTCCAGTCGACGGGATTCAACCCGATCACGGCGTTGCGCACGAGCACGTGACCCGGCGCGAGCGGTTCGCGCGCGACCGTTTCCAGCGCGAGGTCCCGCGGGTCCGCCGAACCTTGCCACACCCACGCGCGCCACGCGGGCGGCGTCACCATCATCGATACGCTCCGGCCGAGTACGTCAGCTCGTAGCTGTGGCTGTAGATTTCGAGGATGTTGCCGAAGGGGTCTTCCATGTAGACCATGCGATACGGCTTTTCGCCGGGGAAATACTCGCGCACCGGCATGCGCTGTTTGCCGCCGGCCGCGACGATCTTCGCGGCGAGACCTTCCACGTCCGGGTCCTGCACGCAGAAGTGAAATACGCCGGTTTTCCAGTACTCGAAGTTGTTCTCGGGCTTCTGCGCGTTGCGGAACTCGAAGATTTCCACGCCGATGCGGTCGCCGGTGGAGAGATGCGCGATGCGGAACGAGCCCCAGTTCGCGCCGAATACGTCGGTGCACATCACGCCGATGGCGCTTTCGTCCTCGCTGATGGTCGTGGGCGGCATGATGAGATACCAGCCCATGACTTCCGTGTAGAACTTCACGGCGGCGTCGAGATCGGTAACGGACAGGCCGATATGGGAAAAGCTACGCGGATAAGTCTGGCTCATTCTGGCCCCCTGAAAAATATCGAAACATGGCGGCGCCAGCGCGGCGCGGCCGATCGCGTTCATCTTAGGGAGCGTCGCTATAATGACAAGCACGCCTGTCTTATCGCTTCGATAAAATATTCTTATGCTAAATCCGCAATGGCTGCGCACGTTCGAAATGCTCGCGGAAGCGGGCAGCTTCACACGCGCGGCCGAACGGCTCGGGCTCACGCAAGCGGCCGTGAGCCAGCACTTGCGGCAACTCGAAGACCGGCTCGGCCTGCTCGTGTTCCGGCGCCCGCGCGGCATCGAGATCACGCCGGCCGGGCGCGCGCTGCTCGACTATTGCGCCGAACTCGAAGTGGCCGATCGCAGGCTGCGCGGCCGGCTCGCCGAAAGCGGCGCGGAAAGCGGCGAAGTGGGCTTGATCAGTCCCGGTAGCATCGGGCTCGCGATTTATCCGCTGCTGCTCGATTTACAGGGCGCGCATCCGGGCCTCGCGGTGCGTCACAGGTTCGCGCCCGACGCCGAAGTGCTCGCGGCCGTGCTCGCCAATCATTACGATCTCGGCTTGCTCACGCTCAAGCCCGACGACGAACACATCGCGGCCACGCGCTTCGCGCAGGAGCCGCTCGAACTCGTGGTGCCGGCGGGCGCGACCGCGCGCACGTGGAGCGATCTCGCGCGCCTCGGTTTCATCGATCACCCCGACGGCATGGCGATGGCGAACCGCCTGCTCGCGCGCCGTTTTCCGGGCAACGCGGGCGCTCGCTCGCTGCCGCGCCATGGTTTCAGCAACCAGATCGGGCTGATTCTCGAGCCGGTGGCGCGCGGCCTGGGCTTCACGGTGATCCCGCGCTATGCGCGCCGCGCGTTCGCGCGTCAGGACGCCATTGAAGTGATGGAGGGTGGCGAGAGCGTGGTGGACACGCTGTGGCTCATTCATCGCGCCGAATGGCCGCTCACGCCGCGCGCGCAACGCGTGGTGGCGTATTTGCGCGAGCATGTCGAGCACACTGCCTGACCCATCGTTCGGAATGCCGATGATTCGCGCGACGTGTTTTTAGACGTGCGCGGTGTTAGACGTCCTTCTCGTCGCGCGCATCGTGCAAAAATGCCTTCACCGCACGCGAGCTTTCGTGACGCCGGTACAGCAGCGCGATTTCCGAAGCAATCGGTTTGCCGCTCAGCGGCCGGTACGCCACGCCCGGCAGCGCGACGCACGCGCAGAGCGAGGCGGGCACGATCGCCACGGTGCCGTCGAGCGAGACGCTGGCGACCACGGCGATCAACGGGCCGGGCCGCCGGCCGGCGGGCGCGGCAAACCGGCCGCGCCGCGCGACTTCGAGCGTGCCGAGTTCCTGCTCGGGCACCGCAAAACGCTCGTGACGCAACTGCTGCGGCGCGATGCGATCGAGCGCGGCGAGCGGCGAATCGGCGGGCACGGCCACCACGAATTCGTCGCGATGCACGCAGGTCGCCTGCAATTCCTCGGCGAACGCCATGGGCGGGCGCACGTACGCGACGTCGAGTTGCCGGTCGGCGATGCGTGCCGGAATCTCGTCCATCGGCATTTCCGTGAGTTCGACTTCGATACGCGGATGCGACGCGCGAAACCGCGTGAGCGTCTTGCGCATCACGCCCGCATACACCGCCGACGCCACGTAGCCCACACGAATGCGCCCGAGTTGCCCGCGCTGCGCGAGCAGGCCGTTTTCGCGCGCCGCTTCGAGTTGTGCGAGCACGGCCGCCGCGCCGGGCAGATAGGCTTCGCCCGCGCTCGTGAGCGAGACCGAGCGCCGCGTGCGATGAAAGAGCCGGAATTTGAGCAGCGTTTCCGCGTCGCGAATCTGTTTCGTGAGCGAGGGCGGCGCGATGCCGAGTTCGTCGGCCGCGCGCGCGAAGTGCAGATGGCGCGCGACGGCGAGAATGCAGCGCAAATGGCGTAGTTCGAGTTGCATGGGTATTCATCCACAAATGAATACACATGATTCTATCGGCTATCGATTCTTAACACGCGTGGCTTTAGCATCGCCTTATGTCAGGGTTGAATCAGGCGAAGGAACGTGTATGGAGCAGAGACGCAACGAGGCCGTGTGCGAGAGCACCATCGGCGAACTACGGCGGCCGATCAAGCCGGAACGCGCGCAGGCCGCGATACCGGCTAACGCGCTGAAATCGCCGGGGTTGCTGCTCGCCACGGCATCGGCCACGTGCGCGCTGATTTCGCTGGACACCAATATCGTCGCGGTCTCGCTGCCCTCGATCGCGCGCGCGTTTCACGCCGGTTTCGCCGATGTCGAATGGGTGGTGAGCGCGTACATGGTGTCGTTCGCCTCGTGCCTGCTGCCGATGGGCGGTCTCGCCGATCGTTACGGCCGCAGGAGGATGCTCGTGCTCGGCCTGGTCGTGTTCGCGCTCGCCTCGCTCGGTTGCGGTCTCGCGCCGGGCGTGGCCGTGCTCAACGTTTCGCGCGCGTTCAAAGGCGTGGGCGCGGCCATGCTGCTCACGGCCGCGCTCGCCGTGATCGCCCACGCGTTTCCGGGGCCGCGAGAGCGGGCGCGCGCCTGGGCGATCTGGGGCATGACGATGGGTATCGCGACCACGATCGCGCCGCTGGTGGGCGGCGTGATCACGCAATGGGTGGGCTGGCGCTGGATCTTCCTGCTCAATCTGCCGGTATGTGGCTTTCTCGCGGCGTGCGCGCGGCGCGTCGTGCCGGAGTCGCGCAATCCGCACGCGCAACGCGTCGACTTCGCGGGCAGCGTGCTGTTCGGCGTGGGCCTCGCGTGCGGCATCTGGGCGCTGATCGGCACGCAAAGCGCGGGCTGGCACGGCGCGGCGACGGTCGCACGTTTTGGCGCGTGCGTGCTGCTGATCGCGGGTTTCGTCGTCGTGGAAAAGCGTCTCGCGCATGCGGTGATCGACTTGTCGCTGTTCTCGCAGGCGCGCTTCGTGGCCGCCGTGCTCGGCATGTTCGGCTACGCGGCGTGCGCGCAGGTGATGATGACGTTTCTGCCGCTCTATCTGCAGAACGCGTTCGAGTGGTCGCCGGTGGCGGCGGGCGTGGGGATGTTGCCGTTCGCGCTTTCGATGATCGCCGGTCCGTATCTCGGCGCGCGTATCGCGCGGCGGTTTCGTGGCGCGACTTCGACGCTTTCCATCGGCCTGGGTCTGGTCGGCATCGGCAATCTGGCGACGGCGGCGCTCGCGCCCGCGGGGCACTACGCGTGGGTCGCGCTCGGCATGATCGTCACGGGCCTGGGCGCGGGCGTGCTCAACGGCGACACGCAGAAGGCCATCATGGCGTGCGTGCCCGCGCATCGCACGGGCATGGCGTCGGGTATCAGCACGACCACGCGCTTCACGGCTATCGTCAGTTCGGTGGGCGTGCTGGGCGCGGTGCTCGCCGCACGCACGCGAGGCGCGCTCGATGCCACGGCGGCGTGCGCCCACGCGGTGAGCGCGTGTGTGGACGCGTCGTTCATGTCGGACCTGCTGGCGGGCGATCTCGCGCATGCGCTCGCACGCGTCGCGCCGGAGGGACGCGCGGCGATGGCGGGCGCCGCGCCCGCGAGTTTCGCGAGCGGCTTCGCGGCGGCGCTCGCGGTGGCGGGGGTGTTGGCCGTGGCGGTCGCGCTGGCGGTCTGGCTACTTTCCGGGCGGCGCGCCGAGGCGTGAATCGCGCGCCGATGTCCCGCACCGCGCGGCGTCACGCGCGCCGTGTCACGTACGCGATTTTCCGGTCACGCCGGTTGGCCGAGCACCGCGCAATAGAACCGGTATTCGGCTTCGAGCGCATGGGCCTGATTCGCGGCCTTGCGAAAGCCGTGGCGTTCGTCGGCGTAATAGTGCGCTTCGACTTTGACGCCACGCGCTTCGAGCGCGCTCACCATGCGGCGCGTCTGGTCGGGCGTGACCACGGCGTCGAGTTCGCCCTGAAAAAAGATCACGGGCGCGTCGATGCGGTCCGCGTGCAGCAGCGGCGTGCGTGCACGATAGCGGTCGGCCTGCGCGACGGGGTCGCCGATCAGCCAGTCGAGATAGTCGGCTTCGAACTTGTGCGTGTGCGCGCCGAGCGTCAACGGATCGCTCACGCCATAGAGGCTCGCGCCGCCGCGAAACACCTCGCGAAACGCGAGCGCGCAGAGCACGGTGTAGCCCCCCGCGCTGCCGCCGCGCACGAACGCGCGCGTGGCGTCCACGCGGCCCTGTGCGGCCAGCCACGCGACGGCGTTGCAGGCGTCGTCCACGTCGGCCACGCCCCAGTTGTCGTGCAGCGCCTCGCGAAACTCGCGGCCGTAACCCGTGCTGCCGCGATAGTTGAGATTGACGACGGCGAAACCGCGCTGCGTCCAGTACGCCATGCGCGGATCGAATACGGGGTAACACGCCGAGGTCGGGCCGCCATGCACGAACACGACGACGGGCGGCGCCGGGGTGGCGTTCCCGGTGGTATCGGCAGCCGCTTGTGGCGCGTAGAAATAGCCGTATGCGTGCGAATCGCCGCTCGGGAAGCGCAGGCTTTCGGGCTGCGGAATGCGCGCTGCGGGCAGCATTGGCGAGACTTCGCTGAGGACTTCCACGCGACGATCGTCGCGCGCGATGGCGAGCACGGCGGCGGGGCAGGTGGGCGAGGCCGCGAGGCAGTAGAAGTGCGTGGCGTCGGCGGCGAGATGGTGAAAGCGGCTGTAAGCGGAGGCAATGGCGTGCGTGCCGTCGTTGAGGCGATGCGCGAGCACGCCGAAGCCGTCGTCGAACCACGTGGCGAAGCTCGCGCCCTCGTCGAGCGCGAGCCAGCTGCGCGCGCCGAGTTGCCACGGCGCCGAAGCGTGATCGGCGGCCGCGCAAGGCAGCGCTTCGAGCGTGTCATCTCGCACGCGCCACGGTTGCCAGTAGCCCGCGCGGTCGGTAAGGCACCAGAGCGCGCCGTGCGCGTCGAACTGCGGCTGTTGCAGCGCCTCGATGCGATCGCCGCCCGCGAGCGTGCGCGGCGAAGACCACGCGCCGCGGGCGTCGCGCACGCGTTCGCGCAGCTGCGTGGAAGTCCACGGCTGATGCGGGCGTTGCCATTCGATCCAGACGAGGCGCGCGGTGCCTTCGCGGGTTTCGTGGAGGCAGGGTGCGGCATAGAAGTCGCCGCCCTCGGCGAGCACTTCGCGCGCGCCGTCTTCAAGCGCGATGGCGACGATGCGATGCGTGTCGCCGTCTTCTTCCACCGCGAGCACGTGGTCGCGATGCGCGCGCAAATCGCCGTAGCGGCGGCCTGCGGGCGTGAGCGCGAGCGGTGCGTGGGTATCGCCGTCTATGGCTTGCCGATACAGCCGCTGATCCTTTTCGTTGACGAACACGAGCGTGTCGCCCGCGACGCAGAACGCGCCGCCGCCGTATTCGTAGACGCGCCCGCGCACGCTGAAACCGTCCGGCGTGAGGCAGCGCGGCGCCGCGCCTGGCTCGCCGCTCGGGACGTGGAAAATGCGCGTGGCGCTATCGGCGGGATCGAATTGCGTCCAGAACACGCCGCGCTCGCTGGCGGCGAGTTCGGCGTAGTCCTTGCCGGCCGCGACGGCTTGATCGGCGGTAATGCGGGCGTTTTGGGGCGGCGAGGCGGCGTGGGCGGAGGAGGCGTGCAGGTCGGTCATGGCGCGGCGGGCGTGAAGGGAGCGAAGGAAGCGTGAGAGCGGTCCATCGTAACAAGATCGCGTTCACGCTGCCGCCGCCCGCGCGGGTATCGGCAAAGCGCGTGTCGAACGTGGTGCCGGCGAGATCGCGCCGCCGGAACCCTTAGCGCGTGCCGCCCGGAAATTCGCCGATCTGCTGGAACACGGAAAGCCAGTCCTCCAGATGCCAGGTCCTGGCGATCAGGCCGTCGCGCAATTCGTGGAACGAGTGAATCGCGAAGCGCACTGGCTTCGCGCTGCCCTGAATGCCGAACAGCTCGCCCTCCTGCGTGCCGCTCACCTGCGCGCGCACGCCCACTTTCTGCGGGTTCGCGACCACGTCGAGAATCTGGATGTGGATGTCGGGGAACGCGGCGCTCATGTGCGCGAAGATCGCGGCCATCTGCCCGGCGCCGTGGGCTTCGCTATTGGGCGCGAGCGTGGGCAGGTATTGCCAGTCCTCGGTGACGGCGGCGCGCAGCAACGTCACGTCGCGCTGCTCGAACGCGTGATAGAAGGCGCGGATGACTTCGGGCACCTCGGCTTGAGTTTCGCTGCGATCGTCGATGCGGGACACGTCCACCTCCAGAGCAGGCGTTGCAGGGGCCATATCCGCGCGCGGCTGTTGCGAAGGTGTCGCGGTGGCGTCGACGATCATACGCGCAAGCGGCCTTCGAAGCCGCCTGCGCGGCGACACGCGTCACGTTATCGACATCGACATCGACATCGCAATGACGTCGCCGCGATGACGTCGCGCCGGTTGCCCGGGCGATTCAGTGATCGACCTGCGCCACCACGGAGCGCGTGCCGCCCTTGCGGCTCAGCAGCAAGGTGACGATGGCGGACACTGCGAGCGTGGCGGCCACGAAGTAGAGCCCCGCTTCGTAACTGCCCGTCTCGTGCTTGAGCCAGCCGATCATGGCGGGCCCGACGAAGCCGCCCAGATTGCCGAGCGAATTGATCGTGGCGATACCGGCCGCCGCGCCCGCGCCCGAGAGGAACAGGCTGGGCATGGCCCAGAGCGGCGCCTTCGCCGCGCTGATACCCACGTTCACGATCAGCAGCGCGCCGACGATGGTGAACGCCGTGCTCGCCTGACCCGCGAGGATGAAACCCGCGCAAGCCAGCACGCACGGAATGACCACGTGCCACGTGCGCTCGCCGGTGCGGTCGGAGCGGCGCGCCCACGCCACCATCGCGACCACGGCCACGAGGCTCGGGATGCCGTTGAGCAGGCCGGTTTCGAACGCGCTGAAGCCGAACTGGCGAATCATCAGCGGGGCCCACAGCCCGAGCGTGTACAAACCCGCCGAGGTGCCGAAGTAGATCAGCGCGAGTGCGAGCACGCGCGGGTCGCTGAGCGCCTTCCACGCGCCGCTCGTGTGACCGCCCTGCGCCTCGCGCGCGGCGGCTTCCTGCGCGAGTTTCGCGATCAGCCAGTCGCGTTCCGCCGCGGCGAGCCAGGTCGCCTTCGACGGACTATCGGTCAAACGGCGCAGCACCACGAAGCCGAGCAGCACGGCGGGCACGGCTTCGAGCACGTAGAGCAGTTGCCAGTCGGCAAGACCGAAGAGGGGCGGCAATTGCATGATCGCGCCGGAAATGGGCGAGCCGATGGCCGTGGAGATGGGCGCGGCGGCCATGAACCACGCGGCGGCCAGCGCGCGCTGGCGCGACGGGAACCACAGGCTCGCGAAGTATCCGCAGGTGTCCGTGCAGTTGCAGCTCTCGGTCACGCCGCCGCCTTTGACCGACGACAGCTACGACGTGTGCATCCGCTTCGGCGAGCCGCCCGACTCGCGCGTGATCGCGCGGCGGCTCGCGGCCAACCGGCGGCTGCTGTGCGCGGCGCCCGCGTACCTCGCGAAGCACGGCACGCCCCAGTCGCCGCACGATCTGGTGCGCTTCAACTGCATCGGCATTCGTCAGGGCGACGAAGCGTACGGCGTCTGGCGCCTCACGAGCGAGCGCGGCGCGAATGCCAGGACCGAGGCGATTCGCGTGCACGGCAACCTCGCGACCAACGACGGCGAGATCGCCGTGAAGTGGGCGCTCGACGGGCACGGCATTCTCATGCGCGCGGCGTGGGACATCGAGCCGTATCTCGCCGATGGGCGGCTCGTGGTCGTGCTGCCCGAGTACCGCACGCCGGGCGCCGACATTTACGCGGTGTACCCGCAGCGGCACCAGCTTTCGGCGCGCGTGCGGGCGTTCGTGGAGTTTCTGGGTGCGGAACTGGGGTGACGGGCGCCGAGGCGCGGGGCGCTACGGGCCGACGAACGCGCCCATCACCCCGGGCATCGCGTCATTCGCCGAGGCCGTATGCGCGTGCGCGATCGCCATGGGCTCGCCGGGCGCCCAGCCTTCCGGCGAGGAAGGCGAGGCGGGCGTCGCGGGCGCCGTGAAGACGGGCAACGGCGGCGGGCCGCCGTCGGCGATCATGCGGAAGGCGCGGCCCATGTCGTCGGCGAGCGGCCGGTCGTCGCGATACGGCGGCAGCGCCGCGCGCACCTTCGCATAGAGCGCTTCCGTATAAGGCGCGCGTTCGGCGGAAACCGGCTGCAGGTCGTAGGCCTGCGCGGCCGCGAGCAATTCGATGCCGAAAATGCGGCTGCTATTTTCGATGACGGCCAGCGCCTTGAGCGCGGCCGGCGTGGCGTGGCACAGGTGATCTTCCTGCAATCCCGAGGTCACGCCGCCGTCGAGGCTGGCGGGCGCGGCTTCGCGGCGATTTTGCGCGACCAGTGCCGCCGCCGTGTACTGCGCGATCATGAAGCCCGAACGCGTGCCGCTCGCCTCGGCGAGGAACGCGGGCAGGCCGCTCACGAGCGGATTGACGAGGCGGTCGAGGCGGCGCTCGGCCATCGCCGCGACCTGCGCGACGGCGGCGGCGAGGCTGTCCATGGCCAGCGCGATGGAGGCGCCCACGGCGTGTGCCTGCGAGAACACGCGGGGCTCGTCGGGCGTGCCCGCGACGATCGGGTTGTCGGTGGTCGAGGCGAGTTCGCGATTCACCACCTCGGCCGTGGCGGCGAGCACGTCGCGCGCCGCGCCGTGCACGTGCGGAATCGTGCGCATGCTGAGCGGGTCCTGCGTGCGGCGGCCGAGCGCCGCCGCGAGCAGGCCGCTGCCCGCGAGCGCCGCGCGCATGCGCGCGCCCACCTGCGCCAGCCCCGGCGAGACGCGATACGCCAGCGAAGCGGCGTCGAAGGCCGCCATCTGTCCGCCCAGATTTTCGAAGCTCATGGCCGCCACGGCATCGGCCCAATCGAGCAGCCAATGCGCGCGCTGGAGCGCGAGCGCGGCGAGGCCGGTCACGCAGGGCGTGCCGTTCACGAGACTCAGGCCTTCCTTCGCTTCGAGCGAGAGCGGAGCGAGCCCGAGCCGCCGCAGCGCCTCGGCGCCGCTCACGCGTTCGCCGTGCCAGCGGGCGTGACCCGCGCCCACGCAGACGAGCGCGATATGCGCCATGTGGCTCAGGTAGCCGACCGAGCCGAGCGCGGGCACTTCGGGCAGGCAGTCGGCTTCGAGCAGCGCGACGAGGCGTTCGACCACTTCGACGCGCACGCCCGAATGACCGTGCGCATAGTTGTTGATGGCGGCGGCCATGATCGCGCGGGTTTCCTGTGTCCCGAGCGGCGCGCCCACGCCCACGGCGTGGCTCATGAGGATGTTGTGCGAGAGCGCGTGCTGCTCGGCCGGCGAGACGACCACGTCGCAGAGCGCGCCCACGCCGGTATTGACGCCGTACGCGCGGATGCCGCGCGCGTTGATCTGCTCGACGAGCGCACGCGCGGCGCCGATCCGCTCGCGGGCGTCCGTTGCCAGGGTGAGCGGCGCGCCCGCGGCAACGGCGCAGAGGTCGCGCCAGTCGAGCGGGCGCGCGGAACGAATGACTGACATGATGGCTTCCTGCTCGAAACGTGGTACGGCGCGATGCGTTAATTCAATGTGCCGGCTGGCCGGGTCGACCCGATGCGTCGATTCAGTGCGTCGATTGAGTACGTCGATCGGGTACGTCGATTCAGTGCGCGTTGCGGTCCTGATGGCTCGACACGAACTGGCGGAAGCGCTCGGTCTTGCTGTCGCCGAACACTTCGTCGGGCGTGCCGTCCGAATCGACCTGACCTTGATGCAGGAACATCACGCGATTCGACACGTGCTTCGCGAAGCCCATTTCGTGCGTGACGACCAGCATCGTGCGGCCTTCGTCGGCGAGCGCGCGCATCACGCGCAGCACTTCGCCCACGAGTTCGGGGTCGAGCGCGGAGGTGGGTTCGTCGAACAGCATCACCTTCGGATGCATGGCGAGCGCGCGTGCGATGGCCACGCGCTGCTGCTGGCCGCCCGAAAGATGCGCGGGATAGTGGCCACGCTTTTCGGCGAGCCCGACCTTGGCGAGCAGCGCCTCGGCTTCCTCCACGCTCTCGGCGCGCGTGCGCTTGAGCACGCGCATCGGGCCTTCGATCAGGTTTTCGAGCACCGTCATGTGCGACCAGAGATTGAAGTTCTGGAACACCATGCCGAGCTGCGAGCGCACGCGGTCGACCTGGCGGCGGTCTTCGGGCTGCATCTTGCCGTCGCGGCGGCGCTTCATCTTGAGCGTTTCGCCCGCGAGCGCGACTTCGCCGTCGTCGGGCATTTCGAGCAGATTCAGGCAGCGCAGGAACGTGCTCTTGCCCGAACCGCTCGCGCCGAGAATCGAAATCACGTCGCCTTCGTGCGCGTCGAGCGAAATACCCTTGAGCACGTGATGCTCGCCGAACGACTTGTGGATGTTCCTCACGGAGAGGGCGACCGGTGCGACTGCGTTCATACGTTTCTCCGAAAATTGAGGCGCGCTCAGGAGGCGGCGCGTTGCGTTTCGAGCGTGGGGGCCGGGCTGGGCGCGACGGCGGGCGCGGCACGCAGATGGCGCGACAGACGCCGTTCGAGCAACCCGATCAGGCGCACGACGATGAAGTTGAGGCACAGATAGATCAGCGCGGCGCAGATGAACACTTCGGTGGTGCGATAGGTCTGCTGAATGATCTGCTGCGCGACGCCCGTGACTTCCCACACGGTAACGAGACTGGCGAGCGCCGTGGACTTCACGAGCAGCACGGCTTCGGTCGAATAGGCGGGCAGGCATTGGCGCAGCGCGATCGGGCCGATCACGCGGCGCAGCAGCGAGAAGCCCGAAAGCCCGATGGCGTAGCCCGCTTCGATCTGCCCGACCGGCACGGCCATCAGACCGCCGCGAATGATTTCGGCCGTATAACCCGCCGTGCACAGCGCGAGCGAGAGCACGGCGCACACGTAGGGCTCGCGCAGCACGGGCCACAGAAAACTTTCGCGGATCACGCCGAACTGGCCGAGCCCGTAGTAGACGAGAAACATCTGGATCAGCAGCGGCGAGCCGCGAAACACCAGAATGTAGGCGCGCGCGAAGCGGTTGGGCAGCCAGTGCGGCGACACGCGCAGCGTGACGATCACGAGCGAGAGCAGCCCGCCGATCACGAGCGAGGCGAAGAACAGCCCGAGCGTGGTCGGCACCGCGGCGACGAGCTGGCGCGTCGTATCGAATAAAAAGTCGAAGTCGATGTGCATGATGGGGGCGCCTTGCCGGAACGGCGTATCAGTTACGTGCGAAGTTGCGCTTGAACGAGCGGCCGACGATGGCTTCCGCCCGGCCGAACACGCGGTTCGACACGCCCGTCATGACGAGATAGAGCAAGCCGCCCACGACGAAGAAGAGGAAGTAGTCGTGCGTCGAGCCGGCCGCGACCTGGCTTGCGCGCAGCAATTCGGCGAGACCGGTGACGGAGATCAGCGCCGAGTCCTTGAGGCTCAGCTGCCACACATTGCCGATGCCGGGCAGGGCGAAGCGCAACACTTGCGGAATCAGAATGCGGCGTGCCATCACGAGCGTGGGCATGCCGATCGCGCGCGCCGCCTCGAGTTCGCCGCGCGACACCGCGATCACGGCCGCGCGATAGACCTCGGCCTGATACGCGCCCGAAATCATGCCCACCGCGAACGCGCCGATCACGAAGGGCGGCACGCCGATGAAGCCGTCGGCGCCGAACCACTGGCCGATCGACGAAACCAGCGAGGAGCCGCCGAAATAGAACAGGTAGATCACGAGCAATTCGGGCACGCCGCGAAATACCGTGGTGTAGAAGTCGCCGATCACGCGCAGCGTGCGAAAGCGCGAGAGCTTCGCCGCCGCCACGAGCGCGCCGAACACCGCGCCGATCGCGAGCGCGGCGATCGTCAGCGCGACGGTCATGAGCGCGCCGAGCAGCAGCACGCCGCCCCAGCCTTCCGAGCCGAAACCGAGCATTTGCAAAAGAGCCATTGCACCACCTCTTGAAGCGTCAGGTTGCGCGGCATCGGCGCATGACGACGATGCCGCGCTTGCACGGGCCGCTGGCGCGCCCGTGTCGTGCGTGCGCCGCGCCGCTCAGTGCGCGGGCGTCACGTCGGTCTTGAACCACTTTTCGGAGAGCTTCTTCACGGTGCCGTCGGCAATGGCGGCCGTGATCGCCGCGTCGAACTTCGCCTTGAGCGCCGCGTCCTGCTTGCGGAACGCGAGGCCTTCGCCCGGACCCCAGATCGGGCCGCCGATCAGCGGGCCGGCCGTGACCGTGGGCGTGGCGTCTTTCTTGTCCGCATTGGCGGCATAGTAGGTCACGTCGTCGAACGATGCGTCGATCCGGCCGTTGGCCAGATCAAGGTCGCGTTGCGGCGAGGTCTTGTAGACGCGGATCGACGCCACGTCCTTGAAGTTTTCGTTGATGAAGCGCGTGTAGACCGTGCCCGACTGGATGCCGATGGTCTTGCCCTTGAGCGCGGTGCGCAGCACCTGTACGGCGGGCACGTTGGATTTGTCGTCGTTGGCGAGCGTGAGCGGCGGCGTGGCGGCGCTCGCCTTCGGCAGGATCTTCGTGTCGGTCACGGCGAAGGTCGCGGGCGTGGACGCATACGGCTTCGAAAGCGCGAGAATCTTTTCGCGCTCGGGCGTGATCGAGATCGCATCCATCAGGACGTCGAACTTTCCGGCTTGCAGACCGGGAATCATGCCGTCCCAATCCTGCGCGACGAAATTGCACTTCAGTTGGGCACGCGCGCAGAGGTTTTCCGCCAGTTCCGGCTCGAAGCCGCCGAGCTTGCCGCCGGGTAGCGTGAGGTTCCAGGGGGCGTAGCCGCCTTCGAACGCGATCGTCACGTCTTTCGCCTGCGCGACCCCGCACAGCGCCGCGCCGACGGCGGCGCTCATAAGTCCTCTAGCCAACTTGCTGTACATCGACCGCATGACGACACTCCTGTGATTGAGCCGGATGAAATCTGACGGGAGGCGCACTGTCAGGCGCCTTGCAGCTTGTCTAGACAAGATACGCAATCAACCTGAATAAAGGAAGCGAGTCAAAAAGAAAACATGCCGTCTTCGGGTAAATCCCAGGCGAAGTTTCGGCAATTCACGAATGGGTTTACGAACGTCTTTCAGGAAAGGCCAGCGCGCGCCGTTAGCGCAGGCATAACGCCGCCCTGCGTGACTGCACGCGTCGCGGGTTTGCGCTACCTTTGATTGTCGCCGCCGTGAATGTTGGCGTGAAGGTTGCCATGGATGTGCGGCAAGCAAGGCGGCGAGGCTCGCCGGTTCCTCTCGTGGGTTGACGCACGCATTTTTGGCCTCAGATAGTGGACCATGCGTGAATCGAAGCCGGGCCGCGGAACTTATCGGATTGGCGCGCAACAGAGTCAAATCCCTCTCGCGCCGCCGCCGTGCCCAACACGCGACGTATCGCAACGAGAGACCGCATTTAGGGACGTTACACGATGAAACTCGAATTCACCGACACCACGAGCGCGCGCCCCGAGCTGCTGTGTTTTCTGGTGGCGATCGCCGCGGGTTCGTATGCGCTCACGCAGGAGTGGCGTGTCGATCACGTGGTCGAATGCACGCATCGCTGGCTGCGCAAACAGAACGCGACGATGCACTGGCTCGACCGCGTGCTGCTCGGTCAGCTCGCGCTGAAGATCGCCCGCGACGATCTGCTCGACGCGGGCGTGGCGGTGCGCCTGTCGAGCGTCTCCGTACTTTTTACCGACGACATGGATCTGAACGAATCGTCCACCATGGTTCAGCGCATGATGGTGCTCTGCCAGGAAGCGCTGCAAGGCGCGACAACCTGAACGGCGCACGGGTATTTCGTTGTTTTTTCGTCGCCCTTCCGGTTTTCGGCAGGCCGTCGATCGCCTAGAAGTTTCCCGCCAGTAAATAGAACAGTAAGCCCGAGAGCCCGATCGTCACGGGCAGCGTGATGAGCCAGGTCAGGATGATGCGCACGATCATGCCGCCTTGCACACCCTGGCCGCTCGCGGCCATCGTCCCCGCGATACCCGAGGTGATGATGTGCGTCGTGCTCACCGGCAAGCCCGTGAAGCCCGCCGTGCCGATCAGCGCCGAACCCACGAGTTCGGCGGCCGCGCCCTGGCCCGGCGTCATGTGCTGGCGGCCGAGCCGCTCGCCGAGCGTGCGCACCACGCGCTTGTAGCCCACCATCGTGCCCGCGCCCAGACAGATGGCGCTCAGCAAACGCACCCACCACGGCGCGTATTCCACCGGCAGACTCATCGACTTGAGCAATTGCTTCGCTTGCGCGCGCTGCGGGGCGGGCACGCTCGACTGCTCGCTCACGTACTTCATCTGCGAAACCACGTCGTAGACATAGCCGCGCAACTGCGAGCGCGTCGCGCGTTCGCCGTCGACCGCCGGTTGATCGGCGCGTAGCTCCTCGGCCTGATGCGCAAGTTGCGGCTGGGCGCGCGCGAGCGCCTGCGCGGCGGCGAGCCCTTGCGCCTTGATGTCGTCGCCATACGCGGCGATCAGCGGCTCGGCCTGCGTGGCGTAAGCGGGCAGCTTCGCCATCTGTTCGGCCGCGCCGGGATTGAGCGCATAAGTGGCCGGCAGCAAGCCGATGATCGTCAGCATGATGAGGCCGATACTTTTCTGGCCGTCGTTGGTGCCATGCGAAAAACTCACGGTCGTGCAGGTCAGCACGAGCAGAGCGCGCAGCCACCAGACCGGCGGCTGGTTCTCCTTCGGCGGTTCGAGCAGGTGACCTTTGCGCACGATGAGCCGTAGCGCGAGATAGAGGCCGCCCGCGATGAAGAAGCCCAGCACGGGCGAGATCGCGAGCCCTTTGAGCACCGTCGAGATCTGATGCCAGTCCACGCCTTGCGCGAGACTGCGCGACTTGATGAGCGCGTCGGCGGCGGCCACGCCGATCAGCGAGCCGATCACGCAGTGCGAGCTGCTGTTGGGAATCGCGAAGGCCCACGTGAGCACGTTCCAGAACAGCGCCGAAGCGAAGATGGCGACGAGCATCGGCACGGCGGGCGCGCCGTCGGGGGGCGTAAGCACATCGGGCGGCAGGATTTCGACGAGCGCATAAGCGACGGAAATGCCGCCCACCAGCACGCCGATCAGATTCATCACGCCGGACCAGACCACTGCCTGAACCGGCTGTAGCGAATGCGTGTAGATCACCGTGGCGACCGCGTTCGACGAGTCGTGAAAGCCATTGCTTGCCTCGAACGCGAGCACCATGACGAGACACACGACGAGCATCGCGACGATCACGGCCGACGACGGAGCAAAGTGAGCGAGCATGTCAGGTCCTTGCAGGAAAGGAAGAGAGCGCTCGTTGTGCCGACGCGCCGCCCGGCTATCACGCGAGCGGCATGCCCGCGAGCGTGAATCTTGCATGACAGCGTGACCCTATTTTTCTCCCGAGCGATTCCAGATGCGTGGCCCGATGCGCTTACGTGTGGGAAAAATGATTGGGATGGCTAAGTAAATAGACGATGACGAGCGCGCCAATCAATTCGACTTCGCTTCTCGGTCGACATGAGCCGGCCTCGCGCGCAATGAGTCTCGTGAAAATTCTCTGGAATAAGCCGCACGACGCCGTGTTAGTGCCAGTGACGCGCCATTGAGCGCGAGACCACCACCCCGCTACAAGGAGAATGACATGCAATTCCGCCTGGCCGCCAAGGCATTACTCGCACTTTCCGTCGCACTCGCGGGCCATGCCGCGTGGGCCGACCCCGCCCTCGGCACGCCGGTCAAGAACGTCGTGCTCGTGCACGGTCTGTATGCCGACGGGTCGAGCTGGGCGAAAGTCATTCCGCTCTTGCAGGCCAAAGGCTTGCACGTGACCTCGGTGCAAAACCCCACGACCTCGCTCGACGCCGACGTCGACGCGGTGAAGCGCGCCCTCGCGCAGCAGGACGGCCCGGCGTTGCTCGTCGCGCACTCGTACGGCGGCATGGTCATCAGCCAGGCCGGCGACGACCCCAAGGTGTCCGGCCTCGTGTACATCGCGGCGCGCGCGCCCGACGCGGGCGAAGATTATCCGGCGCTCACGCACAAGTTCGCGGCCGCGCCCGCTTCGGCGGGTCTGCAATGGTCGGGCGACTACGGCAAGCTTTCGGAGCAGGCGTTCGTGAAAGACTTTGCGGGCGATTTGCCCGCGGCCGAGGCCGAAACTTACTACGCCGTGCAACAGCCGATGGGCCGAGCGATCACCATGGCCAAAACGACCGTGGCCGCCTGGCACGACAAACCCACCTGGTACGCCGTCTCGACCGAAGACCGTACGATCAATCCCGATCTCGAACGCTTCATGGCGCAGCGTATGAAAGCGCACACGATAGAAGTCGATTCGAGCCATGTTTCGCTGCTGTCTCATCCGCAACAGGTCGCGAATCTCATTCTGGAAGCCGCGGGACAACCGGCGCAATGAAAGTGGCGGTTTAATTGCCGGCTGGGTTTCGCAGTGCCAACGCCAACCGCGCTGTAATACGCCGAAATGCCCCGAGTGACTTCGGGGCATTTTTGCATTCGGTGACGATGGTATTCGAGCGGACTCTGGTAATCCATGGCGAGCGCGACTCGGGTACGATGCGCGAAGGGATGTGCATCGCCGGATGCACGCATGCCGCTGCCACTACCGAGGTAATGTATGGACTCGTCGAATCGCGGACCGATCGATGCTGAAACAGAAGCGCTGATGACGCTTGCCGAATGGCTGGAGCGCTCGCTGGACGCGGGCGCCAACCTCATTCTGGTGCGCTCCGGCAGTGAGAAAAGCGATGTCTGGCTCGGCGATGCCGGAGAGGAATCCACTGACTGGAAACGCTGTGGTGTCATTCGTAATGCGATGGTCGGAAAGATTCTGGAAGCCACCCATTCGGGTGGCAATGAGCTGACTATTAACGGCCAGACTTATCGATTCAATCGTTCATTTGCGCAGGCAATGAATCATGGCGCGATAGTTTTTTCGCCGGCATAACACCGAAACGCCACATTTCATCGCGCGATGTGGCATAGTGCGTCAAATTCACTGAGTTCCTGAACAAGGAATAAACAAAAAGGATAGTTACGCAATGGCGACGCTCGAATCGATCCAGGCAAAAATCGCAAAGCTTCAGGCACAAGCCGAAGCATTGGCCGTTACGAAATCTTCGGCCGTGCTCGAAAAGATTCGCGACCTGATGCATAAACATGGCGTGACGCTCGGCGATATCGAATCTCATGCAGGCAAGCGTCGTGGTCGCAAGCCGGGTTCCGCGGCGGCTGCGAAAAGCACGGGCGCGGTGGCGAAGTATCGCGATCCGAAGTCGGGCGCAACGTGGTCGGGTCATGGCCGCGCGCCGGGCTGGATCGCCAGCGCGAAGGACCGCTCGAAGTTTCTGGTCGACGGCGGCGTGAAGAGCGCGGCGCCGGCGAAAAAGGCGTCGGCGGCTGCGGGTAACTATGTGCGCGGCCCGCAACCGGCGCTGTATCGCGACCCGAAGTCGGGCGCCACGTGGAGCGGTCGCGGTCCGGCGCCGGCATGGCTGGCGGGCGCGAAGGATCGCACGAAGTTTCTGATCGCCAAGGCTGACGGTGCCGCGGCAACGGCGGGTGCGAAGGTAGCGAAGGCGACGAAGCCGGCTGCTCCGGCAAAGAAAGCCGCAGCTAAAAAGGCCGCAGTGAAGACCGCCGCCAAGACCGCTCCGAAGACTGCCGCGGTCAAAGAACCGGTAGCGAAGAAGGCCGTGGCCAAGAAGGCTGTCGCCGAAAAGGCTGTCGCGAAGAAAGCGGTTGTGAAGAAAACGGTCGCGAAGAAGGCGGTTGCGAAGCCAGCCGCCGAACAGGCTGCACCGCAAAAGGCCGCGAAGAAAGTGGTCGCCCGTAAGGGCCCGGCCGTGAAGAAGACGCCTGCGAGCGCACCGGCTAGCGTTGCACCGGCCGCGGCTCCGGCGGCGGCGCCGGCCGTGGTGAACACGCCGGAAACGACGCCGGCCGCTTAAGTCTCGGCACGGCTTTACTGCGGTTCCGCCGCGGTCCGGTCGTAATACCTACGCGCACCCTCGCTTTATCGTTACTGGATAAAGCGTGCGGTGCGCGATGTCATTTCTGGTTCCGAAAGCGTATTCGGTTTTCCGCCGCGTGTGTCTTACGAGCCTTTTTCTGCTTCCATACGCAAGGCCACGTCGTCGCGGCGGCTGCGCGTGGCGATCCAGCACAGGATCGACCCGCCGCACACCATCACCGCGCCTTGCCAGAAGGGCAACGAGAGCGGCGCATGCAACAGCACGGCCGCAATCGCGGCCGAAAACACCGGAATGAAATACGACGCGCCCGCGAGCACCGTGACGTTGCCGTGCAGAATGCCCACGTTCCAGGCGGCATAGCCGAATCCCATTGCGCAGGCGGCCAGCAACAGATACACGATGGCGTGCAGATCGAAATGCATCGCGCCGCCGCCTTCCGTCGCGTATTTGACCCACAGCACCAGCGAAACCAGCATGAAGAACAGCGTCACGCCGTTCTTGCCTTGGGCAATGCGCGCCGTGACCGTGCAATACGCCGCCCAGATAAACGCGCCGAGAAAAGCGAGGCCGTAACTGAGCGGATTGTCTTTCACATTGGCAAGCATGCCGGGCAAATCGAGACCCTGGTCGCCGCCCAGCACCCAGCAGATGCCGAGCATCGACAAAACGAAGCCCGGCACGACCAGCCAATTCGCGCGTTGCTTATTGAACAGAATGGCGGAAACCAGCGTGAATGTCGGCCAGAGATAATTGACCATGCCGACTTCGATCGCCTGACGGCCGTTATTCGCATAGCCAATGGAAAGCGATAAACAGAGTTCGTAAGCGACGAACAGCACGCTGCCCCAGAGCAGATAACGGCGCGGAAATTCGCGCAGTTTCGGAAAGCCGACGGTGAATACGAGGAACACCGAGGCCACCGAATACACCATGGCCGCGCCGCCCGTTGCGCCGAGACTTTCGCTCACGCCGCGCAGGAGCGCGACGATCGACGCCCACAGCAGTACGGCGATAAGTCCGATCAGCGTTGCTTTTTTCTTGCTCGTCATGCTTTTCTGCCTGCTTCTTTGAAACGTCGAATAATCGGCTTGCCGGGACGAATGGCCGGTCGCGGCCATCGGGAAAGCAATCTGGAAGGATACCGCGACCGGAGCGCGCTAGGCGTAATACGAGGGCACGTCGATCCAGATGGTCTTGATTTCGGTGTATTGGTCGTGCGCCCACACGGACTTGTCGCGGCCGCCGAAACCCGACTGCTTGTAGCCGCCGAACGGCGTCGTCACGTCGCCTTCGCCGAAGCAGTTCACGGTCACCACGCCCGCGCGAATCTCGCGCGAAACGCGAATGGCGTGATTGAGGTCGCTCGTGTACACCGAGGCCGCGAGGCCATAAACAGAGTCGTTGGCCAAGGCGATGGCTTCGTCGATCTCCGTGAACGAGGTGACCGAAAGCACCGGCCCGAAGATCTCCTCCTGGAACAGCCGGTTCGACGCCGCCACCTCGTCCACCACGGTCGGCTCGACGAACACGCCGCCGCGCGTGTCGCCGCCGAACTTCACGCGCATGCGTTCAGCGGCCGCATGTTCCAGATACGAGCGCACTTTCTCGAAGTGGGCCTTGCTCACCATCGCGCCCAGCCTGTGCTCGGGATCGAGCGGGTCGCCCATCGACCAGTCGCGCATCTGCGCGCCGATGCGTTCGAGCAGCGCGTCCTTGATTTCGGCATGCACGATCAGCCGCGAGGAGGCCGAGCAGTTTTCGCCCATGTTCCAGAACGCGCCGTTGACCACGTGCTGCGCGACCGCGTCGAGATCCTGCGCGTCGCGCAACACCACGGCCGGGTTCTTGCCGCCGCATTCGAGCACGATGCGTTTGAGGTTGGATTCGGCCGCGTAGGTGAGAAAGCGGCGGCCGGTTTCCGTCGATCCCGTGAAGCTGACCATGTCGATGCCGGCGTGGCGGCCGATCGGTTCGCCCACTTCCTTGCCGCCGCCCGGCAGCACGTTGAACACGCCCGCGGGCACACCCGCTTCGTGCGCGAGTTCGGCCACGCGCAGGGCCGTGAGCGTGGTTTCCTTCGCAGGCTTCACCACGATCGAGCAACCGGCAGCGAGCGACGGACCGATCTTCCACGCGAGCATCAGCAGCGGGAAATTCCACGGCAGCACCAGCCCGACCACGCCGATCGGTTCGCGCACGACGAGCGCGAGCGCGTTCGCCCCCGTGGGCGCGGTGTTGTCGTAGATCTTGTCGATGAGTTCGGCGTGCCAGCGGATCGTGTGGATCGTCTCCGGCACGTCGGTGTTCTGGCATTCGCGAATCGGCTTGCCGCTGTCGAGGCTTTCCATCGTCGCGAGTTCGTGCGCATGCTGTTCGAGCAGATCGGCGAACTTGAGCAGCACGCTCTTGCGGCGCGACGGCGCAAGCGAGCGCCAGCGGCCGTCGTCGAACGCGGCGCGTGCGCGGGCGACGGCGAAATCGACATCGTCGCTATTGCACGCGGCGATTTGCGCGAGCGGCGCGTCGGTCGCGGGATTCACGCTCGTGAACGTGGCGCCCGAGCGCGCCGGCTGAAACTTGCCGTCGACGAAGGCCTGCGTGGGCAAACGCAGCTTCGCCGCGAGTGCCGCGTATTGCTGGGCGGAGAGCAGTTGCGTCATCAGGCACGGCCTCCCGCGCTGCCGCTGGCCGCGGCCACTTCGCGCTTGAGTGCGGCGACGATGTCGCGCAGCGTGGCTTGCTGCGCTTCGTCGAGCGCTTGCAACGGCGCGCGCACGCCGCCCGTGCGCAGACCCGCGATTTCGCAGCCGTACTTGATCGACTGCACGAACTTGCCGGTTTCGAGGAAGTCCATGAGCGGCAGCATCGCCGACATGATGCGGCGGCCCTTGTCGAAATCCTTCTGCACGACGCACGCTTCGTACAGTGCGATATGTTCGGCCGGCAGGAAGTTCGAGCCCGCGCACACCCAGCTGCGCGCGCCCCACGCGAAGAATTCGAGCGCCTGGTCGTCCCAGCCGCACGACACGCTCAGGTTCGGGTACTGGCGCGCGAGCCGGTGCAACTGGCCCATGTCGCCCGAGCTTTCCTTGATCGCGACGAAGTTCTTCGACTGCGCGAACACGAGGTCGAAGAACTCGGCGTTCATCGAGACGCTCATGCGGCCGGGGTAGTTGTAGAGCATGACGGGCAGGTCGGCGGCGCGGTCGATCGCGAGCGCGTGCGCGGCGTTTTCCTGCTGCGTGGGCAGCGCGTAGGGCGGCGAGCCGACGAGAATCGCATCGGCCTTGATCGCCTTCGCGGCTTTTGCGTACTCGACCGAATCTTCGGTGCGAATGGCGCCCGTGCCGATGATGAGCGGCACGCGCGAGCCGATCACTTCCTTCGCCCACGCGCCCAGATCGAAGCGCTCCTGCGCGGTCTGCGCGTAGTACTCGCCCGTCGAGCCGCCGATGATGATGCCGTGCACGCGTGCCGCGATCAGCGACTCGAGTACCTCGGCGAACGCGATTTTGTCGATCTGGCCTTGCGCGTTCAGCGGGGTGATGGCCGGGGTGTAGATGCCTTCGAATTTCATGGTGGATTATTCCGCGAAGAAAGTGGAGTTGCAGAAAGTGGAGTTGAGAAGCGCACGGCCTGAAACGCCGCGCGCCTGCGAGTGAGTTCAGTGATTCAGCGAAGCCGCTTCCTGCAGGCTCAGCGAGCGCGTTTCCGGCGCGAGCGCCAGCGAGGCGGCGAGACCGACGAACGACACGGCCGCGGCCGCATACATCGTGTTGCCGATGCCGATCGTGTTCAGCGCGATCGGCACGAGCCAGGTGCCCACGGCGGCGCCGATCCGCGAGAGCGATGCGCCCATGCCCACGGCGAACGCGCGAATGTCGGTCGGGAAAATTTCGTTCGGATACACGAGCTGGAGCACCTGCGCGCCGCCAATCAAGACCGCGTACGCGCCGAACAGCACGAGAATCAGCATGGCCGCGCCGTTCGAGCAGGCTCCCAGCGCGAGCAGTGCGAGACCGGACCACAGGAAGCTGTGGATCACCATCGCGCGGCGGCCGAGCGTATTGATGACGCGGGTCGCCAGGATGCAGCCCACCACGAACAGCAGCGTGATCGCCACCGAGCCGAGCGATTCCCACTGGCCAGTCAGATGCAGCGCCTGCAGCACGCGCGGCGCGAACGAATACACGGCGAACACGGGAATCACCGAGCAGCTCCAGAACACCGTGACGAACAACATGCGTTTGCCGTAGCCCGAGTGCAGCAGTGCCCACAGCGTGATTTTCTTTTCCGTGTGTTCCTCGGGCAGGTTGTCGAGCGAAAACGCGGCGCCGTAGACCTTCTTGATGACGGCTTCGGCCTCGGCGGCGCGGCCCTTGCTGAGGAGCCAGCGCGGCGACTCCGGCGTGCCGATGCGCACCGCGAACAGCGCGAGGCCGATCACGGCGGGACTCGCGAGCACCCAGCGCCAGGCGTCGGGATTGCCCGTGCTCAGGATCAGATTGCCGACGATATAGGCGAGCGCCGCGCCGAGGAACCAGATGATCGTGAGCATGGCGAGGCGCGGGCCGCGATACTTGCGCGGCATGAATTCGACCAGCAGCGAACCCGCCACCGGATATTCGATGCCCACGCCAATGCCGATCAGAAAGCGCAGCACGAACAGCGCCTCGCCCGACTGCACCCACAATTGCGCGAGCGAGCACACGAAGAAGATCACCGGTCCGAAGAAGTACGGCTTCTGGCGGCCCATGCGATCCGAAAGCCAGCCGCCGATGAACCCGCCAAAGAAAATGCCGATCAGCGCCGAAGCCGCGACCATGCCTTCCCAGAAGCTCGTGAGTCCGAGCGCGGCGGAGAACTGCACCATCGCCACGCCGATAATGCTCAGCACGTAACCGTCCATGAGCCAGCCGCCGCTGGAGCGGATGGTGAGCAGCTGATGAAAGCCATTGAGGGGTACGTCTTCAATGGATAAACGATGCTTCGACATTGCCTGTCTCCTTCCATGTGGATGGGCGCAACGGTGCCTGGCGTGCGCCATGCCGTGCTGCGTCCCAAAACGAGTCGGTTGCGGCGGTTCGCTCGAGCGGCGAATCCACCGTGGTGAAGCGTGCTAGCTTTCGAGTCCCGCCTTGCGCTGTCCCCACCAGAGCGTGGCGTTCACGCCCATGGAGAGGAACGGCTCGGGCGGCGCCTTGTTCGGCCCCGAAGTCGCGAGCAGAAAATCGATCAGCTCGCCGCGTTGCGCCGTGCGCCGGTTCGCGAGCCAGTCGGCGAGCAGGGTGCCCGTGACCGTGCCGCGCGTGATACCCAGGCCGTTGCAGCAGAGCGCGCCGTACACGTTGGGCGCGAGCTGACCGAAAAAGCCCTTGTGGTTTTGCGCGAGCGCGAGCGAACCGCTCCACGTGTAGTCGAATTCGACCTCGGGCAGCATCGGGAAGCGCCGCTCGAACGAAAGCCGGTGGCGGTCGGCGAACCGCGAAAGGTATGACGTTTTCGGCCGGCCGTCGGGGTTGAAGCTGAAACTGTTGCGCACGAGAATGCGGTTGTCGTGCGTGCGGCGCAGCGTGCTGCCGAACGGGTCCGCCGGAATCACGCCCCAGAACGGCTTGCCGCCGAGCTGCGCCTGCTCCGCGTTCGTAAGCGGCCGGGTCAGGCTTGCATAGAGAAACACGGGCAGCATGGTGCGTTCGAGAAAGCCGAAGCGCATGCCGAAGGCGTTGTTCGCCAGCACCAGCTGGTCCGCCGTGATGCGGCCGTGGCGGTGCGCGAGCACGATCTTCTCGCCGTATTCGACGTCGGTGATCGCGGTGCCTTCGTAGAGCGTGACGTTGGGCGGCAGGCAGTCGGCGAGCCCTTTCACGAGCGCCGAGGGCTGCACGAGCACGGTGCCCGGCGTGAACAGCGCCTTGCGATAGAACGACGTGCCGATGTGTTCCGGCAGCGCGGCGCCTTCGATCACTTCGTACTGCTGACCAAGTTTGTCAAGCCCACGCCGGTAGGCGTCGAGCACGGCCACGCCCCGATCTTCGACCGCCGCCTGATACTTGCCCGAAGCCGTCATATGGCAGTCGATGCCGTGTTCGTCGACGAGATCGCGCAGGATCGTCTGGCCGAGCAGATTCAGCTTGAGCGTGGTCTTGGCGGTGGGAATGTCGCCGATATAGTCGTCCGCGCCAATGTCGTGCGGCAGGTCGATCGCGAAGCCCGCGTTGCGGCCCGAGGTACCGAAGCCCACTTCCTGGGCGTCTACGAGCACGATGTCGTCGTCGGGGAAATTGAGCGCGAGCTGGCGCGCGGCGGCGAGGCCCGTGAATCCCGCGCCGACCACGGCCCAGCGCGCATGCGTTTCGCCCGTGTGGCCGGGGCGCGGCGTTCGAGACGGGCTGGTGTGATACCAGCCGCACATCTTGTCGTCCGAGGGCAGCGAGGTAACCTTAAGCATTCCTGAATTCCAATATCGCTCGTGTTGAACCACCCGCCCCGGGCTGGCGGCGCACGCAGGGAAAGCGTGCGCCGCGCCGCGTGGCGGTTAAAACTGGACGGCTACGTTCAAGCCTTCCGGAATCACATACTCGGCCATGCGCCGGCGCGACAGCTCCATATGGCTGCGCACCAGTTCGCCCGCGGCCTGCGCGTCGCGCGCCGCGATCGCCTCGATGATCTGGTCGTGCTGCTGCACGGCCTTTTCCATATCGCGCTGCATGTCGCTCGTTTCCGGCGCGCGGTAGAACAGCTTGCCGAGCCGCGCATGGTCGATCAGCACGCGGCGCAGGCTGGGCATCAGATACGTATTGCGCGCCATGTGGCCGATCGCGTGATGAAACGCGTCGTTGTGCAGCACGCGCGATTGCACGTCGTTTTCTTCGATCGAGGTGCGGAATTGCGCCTGGATCTGCTTGAGCCGGTCGATCTCGTCGGGCGTGGCGTTGCTGGCGGCCAGTTGCGTTGTCGCGACGTAGATGAGCGGCGCGGCGAGAAAGAAGCTGCGCAGCGACTGATAGCTCATGGGCGAGACGCGCGCCGGACGGTTCGGCTCGAGTTCGAGATAGCCCTCGGCCGCCATCTGGCGCAGCAGTTCACGCACTGGCGGCCGGGACAGGCCGAACTCGTCGGCTAGCGCCAGCTCGTCGAGGGCCGCGCCGGGCGCGATCTCCATACTGACGATGCGGCGCCGGAGCGTCTCCGCCATCACGGTTTTTCGATCCGCCGACGGGCCCGAATCGGTTTCCTCGGTGGCCGGCTGTAGCTTCTGTCTGGACATGTTTCGTGTGTCTACAAACTGTAGACAAAGTATAGGTTGAGAATAGACGGAGTAAAAATAAGGGTTTACGCGTTGGCTGGGCGATCTCGTTGCGTAAACGGCGACGGATCGCCAGGCCCCGTCCCAAGCCGATAGCTTAAGGGACGTGGCGTCCTCGGGTGGCTTGGCGCGGTGCGCGTCACGCCGTTCAGTGGCTTCGTCGGCGTCATGACGCCGAGATCAGCGCGCGGCGGCTTGATCTCGCCCCGAAACGTGGTCTCGTCACCACAATCCGACGGAAAAAAGTCAGATTGTTGTGGGCGCAATGTATTTTGCATCTTACAATCGATAACGATTCTTATTCGCACGCGGCCGTCACTTGCCATCGAGCATGCCGTTTCGCGCCGTGCGGCTCTTTTATCGATATCAGGAAGAAGAACCAGGTTATGTCGCAACGGGGTATGCAACACAAGATCGTCCGGCGCACCGCGCTGGCCTCGGCCGTCGAGCGGCTGTTCATTGGCCTTGCCGCCGCCACGGCGTTGCAGGCGAGCGCGTACGCGCAAACCGCGCCGGCCGCGTCCACCGAAGGTAGCGCAGCCGCTCAGTCCGCTCAGGCGCAAACCCCGGCGAACGCACAAGCGAACGGTCAATCGACGGTGCTGCCCGCCGTGGTCGTGAAGGCCGCTGCCGCACCCGGCGAATTGCCCGCGCCCTATGCGGGCGGCCAGGTGGCGCGCGGCGGCAGTGTCGGCGTGCTCGGCACGGCCAACGTGATGGATCAGCCGTTCGCCACGACCAACTACACCGACGAGATGATTCGCGACACCCAGGCGCGCACGATCGGCGACATCGTCGTGAACAACGCCTCGGTGCGCACGGAGCAGAGCAGCGGCGGCTTCGGCGACGTGTTCCAGATTCGCGGCTTCGACGTGCAGGCGACCGATGTCGCGCTCAACGGTCTGTACGGCATGGTCTCGGCGGCGCGCGTGCCCGTGAACCTGCTGGAGCGCGTGGAAGTGCTGCAAGGGCCGGGCTCGCTCGAGTACGGCATGGGCCCGGGCGGCAGCGTGGGCGGCGCGATCAACATCGTCACCAAGCGCGCCGACGACGAACCGCTCACGCGTCTGACCGCGCTCTATCAGTCGAAAGGCCAGTTCGGCATGGACGCCGACGTGGGCCGCCGCTTCGGCGACGAAGGCCAGTGGGGCATTCGCTTCAACGGTCAGATCAAGGACGGTCAGACCGGCATCGCGCACGGCAACCAGTTGCAGGGCGACAGCTCGGTCGCGCTCGACTATCGCGGCAAGCAGTTCCGCTGGTCGCTCGACGCGTACAACGTCTCCGAGAACACCGACGAACTGCGCTCGCAGATCGGCTTTGGCAGCGCGACGGCCGTGCCCGCCGTGCCCTCGGCGTACAACAACCTGTATCCCGGCTCGAAGCTCAAGCTGCGCGATACGGCCGTCATGACGCGCGCCGAATACGACATCAACCCGCACGTGACCGTGTACGGCGCGGCGGGCGAGCACTACGGCACCTCGGCGCAGAATTTCCCGTTCGCGAACGGCATGACCTCGGCGGGCGACTTCACCGTCACGAACGGCTATTACGATCAGTACACGCGCACCAAGACCGTCGACGCGGGCGTGCGCTTTCATTTCGACACGTTCGGCGTCAAGCACACGCTGGTCACGGGCTTCACGAGCCTGAACCAGGAGGTCGGTTACTTCTACGCGAACGCGACCGACTCGGTGGCGTCGAATCTGTATAGCCCGACGCCGCTGCTGCCCGTGGACGTGCCGCGCGGCGACGCGCAGCGCAGCTCGCAAACGCGCCTGAACAGCCAGCAGGTGATCGACACGATGTCGTTCTTCAACGACCGTCTGTTGATCACGGGCGGCTTCCGCCGCCAGACGATCGGCGTGGACGACTACGACGTGGGCACGGGCCTGCGCCAGGACACGCTCGACCAGCAGGCGATCTCGCCGCTCGCGGGTATCGTCATCAAGCCGCTCTCGAACGTCTCGGTGTACGGCAACTTCACGTCGGGTCTCTCGAACGGCGGCTCGGCGCCGGCCGGCACCGCGAACGCGGGCCAGGTGTTCGCGCCGTACAAGTCGAATCAGTACGAAGCGGGCGTGAAGGCCGACTGGGGCCGCGTGATGACTTCGGCCGCGATCTTCCAGATCGCCCAGCCCAACGGCGTGACCGATCCCGTTACCAACGTCTACGGCTACAACGGCAAGACCCGCGTGCGCGGCCTCGAACTCTCCGCTTACGGCGAAGTGTTCCGCAGCCTGCGCCTGATGGCGAGCGCGACGTTCTACGACCCGAAGGTCTCGGGCACGGCGGGCGGCACGCAGGACGGCAACGCGCCGGGCGGCGTGCCCAAGTTCGCCTTCAACCTGGGCGCCGACTACGATCTGCCGTGGGTGGCGGGTCTGAGCGTGAACGGCCGCATCATCCACACGGGCGCGCAGTACTACGATTCGAGCGACGCGCTGCGTCTGCCCGCGTGGACGCGTTACGACGTCGGTCTGCGTTACGCCACGCGCGTGGCCTCGAAGGACGTGGTGTTCCGCGCCAATGTGGAGAACCTGTTCGGCAGCCGCTACTGGATCCAGCAGGGCACCTACGTGACGAACGCCGCGCCGCGCACCGTGCTGCTCTCCGCGCAAGTGGACTTCTGATCGCGCGTTGTAATACGTTGTCATCGAACGAGCCGGGCGCTGTGCAAGCCGCCCGGCTTTTTTCATGGCGATCGGTTATGGTGACTGCGCTATGCGGGCCGTCAGGCGCGGCATGCTTTCTGCTTACGCCAACGGTTCGCTGCGGCAGGCGGACACCACGAGCCCTGCCCGATAGCGATCGACCGACACCTGCAACTGTCCATCACGAGGATAACGATGAATCGAAAGACGATTGCGCGCTGCGTTCTCGTAGCCATGCTGAGCGCGTCCGCGACGGCGTTCGCGCAACCCCATGGTCCGGATCAACACGGCGATCAGCATGGCGGTCCTGGCGGCCACGGCGCGCCCCACGGCGGTCCCGCGCACGGCCAACCGGGTCGCGGCGCACCCATGCACGACGCGTCCATCGGCCGTCCGGGCGGCCCGGTCCCGCATTCGGACTGGCACAAGGGCGAGCGCCTGCCGGGCGAGTACCGCGACCGCAACTACGTCGTGGACGACTGGCACGGCCATGGTCTTTCGGCGCCGCCGCGCGGCTATCACTGGGTGGGCGTCAACGGCGACTACGTGCTCGCCGCCATCGCGACCGGCCTGATCGCGAACGTCGTGATCTCGGCGCACTAATGCGCGACAGGGCGTGGCGTGCGCTCGAGCGCGCCACGCCCGCGATGCCCCGGCGCGTGGCGTGACTCACGCAGGCGCCGCGATATCGCTTCTTTCTTCAACGCGCGGCAAATGCGTTATTCAACTGCGTGAATGCCGCCGCGTAACCTTCCAGCTCTTTCCCGGCCGCGTAGCGCAGCGGCTGCACGCGCTGCACCAGCACTTCGTGCGCCTGGGGCTGCGTTTCCAGAATCTGCATGACTTCCTCGATGAACGCCGCGAGCGGCATGGCGTGCGGATCGCTCGCCTGCGCCGCGCCCATCAATTCCGTTTGCACATAAGGCGGCGCGATTTCGATCACATCGACATTCGTGTCTTTCAGTTGATAGCGCAACGACTCGCTGAACGAGTGAATCGCGGCCTTGGTCGCGCTATAGGTGGGCGTGGCGGCGAGCGGCAAAAACGCGAGCCCCGACGAGACGGTCAGCACGGTCGACTTCGCCTGCTTGCGCAGCAGCGGCAGCAGCGCGGCCGTGAGACGGATGGGCGCGAGCAGATTGGTGGCGATGGTCGCCTCGGCCGTGGCGAGATCGATCGTTTCCGCGCGCCAGTTTTCCGGCTGCATGATGCCCGCGTTGTTCACGACCGCGTTGAGCGCGGGAAAGTCGCGCTCGATTTGCGCGGCGAAACGCGCGATGTCCTCGGCGCTCGTCACGTCCAGCACGGCCGTGGCGATGCCGGGGTTGGCCTTGGCGACTTCGTCGAGCGCGGCCTGGCGGCGGCCCGCGACGATGACCGTGTTGCCGCGCCGGTGCAAGGCCTCGGCCAGTGCGCGTCCGATGCCCGAACCGCCGCCCGTGATGAGAATGGTGTTTCCGGTGATCTGCATGACTACTCTCCTGTGTGAGGTTGTGCTAGCGTAGGCCATTCACTCTCAAACAGGAAGTAGGCACCGGTTTGTGCCGTACGCACACCGGTGTAAGTAATGGGAAATGGTTATGGCAAAAAGCGCAAAAACGAAACCGGACGAGCGGCGCGTGGTGTTCAAGTCGCCGAAAAAGTCCACGCCCGAGGCGAGCGTCGTGGGCGAGTCGCGGCCCGAGCTCGACACACTCGTGCTCGACGTGCTCGGCCGTATCGCCGACAAATGGACCATGTGCGTGCTCGAAGTGCTGGAGCAGAACGGCGTGCTGCGCTTCACGCGCGTGGGCGAACTCGTGGGCTCGATCAGCCAGCGCATGCTGACGAAGACCCTGCGTCAAATGGAAGCCGACGGCCTCGTGCTGCGCACGGTGTATCCGGAAGTGCCGCCGCGAGTCGAGTATCAATTGACCGAACTCGGCACGAGCCTGTGCGCGGCATTTTGCAGCGTGTGGCAATGGGCCGAGCAGCACGAAGCCGAATTGCGCACGTTGCACGGGAAGCGCGGCGCGGGCGCCTGACAGTTTCGCCGATGGCGCATGGCGGTTGGCACATGACGGCGGCTCGCGCGCGGTCTTCCGAGCCACGCCTTCCCGCACTACGCCGAAATCGTCATGGCCGGGCCGGGGCGTTTCAGCGCAGCGGCCTCGGATCATGCTGCCTATCCCGTCGCGCGACACGTGGCCGCTGGCCGGCTGCGCCGCGCCAGCCACCCACGCACCGCGCGGCTTGCCGCCGCGGTGCCGGGCGGGCGCCTCTCGTCTACGTGTTGTCCCGGATGGCGCGAATGCCGGAAATCCAACCCGTTCTCCGCGTAGCCGCGACTATGCCGAATTCGTCTCTTTGGGTCGCGAAAACCGTCAAGTCTCCCGCAATATGGATGGCGATACTTCCTCGCGTCGCTGCCGATTTTGGCGCGACGGTTCACCTGGCGGGAACCGCCGCCCGGCGTGCGAACGGGGATGCCTGCACGCCGGACCGCTCGACCCGCGAATGCCGATGATCAGTCGTACTGAGTTTATTTAGCGTGACACGTAGAGTGTGTGCGACGAAGAACGATGCGACGTCCATGAACAATGTCAAAGTCGAGGAGAAAGATCTGATGAGCAATACCGAAAGTCGCTCGCCGCTACGCGCGCATCGTCTTGCGATGGCCGTGGCAGGCGCTGCCTGCACGTTCGCCGCGCTGGGCAGCACCGCGGCCTTCGCGCAGGCCACGGACGTCAAGATCGGTTTCGCCGCGCCGCTCACCGGCGGCCAGGCGCACTATGGCGCCGACTTCAAGAGCGGCGTGGAACTCGCCATCGACGAAATGAACGCCACGAACCCCGTGATCGGCGGCAAGCCCGTGCATTTCGTGCTCGACGCGCAGGACGATCAGGCCGACCCGCGCACGGGCACGACGGTCGCGCAAAAGCTCGTGGACGACGGCGTGGTCGCGGTCATCGGCCATTACAACTCGGGCACCAGCATTCCGGCCGCGCCGATCTACGCGAAGGCGGGCATTCCCGAAATCGCCATGGCAACGGCGCCCAATTACACGCGCCTCGGCTTTCCCACCACGTTCCGCCTGCTGACCTCGGACACGCAGCTTGGCAGCGTGCTCGGCACCTACGTGGTGAAGGACCTCAAGTTCAAGCGCATCGCGGTGATCGACGATCGCACGGCCTACGGTCAGGGCGTGGCCGAAGAATTCACCAAGGCCGTGAAGGCGGCGGGCGCGACCGTGGTCGATCAGGAATACACGAACGACAAGGCCGTGGACTTCCGCTCGATCCTCACGAAGATCAAGGCCGCCGATGTCGACGCGGTGTTCTACGGCGGCGCCGACACGCAGGCCGCGCCGATGCTCAAGCAGATGCGCTCGCTCGCCATCAAGGCGCCGCTGATCGGTCCGGACATGGTGCAGTCCGACAACCTCATCAAGATCGCGGGCCCGGCCGCCGAGGGCACGCTCGCGGCTTCCGAAGGCAGCCCGCTTGCGCAGATGCCGAGCGGCAAGGACTTCTCGGACCGCTACACGAAGCGCTTCGGTCATCCGGTCGAGCTGTACGCGCCGTATGCCTACGACGGCACGATGGCCGTGTTCAACGCCATGAAGAAGGCCAATTCGACCGATCCGCACGTCTATCTCGCGGCGCTGAAGGCGACCAACATGAAGGGCGTGACGACCAACGAACTCTCGTACGACCAGTACGGCGACCTGAAATTCGGCGGCGTGACGGTCTACAAGGTCGTCAACGGCAAGTGGGTGCCTTCGCAAACCGTGGGCGTGAAGTAAGCCGCACGAGCAACAGGGGAGTCATGACGTATCGGCCGGCTGGTACCCGGCCGCGGCGCGCGCCCGCGGAGCGGCTTCTCCCGCCGCGAACGCGCGCGCCGATTGCATACGGGCCTACGCTTCGGCGTGGCCCGTTTTTTTTTGCCGATGGAGACGGCGCTCCGCGTGCGTGGTCGGCCTCGTTCAGGTTTTGGCGCGCCTGGCGGTAAGATTCAAGGCGATACGACACCACAACACGGGCCAGCCATGAACACGATTTTGCAGGCCGTGGCGTTCGCCGCGGACAAGCATCGCAATCAACGCCGCAAGGACGCCGAGGCATCCCCTTATATCAATCACCCGATCACGCTCGCCAACGTACTGGCGAACGAAGGCAATGTCGCCGACGAGGCGGTGCTGGTCGCGGCACTCTTGCACGACACCATCGAAGACACGCAAACCACGCGCGAGGAACTGGCCAGTCGTTTCGGCGAAACGGTCGCGCGCATCGTGACCGAAGTGACCGACGACAAGGCGTTGCCCAAGGCGGAGCGAAAGCGCCTGCAAGTGGCGCATGCCGCGCAGATCAGCGACCAGGCGAAGCTCGTGAAGCTCGCCGACAAGATCAGCAACCTGCGCGATATTGCCGCGAGGCCGCCGGCCGACTGGTCCGCCGGGCGCCAGCGCGAGTATTTCGACTGGGCCCATGCGGTGGTGGCGGGGCTGCGCGGCGTGCATCCCGCGCTGGAAGCCGTGTTCGATGCGGCATATGCCGCGAAGCCGGCCGCATGAGGCGCGCCATTTTGGCGGCGTGCGAGGATGGGAGATAATATGGCATTCCACGTCGCCTTTTGCTGGATTTGCTGATTCAGCGGTCGCGCGACGGACTTCTCTTCGTCCACCTTACTTGCCATATGTCAGACCTTAAAGTTGTCCGCGAAACCAAGACCCTTCGTGAACTGACGCTGGACAAGCTGCGCGACGCGATCGTGCAGGGCTACTTCAAACCGGGTGTGCGCCTGGTCGAACGCACGCTGTGCGACGAGCTGGGCGTGAGCCGCACGATTGTGCGCGAGGTGCTGCGCCATCTCGAAACGGAAGGGCTCGTCGAGGTCATCGCGCGCCAGGGACCGGTCGTCGCGCAGCTGAACCCGGCGCAGGTCAGCGAGATCTACGAACTGCGCGGTTTGCTCGAAGCGAATGCCGCGCGCGCGTGTGCGGAGCATTCCACGCCGGAACTCGTCAAGCAGTTGCGCGACATCCGCAAGAAAATCGAGGCAGCGTTCAAGGCCGGAGATCTGCCCACGGTGCTCGCCTTCACGGAGCGCTTTTACGAGGCGTTGTTCGAGGGCGCGCAGCGCACCGTCTCGCTGGCCGTGGTCAAGACGCTGAACGCGCGCATCAACCGGCTGCGCGCGCTCACGATCGCCACGCCGGGCCGCAGCGCCGAGTCCAATCGCGAGATGAACAAGATGCTCGACGCCATCGAGCGCCGCGACGGCGACGCCGCTTTCGCCGCGTCCATCGCGCATATTGGCCGCACCGCCGAACTCGCGCTCGCCGCGCTCGCGCAACGCAGCGAAGAGGGCGCGGCCGAAGCCTGAACGACGCTTGCGCTGGCGGACCAGGGCGGGGCGTAACGTTTTAGCCGATCCGCCGCTGCCGCGCCACCAGGCGGCATGGCTGCTGCGTCCGCGGTGCCCCGTGCGGGCGCGGCCTTCCCCCATCGACATGTCCCACGACGCCGCTCTCGCTAGCGGCGTTTTTATTGGCCGCCGCGTTTGCGCCACCCGCTGGCGCGCGTTTCCCGCCGTACCTTCCCCCATTTCCCGACAGGCGCCGATGCGAGCCTTCCGGCGCGCGTCGCGGCTTTACATCGACTTATGGTATTCCATAATATTTCCGGCCGAATCGTGTCGATAGTATGGCATACCATAATCTTGTGGAGACCGAATTCGATGAAGCCCGACCCGTCGTCCGAGTCCGTTGTCGCGCACGGCGAGCTTGCCGGCACGCGCTACGGCGTGCATGCGCCGAAGTCCGCGCCGGCACGGGCGACGGTCGTGCTGATTCACGGCGTGGGCATGAACCAGAGCGTGTGGACGCCGCAAATCGAGGCATTGACGGCGGCTCGCTATGAAGTGGTCGTCTACGACATGCTCGGTCACGGCGCGAGCGCGCTGCCGCCCGCCGAACCCACGCTAGAGGATTACGCGGGCCAGCTCGAACGCCTGTTCGACGGGCTCGAACTTCGAACGGCACATGTGGCCGGGCACTCGATGGGGGCGCTCGTCGCGCTGGAATTCGCGCTGACGCGGGCGTCGCGCACGCTGAGCGTGGCCGCGTTGAATGCCGTGTATGCGCGCACGCCGTCGCAACGCGCCGCCGTGATGGCGCGCGCCGCGCTGCTGCAAGACGGGCGCGATGCGGCAGTCGAAGCAAACGAAACAAACGAAGCGAATGAAGCAGCCGAGGCAACCGAGGCAACGGCCAGCGCCATCGACGCCACGCTCGCGCGCTGGTTCGGCGACCCCGTTCCCGCGCCTCTCGCCGCGGCGGCGCAGACCGTGCGCGAGTTGCTGCGCACGGTGAATCCGCACGGCTATGCGCGCACCTACCGCCTCTTCGCGGCTGCCGACGAAGCGCATGTCGGGCGTCTTGCGCAACTCGCCGTGCCCGCGTTGTTCCTGACCGGCGAGTGCGATCCGAATTCGAGCCCCGCGATGTCGCGGGCGATGGCGGCCGCCGCGCCGCTGGGCCGCGCCGACGTGATCGCGCACGCGCGCCACATGATGAACCTGAGCGATGCCGATGCCGTGAATGCCCGGCTGCTCGCCTTTTTCGACGCAGCCGCGCGGCCCGGCGCCGACAACCCGAACGCATCGAATGCAGCAAGCGAATCAAGCGCAGCAAACGAATCAAGCGCAGGAGAGCGCCATGTCTGATTTCCGTATCGAACCGGCCTTCGACGCCGCTGAGTTCCGTCGCGCGCTGGGCGCGTTCGTCACCGGCGTGACGGTCGTCACCACGATCCAGCCCGACGGCACGCCGCGCGGCTTCACGGCCAACTCGTTCACCTCGGTGTCGCTCGATCCGCCGTTGATTCTCGTGTGCATCGCGAAGACCGCCGCGAGCCACGACGTCTTCTCCGTCACCGATCACTTCGCGGTGAGCGTGCTGGCGGAGGACCAGAAAAGCGTGTCCGGCGTGTTCGCCTCGAAGTCGCCCGACAAGTTCGCGCAGGTCGCGTGGCGCGCGCGCGCCACGGGTGCGCCGGTCATGGACGGCGCGGCGGCCACCTTCGATTGCCGCACGCACGAGGTGGTGGAGGCGGGCGATCACGTCATCCTGATCGGCCGTGTGGTGGACTTCGCGCATTCGCATTCGTCGCCGCTCGGCTACTGCCGTGGTGCGTACGTGAACTTCAGTCTTTCGCAGGACGCGCTCGCGGCAACCGGCGCACGCGCCCAGGTGGGCGCGATTCTCGAACATCGCGACGGTCTCGTGCTGCTGGAAACGCAGGGCGGCCTGCAATTGCCCGCGGGCGTCAAGCTCGAACCGCAGAGCGACGCGGCGAGCCTGCGCGGCGTGCTCGCGCGGCTCGGCCTCGCGGCGCATCTCGACTTTCTGTTCGCCGTGTTCGAGTCGGGCAGTGGCCCTTCGGCGAGCGTGCGCGTGTACTACCGCGGGCGCGTGCACAGCAGTCACGCGGCGATGATGGACAGCGCGATCCACATCGTCCCGCTTGCGCAGATTCCGTGGAAGGCGGTGCGCGACGAAGCGGAGCGTTCGATGTTGCAGCGCTACGTGCGCGAGCGCAGCGAAGACGCCTACGGCATCTACGTCGGCGACACGGAAGCGGGGCAGGTGCAGCCGCTCGCCGTTGCGCACTAGACCTGTTCGCGCACCGCGCGACCCCAACCTGGCGAGACGATCAGGATAGCGAATCAATAAGCAGGATGCTGAGAGACCTCTGTTCGAATCACGCAACGAATCACGCAATCAACGCAGCGTCACCACACCGAAAAACGCAAGGACACCGATGATGAGCAACAGCACACGCCCCCTGACGACAAAACCGCTGATCGCGCTGTGCGCGGCCACGCTCGCGGCGACCTGCGCGAGCGCGCCCGCGCGCGCGGCCGACCCCATCGTTTTCACGAGCTGGGGCGGCACGACACAGTCTTCGCAGCAGAAGGACTGGGCGCAACCCTATACGCAGGCGAGCGGCGTCAACGTGCTGATGGACGGCCCGACCGACTACGGCAAGCTCAAGGCGATGGTGGATAGCGGCAACGTGAGCTGGGACGTCGTCGATGTGGAAGGCGACTTCGCTTACGCGGCGCAGAAGGCCGGCCTGATCGAGCCGATCGATTACGCCGTGGTCAAGAAGGACGAGCTCGACCCGCGCTTCTCCAGCGCGAGCGCCGTGGGCAGCTTCTACTACTCGTTCGTGCTCGGCTACAACAAGTCGACCTACAAGGGCGCGCAGCCGCAAACCTGGGCCGATCTGTTCGACACGAAGAAATTCCCCGGCAAGCGCACGTTCTACAAGTGGTCCGCGCCGGGCGTGCTGGAAATCGCGCTGCTCGCCGACGGCGTGCCCGCCGACAAGCTTTATCCGCTCGATCTCGACCGCGCGTTCAAGAAGCTCGACACCATCAAGAGCAACATCGTCTGGTGGAGCGGCGGCGCGCAGTCGCAGCAGTTGCTCGCCTCGGGCGAGGCGCCCATCGGCATGTTCTGGAATGGCCGGCTGCACGCGCTCGAACAGACGGGCGTGCCCGTGGGCGTTTCGTGGACCCAGAATCTGACCGCCGCCGACATGCTGGTGGTCCCGAAGGGCGCGAAGCACAAGGCCGAGGCGATGAAGTTCCTCGCCGCCGCGACAAGCCCGCAGGCGCAGGCGAAATTCGCGCAGGACACGGGCTATGCGCCCATCAACGTGAAGTCGGCCGCGCTGATGCCGCCGGCGGTCGCGAAGACGCTGCCCGACCAGTACAAGAGCTCGCAGATCAACCTCGACATGAAGTACTGGGCCGACAACCGCGACGCGATCGCGAAGCGCTGGTACGCGTGGCAGTCGAAGTAAGTTCGGGCAGGCCGTGCGGTGCGCCTCGCGCGTGATGTCGATGCGCGGCGCACCGCAGCCCAGGTAGCGACAGAAGTCGCAGCACAAAAGCAGCGCAATCGCACTGAATGAAATAGCAGCGGAACAGCAGCAAGACAGCGGCAGCACCGATGCAGGAGACCCCATGCCCAACGTACTAAGCAGCGTCGCCCGTCCCCCGGCGACACCCCAGCGAGCGCGCCGCGACTGGCGCAACATTCGCCTTCTGATTCCGGGGCTCGTGCTCCTCGTGATCTTCTTTATGTTGCCGGTGCTCTCGCTGCTGTTGCGCAGCGTGCTGGAGCCCACGGCGGGTCTGCACAACTACGAGCAGTTGCTGGGTTCGTCCACGTATCTGCGCGTGTTCGGCAATACCTTCCTGGTGGCGACGGTGGTGACCGCGGTGACGGTGCTGATCGGCTTCCCGATGGCCTGGTTGCTCGCCATCGCGCCGCGCAAGCTCAGCTCGTTCCTGTTCTCCATTCTGCTGCTGTCGATGTGGACCAACCTACTCGCGCGCACCTTCGCGTGGATGGTGCTGTTGCAGGCGACCGGCCCGATCAATCGCCTGTTGATGGCCACGGGTCTCATCAGCGAGCCGCTCGCGCTCGTCAACAACCTGGTGGGCGTGACGATCGGCATGACGTACATCATGCTGCCGTTTCTCGTGATGCCGCTGCACGCCACGCTGCGCGGCATCGACCCGTCCACGCTGCGTGCCGCGGCCGTGTGCGGCGCGAGCCGCTGGCAAGCGTTCTGGCGCATTCTCGTGCCGCTCGCCATGCCCGGTATTGCCTCGGGTGCATTGATGGTGTTCGTGATGGCGCTCGGCTACTTCGTCACGCCCGCGCTGCTGGGCGGCGCGCAATACATGATGCTCGCCGAACTGGTCGCGCAACTCGTGCAGGAACTGCTGAACTGGGGTCTCGCGGGCGCCGCCGCCTTCGTGCTGCTCGCGGTGACGCTCTCGCTCTACGCGCTGCAACTGCGCTTCACGGGCGCGCGCGCCGGTAACGGAGGGCTCTGACATGTTGCTCGATTTCGACCGTCTCGGCGCGCTGCGTTATGCGCTGCTCGCCATCGGCGCCGCCGTTGCGCTGTTCCTGCTGCTGCCCATCGTGTTCATCGTCGCGCTCTCGTTCGGCGACTCACAGTGGCTGATTTTTCCGCCGCCGGGCTGGACGCTCGAGTGGTATCGCCAGTTGTTCACCGACCCGGGCTGGCTCGACTCGCTGCTCACGAGCGCGAAGCTCGCGGTGATCGTCACGGCGCTTTCGGTGCTGATCGGCTTTCTCGCTTCGCTCGCGCTCGTGCGCGGCAAATTTCGCGGCCGCAACGCGGTGAAGGCGTTCTTCCTCACGCCGATGGTGCTGCCCGTGGTCGTGCTGGCCGTGGCGCTCTATGCCTTCTTCCTGCGCATTGGCCTGAACGGCACGATGACGGGCTTCGTGATCGGCCATCTCATCATCGCGCTGCCGTTCTCGATCATTTCGATCAGCAACTCGCTTTCGAGTTTCGATACCGCGCTCGAAGACGCCGCGCTGATCTGCGGCGCCTCGCCGCTCGAAGTGAAGCTGCGCGTGACCTTGCCCGCGATCCGGCTCGGCTTGTTCGCCGCCGCGATCTTCGCCTTTCTCGCTTCGTGGGACGAAGTGGTGGTGTCGATCTTCATGTCGAGCCCGACGCTGCAAACGCTGCCCGTGCGCATCTGGGCAACCTTGCGCCAGGACCTGACGCCCGTGGTTGCGGCGGCCTCTTCGCTGCTGGTGGGACTGACAACCGTTTTGATGCTGGCGGGCGCCGTATTGCGCCGCGCCAGAGCCTGAACCCTGAGGTAACAGCCATGACTTCCGCATTCCTGCAAATCCAGCGCCTGCGCAAGACCTACGACGACGTGGTCGCCATCGACCAGGTCTCGCTCGACGTGCGCAAAGGCGAGTTCATGACCTTTCTCGGGCCGTCGGGCTCGGGCAAGAGTACGACGCTTTACATTGTCGCGGGCTTTCAGGAGCCGACCGAGGGCCGCGTGCTGCTCGACGGCAAGCCGCTGCTTTCGGTCGCGCCGAACAAGCGCAATATCGGCATGGTGTTTCAGCGCTACACGCTGTTTCCGCATCTGACCGTGGGGCAGAACATCGCGTTCCCGCTGCGCGTGCGCCGCCGTCCCGAAGCCGAGATCAACAAGAAGGTCGACGAGATGCTCGCGCTCGTGCATCTCTCGGCGTTCCGCGACCGCATGCCCGCGCAGATGTCGGGCGGTCAGCAGCAACGCGTGGCGATCGCGCGCGCGCTGGCCTACGACCCGCCCGTGCTGCTGATGGACGAGCCGCTTTCAGCGCTCGACAAGAAGCTGCGCGAAGAAATTCAGCTCGAACTGCGCCGCATTCACCAGGAAACCGGCGTGACGATCCTCTACGTCACGCACGATCAGGAAGAAGCGCTGCGGCTCTCGGACCGCATTGCCGTGTTCAACCAGGGCTGTATCGAACAATGCGGGACCGGCGAGGAGCTGTACGCGAATCCGGCCTCGCGCTTCGTGGCGAACTTCATCGGCAATTCGAACTTCCTGCCCGTGCGCATCACCTCGCGCGACGCGGCGCAGTCGAGCGCCGTGTTCCCGAGCGGCCATAGCGTGGCGGCGGCCAGCGAGACCGTGCTGCCCGTGGGCGGCGACGGCACGCTGATGGTGCGCCCCGAACAGATCCGCATTCGCGCCGCCGAGGTCGCGAAGGACACGGCGGGGCTGCCGGTGACGGTGCGCGACATTACCTATCTCGGCGACGCCATGCACTACGCGGTCACGACGCCCTGGCAGCAGGACATGTCGGTGCGCATGCCGGCCGGCGATCATCGCGACAGCGGCATCGTGATCGGCACGCAGGCGTGGATCGACTGGGACGCGCGCGACGTGCGTCTCTTCGCGCAGGCTTGAGCGGACACGGCAATGCAGCACGCGTCCCCATCACTGAAAGTCGAGCGCCGCACGACCACGCTGAGAGAACTGGCGCTGGAGAAGATGCGCAGCGCCATTCTCGACGCGCGCTTCCAGCCCGGCGACCGGCTGGTCGAGCGCGCGCTGTGCGAGGAGCTGGGCGTGAGCCGCACCGTGGTGCGCGAGGTGCTGCGGCATCTGGAGACCGAGGGTCTGGTGGCGACGCTGGCGAATCAAGGGCCGATCGTCGCGATACTCGACCTCGCGACGGCAACGGAGATCTACGAGATTCGCGGCCTGCTCGAAGGCGAAGCCGCGGCCGCGTGCGCGCGCCTCGCCGACGCCAACACCGTGGCGGAACTCGAAGCGCTGATCGATACCATCGAGCGTGCCTTTCACGCCCGCGAGTATCGCGAGGTGCGCGCGCTCACCACGGCGCTCTACGAGCGCATGTTCACGGCGGGCAACAAACTCGTGGCATGGGAGATCGTGCAGTCGCTCACGGCGCGTATCAACCGGCTGCGCGCGCTGACCATCGCTTCCGACGACCGCGGCGCACAGGCCGTGCAGGAGATGCGCCGGATTCTCGCGGCGATACGCGAGCACGACGCGGCGGCGGCGCGCGTGGCGGCGGTCACGCATGTGCGCCGCGTGGCGGCCATTGCGCAACAGTTGCTGGCCGAAGGGCAGGAGCAGGCGCTGCTGAAACGCGCGGGCTAGCGTGGTGGAAATCGCACCCGCGTGGTGCTTCGGGATTCATGAAAGCTCAGCAGGACGAATAACGGCAATAGCAGCAAACCACATCGTTCGCATCACTAAGTATTGAAAAAAATCGCATCACAACCTGCGGCCGCCGTGTTTTACGGCGGAGCCGTCGCGCATTTGACGAGGAGAGGAGCAGCATGAAGCAGCGTAGTGTGAAAAAGCCGGTTATCTGGGCATCGTGGCTGTTGGCGGGGAGCGCGCTGGTCGCGTCGAACGCGCACGCGCAGTCGTCGGTCACGTTGTATGGCGTGATCGACGAAGGGATCGACTATGTGAACAACAGCGGTGGCCATTCGCTGTGGCGCATGCGCGACGGCACCTACGACGGCGTGTACGGCAGCCGCTGGGGCCTGAAGGGCACGGAAGACCTGGGCGGCGGCCTGAGCGCGCTGTTCAAGCTCGAAGCGGGGTTCAGCACGGAGAACGGCCAGAGCCGCCAGGGCGGCCGGCTGTTCGGGCGTCAGGCCTATGTGGGGCTTTCGGACGCGCGCTTCGGCACGGTCACGCTCGGACGCCAGTACGACTCGGTGGTCGACTATCTGCAGCCGCTCACCGCGCCGGGCCAGCTCGGCGGCCCGCTCGTGCACGCGGGCGACATCGACAACACGGACAACTCGTTCCGCGTGGACAACGCTATCAAGTACGCGAGCCCGAAGCTCGGCGGCCTGACCTTTGGCGGCCTGTATTCGTTCACCAACACGAATGCGCCGGGGCGCGGCACCACGGGCTTGTGGAGCCTGGGCGCGAACTACGCGTTCGGCGGCTTCAATTTCGCAGGCGCGTATTTGTACGCGAAGAATCCGGGTGTGCTGCTCAGCGACGGCGACTTCGTGACCAACACCACGGGCGCGGCGATCGGCGCGAGCGGACCGTTCAGCTACGTGGGCAATCCGGCCAACGAGCAGATCTTCGGCGCGGCGGTCAACTACGCGCTGGGTTCGGCCACGCTCGGCCTCGACTACACCAACACGAAGTTCAACGACGCCAACGGCACGCGCGGCACGGTGATCTTCACCAACTACGAGGCATGGGGCCGCTACAACCTCACCTCGGCATGGTACGTGGGTGCGCAATACGTGTACACGCACGGCAACGTGGGCTATAGCCAGCAGATTCCGATCTATCACCAGGTCGGCCTCACCACGGCGTACGCGCTCTCGAAGCGCACCTCGATCTACGCGATGGGCGTGTGGCAGAAGGCGGCCGGCGCCGCTTCGAATGCCGACATCTTCGACTATTCGGTGGGTTCGGCTTCATCGAACAACCGTCAGACGATGGTGCGCATCGGCATGTATCACCAGTTCTAACCGCAGTTCGATTCTCGTTTGATGTCGCGCGATCCGGTGTGTTGCCGGGTCGCGCGATCTGTTTTGTGCAACTCGTTCAGGAAATCAGTCATGGCATTGGCAACCCGTTTGAAGGACCCGCAGCTGTTTCGTCAACAGGCTTTTATCGACGGCGCATGGCAGGACGCCGTCGGCACGGAAACGTTCGACGTGAGCGATCCCGCAACGGGCGAACGCGTGGGCAGCGTGCCCTTGATGGGCGCGCGCGAAACGCGTGAGGCGATCGCCGCCGCGAACGCGGCGTGGCCCGCGTGGCGCGCGAAAACGGCGAAGGAGCGCGGCGCGATCCTGCGCAAGTGGCACGATCTGATGATCGCGAACGCCGACGATCTCGCGCTCATCCTCACCACGGAGCAAGGCAAGTCGCTTGCCGAGGCGAAGGGCGAGATCGCCTACGCGGCGTCGTTTCTCGAATGGTTTGCCGAAGAGGGCAAGCGCGTGTACGGCGACACGATCCCCACGCCCGCGAGCGACAAGCGCATTGTCGTGGTCAAGGAGCCGGTGGGCGTGTGCGCCGCCATCACGCCGTGGAATTTCCCCGCAGCGATGATCACCCGCAAGGTCGGACCCGCGCTCGCGGCGGGCTGCACGATCGTCGTCAAACCCGCGGAGGCCACGCCGTTTTCCGCGCTCGCCATGGCCGTGCTGGCCGAACGCGCGGGCGTGCCGCGCGGCGTGTTCAGCGTAGTGACGGGCGACCCGAAGGCGATTGGCGGCGAACTCACGTCGAATCCCATCGTGCGCAAGCTCTCGTTCACGGGCTCGACTCCGGTGGGCCGTTTGCTCATGAGCCAGTGCGCGGCGACCGTGAAGAAGGTCTCGCTCGAACTGGGCGGCAATGCGCCGTTCATCGTGTTCGACGACGCCGATCTCGATGCCGCCGTGCAGGGCGCTATCGCCTCGAAGTATCGCAACAGCGGCCAGACCTGCGTGTGCACGAATCGCTTCTACGTGCACGACGCCGTGTACGACACGTTCGCCGCGAAGCTCGCGCAGGCCGTGAGCGGCCTCAAGGTCGGGCCCGGCACCGAGGCGGGCGTGACGCAAGGTCCGCTCATCAACGAAGCGGCCGTGCTCAAGGTGGAATCGCACATCGAAGACGCGCTCGCGAAGGGTGCGCAAGTCATTACGGGCGGCAAGCGTCATGCGCTCGGCCATGGCTTTTTCGAGCCCACGGTGCTGCGCGACGTCACGCCCGCGATGAAGGTGGCAAAGGAAGAGACCTTCGGGCCGCTCGCGCCGCTGTTCCGCTTTGCTTCGGATGACGAAGTGATCGGCCTGGCCAACGACACCGAGTTCGGCCTGGCCGCTTACTTCTACAGCCGCGATATCGGCCGCGTATGGAAAGTGGCGGAAGCGCTCGAGTACGGCATGGTCGGCATCAACACGGGGCTGATCTCGAACGAAGTGGCCCCGTTCGGCGGCGTGAAGCAGTCGGGCATGGGGCGCGAAGGGTCGCACTACGGCATCGACGATTATGTGGTCGTCAAGTACCTCTGCCTCGCGGTCTGACCGGCGGGTTAGCGAGTCCTCAATGAAAACGCTTCATCACCTTCCCATCGCCCGCAAGATCACGCTGGCGTTTTCCGGCGCGATTGCCGTTTTTGGCGTGAGTGCGGGCATTTGCCTGTACAGCGTTCACGCCATCGACCGCAAGCAGCAGCAAATCGAAGCGTCCGGGCAGGTTCTGCAACTGCTGAAAGACGGCACGGGCGACTATCTGAACATCATCTGGGCCGTGCTGGCAAACAACCTCAACGGCAAGGCCTCGCACCAGCAATGGATCGTCGATCATCGCGAGGACTTCAACGCGAAGCTCGCGAAACTGCGCACGATCGATACCACGCCCGCGGGCGACGCGCTCGTGGACGCAGGCCGTGAAGCCTACGAGAGCTGGCTGAAAACCGTGGTCGATCCGCTCGTGCAAACGCGCAAGCAAGTCGATGCGTTCGCCGTGAGCGTGAGCGATCTGTCCACGCTCACGGAGAGTTTCGGCGCGTATCTGGGCACCGGGAAACTCATCGCGGCGGTGAGCCAGCTGGAGCGCTACGAGCAGGCGCGCGTGCAGGACGATCGCGCGCAGCTCGAGTCCTTGCGCACGACGATCTACGTGAGCGTGCTCACGGCTTCGCTGATGGCCGTGCTCGCTTCGGTGCTCGCGGGGCGCTGGCTCTCGCGTGCGATTTCGCGGCCGTTGCGGCAGGCGGTTACGGCGGCGGCTAGCGTGGCCGAAGGCGATCTCACGCATCGTATCGTGGTCACCTCGACGGACGAAACCGGCCAGTTGATGCGCGCGATGCAGGCGATGAACCTGAGCCTCGCGGGCATGGTGGGCGGCGTGCGCTCCAGTGCGGACCGTATTGCTTCGGCGTCCAGCGAGATCGCCGCGGGCAATCTCGATCTGTCTTCGCGCACCGAGGAGCAGGCCGCCTCGCTCGAGGAGACGGCGGCCAGCATGACGCAACTGACCGAAACCGTGCGCCAGAACGCCGACAACGCGCGCGAGGCGAGCACGCTCGCCACGCGCGCCTCGGGCATGGCGGAAGCGGGCAACGAAGCGGTGCACGGCATGGTCGAGGCCATTCAACGCATCAGCGGGAGTTCGGATCAGATCTCGGAGATCACGGCCGTGATCGAGGGTATCGCGTTCCAGACCAACATTCTGGCGTTGAACGCGGCGGTGGAGGCGGCGCGCGCGGGCGATCAGGGCCGCGGCTTCGCCGTGGTCGCGAACGAAGTGCGCTCGCTCGCGCAGCGCTCGGCCACGGCGGCGCGCGAGATCAAGGAACTCATCGGTTCTTCGGTGGAGACGATCCGCAGCGGCGCGCAGCAGGCGCACGCGGCGGGCGGCACGATGGCGGACGTGAAACTTGCGATTCGCCAGGTGGCCGATATTGTTGGCGAGATCGCGGCGGCTTCGAACGAGCAGAGCCGCGGCATCGAGCAGGTCAATCAAGCCGTGAATTTGATGGACAAGGTCACGCAGCAGAACGCGGCGCTGGTCGAGCAGGCAGCGGCTGCCGCGCAGTCGCTCGAAGATCAGGCCATGGAACTGAAGCGCGCGGTCTCGGTGTTCGTCGTCGAGAAGCCTATCTAAGCCGCGTGCGGTAAAAAGAAAACCGGCTCGTTGCGAACAACGAGCCGGTTTTTTGTCGCCATCGAAAAGTTGGCGGGGCGCTTACTCCTGGGCCGTGACGCGAGCGGTCGCGCGTCGCGGTGCACGCGATCCGCCGTTCGGCGAGAGCAGCCAGTAGGCGAGTGCGGTGGCGACGAGACCCACCATCCACGAGACATCGGCGCCGCCCAGAATCGACGCCCAGGGACCGTGAAAGAAGCTCTCTTCCATGAACGGCACCTGCACGACAATGCCGAACACATAGAGCGCGATGGCCTTGACGTTGAATGCGCCGTACACGCCGCCGTTGCTGCTGATGATCTCCGAGACGAGGTAGTGACGCTTGTTGACGACGTAAAAGTCGACGAGATTGATCGCGATCCACGGCGCGAGCACGATGCGCATCGCGAAGATCGCATTGAGGAAGATCGCGATGAAGTTCTTTGATGCCCACAACGCGGTAACGGTGGAGGCGAGCAGCAGCACGGCGGAGACGATCACGCGCACGGTGCGGCCCGGCACCCAGTTCGGACGGAAGGTCTGCGCGGCCGTGATGCACGAGAGCACGCCGCCGTACAGATTCATGCCGTTGTGACCGATGATGTTGACGAGGAAGAGAAAGATCAGCACGTAGCCGAACATGCCGGTTTGCGTGCGGATCGCCTCCATGGCGTCGCTGGCGTGACCGGTGCTCACCGCGACCACGCCGAACACGAACGCGAAGATCGTGCCGAGCGAGGTGCCGAAATACGTGAACGCGAAGGTCTTCACGAAGCCCGTGGAGACGGGCAGATAGCGCGAATAATCGGACGTGTAGGGTGCGAAGCTGATCTGCCACACGGCGCACAGGCCGAACATGGCGAACCAGCCCGCGAGGTCGAAATGACCTTGCTCGAGCACGCTGGCGTTCAGGCCCGGCGCCATCAGGATAAAGCCGATCACGAGCGCGCTGCCCATGAACCATGCGCCGATCTTGTTGAAGCGGTGAATGAAGTGATAGCCGATCACGCCCACCAGCGTGGCGAGCACGGCGCCGAGCACCGTCGCCACCGGAATGGGCACGGGCGGCGCGGCGGCGTGCAGCGTCTTGCCCGCGAGAATGATGTTCGAAACGAAGAAGCCGAGGTAAATGAGCGTGGTGAAACCCACCACGAGCAGCGAGCCGTAGCGGCCGAACTGCGCACGGCTCTGGATCATTTGGGGCACGCCCACGAGCGGGCCTTGCGCGGAAGTGAGCGCGTGAAAGATCGCGCCGAAGAATTGGCCCGCCGCAATGGCGAGCACGGCGCTCACGATGTCGAGGTGGAAAATCAGCACCGAGGTCGCGCCGGAAATGACGGCCAGCGGCGCGACATTCGTGCAGAACCACAGGGTGAAGAGATCGACCGGTTTGCCGTGCCGGTTTTCCGGTGCGACATAGTCGATCGAATTGCTTTCGATGGTCAGAACGCTGTTATCGTTCGCCGGCTGGGTCATCATGTCTCCATCTTTATTACCGCGTTGCATGGCGCCACGAGCGCGGCGCGATGCAACGGTTACGGCTATTGAGTCGATACGGCTGAAACCGCGTTGGCCTAGCGCATCACGAACGGGTCGCTGATCGGGTCGTCCGAGGTGCGCAGCCACACCGACTTCGTCGTGGTGTATTCGAGCGCGGCGGCAAAACCGCCTTCGCGGCCGTGACCCGACAAACCGAAGCCGCCGAACGGCACGAGCGGCGAAACGGCGCGATACGTGTTGATCCAGACGATGCCCGAACGCACCCGCTTCGACACGCGGTGCGCGCGCGTGAGGTTGGTCGTGAAGATGCCGGCCGCGAGACCGTAGACCGTGCTGTTGGCCTTTTCGATGGCTTCCTGCTCGGTCGTGAACGTGTCCACTGAAAGCACCGGGCCGAACAGTTCGGTCGTGATGCTGTCGGCGTTGGGCACGCCGGTGCAATCGAGAATGGTCGGCGCATAGTAGTAGCCCGCGCGGTCGATCGCCTCGCCGCCCGCGAGCACTTTCGCGCCCTGGCGCACCGAACTCGCGACCACCGCTTCGATCTTGCGCAACTGCTTTTCGGTGCACAGCGGGCCGTATTCCGTCGTCATCTCGTTGGGCGAACCCACGCGAATGCGCCCGACGCGTTCCACCAGCATGGCGAGGAACGCGTCCTTCACCGAAGCCTCGATCAACAGGCGCGAACCGGCCACGCAGCTCTGGCCGCTCGCCGCGAAGATTGCCGCCACCTGCGCGTTCACCGCGCTCTGGATGTCGGTGTCGGCGAACACGATGAACGGCGACTTGCCGCCCAGTTCGAGCGAAACCTTGGCGAGATTGTTGGCCGTATTGGCGACGATATGCTTCGCCGTTTCGGGGCCGCCCGTGAAGGCGACCTTGTCGACGAGCGGATGGCTGCTGAGCACCGCGCCGCACTGCGCGCCAAAACCCGTCACCACGTTGACCACGCCGGGCGGGAAGCCCGCTTCATGCACGAGTTTGGCGAATTCGAGCAGCGGGCCCGGCGCTTCTTCAGAAGCCTTGAGCACCACCGTGCAGCCGGCCGCGAGTGCCGGGCCGAGCTTCACGGCCGAGAGGAACAGCTGGCTGTTCCACGGCACGATCGCGGCCACCACACCCACGGGCTGACGATCGAGCCACACCTGCATGTCGGGTTTGTCGACGGGAATGTGGCTGCCTTCGATCTTGTCGGCGATACCGGCGTAGTAGCGGTAGTACTCCGCCACATAGGCGATCTGGCTCGACGTCTCGCGAATGATCTTGCCGGTATCGTTGGTTTCAATTTCAGCGAGTCGCGGCGCAGCCTTTTCGACGAGATCGGCGAGCTTGTACAGCAGCTTGCCCCGTGCCGATGCCGTGAGGTTGGCCCACGCGGCGTCGCTCAAGGCGCGATGCGCGGCCTGCACCGCGCGGTTGACTTCCCCGGTGCGCGCCTCGGGCATCTGCGCCCACACTTCGCCGGTGGCCGGATTGACGCTGCCGTAGCTCGCGGCGCCCGCTTCGAACTGGCCGTCGATATACAGCTGAAACTGAAAGCTCATGGATTCACGCCCTCACTGAAACGCAGGCATCACGTCGTTGATCATGCGTTCGAGCGATGCCTTCTTGCGCTCGAAGCTCATGCCGGTGTCGATCCAGAACGAGTACTCGTCGAAGCCGAGCGACTCGTACGCCTTCAGGCGCGCGATCACTTCTTCCGGCGTGCCGATCACGTTGTTCTTGCGCATCGCTTCCGGCGTGTAGAACGGGTGCGCGGCCATTTCTTCCTTCGTCAGCGTCTTGATCATGCCCTGGCTGACCGGACGCTCGTTCTTGAACCATGCGCCGAAGTAGTTGTAGAACGTGTTCACTTCGTCGGCGGCCACTTGCGCGTCGTCTTCGTTGCTCGCCACGTAGGTGTGGCGCAGCAGCATGATCTCGGGGCGCGGCATCTCGCTGAACTTCTCGCACGCGGCGTTGAAATGGCCAACGAGCTTTTCCACTTCTTCGTCGCCCAGATGCAGCGGCGTGACCTGCACGTTGCAGCCGTTCGAGACGGCGAATTCGTGGCTGTTCGGATCGCGCGCGGCCACCCAGATCGGCGGATGCGGCTGCTGGAGCGGCTTCGGCGAGGAGGTGGTGGAGGGGAACTTCCAGAACTCGCCTTCGTGCGCGTAGTCGCCTTCCCAGAGCTTCTTCACGGCGGGAATGAGTTCGCGCATGCGCTGGCCCGCGCCCCATGCGTCGAGGCCCGGCATCAGCCGCTCGTACTCGAACGAATAGGCGCCGCGCGCGATGCCCAGATCGAGACGGCCGTTGGTGATGATGTCGGTCATCGCCGCTTCGCCCGCGAGCTTGATCGGGTGCCAGAACGGCGCGATCACCGTGCCCGTGCCGAGTCGCACGTTCTTCGTCTTGTTCGCGAGATCCGCGAGATTGAGGAACGGATTCGGCGCGATCGTGAAGTTCATGCCGTGATGCTCGCCGGTCCAGACGGCGTGCATACCGCCGCGGTCCGCTATCTGGCACAGTTCGACCATCTCGTCGTAGAGCTGCTTTTGGGTCGCCGACTCGTCGACGCGCTCCATATGTACGAAAAGCGAAAAACGCATGGGATAACCTTTAGGAAAGAAGCGGGCGAACCGTGCCGTTGCTGTGGTCGCCGTAGTACATGCCGTAGCTCTTCAACTGGCTTTCCTTGCGGTAGCGTTGCAGCATGCTCGCAAGGGCGCCGTCCTGGAACTCGCTCGCTTCGATACCTTCGAGGCTCACGAATTCGCCTGCCACGGCGGCCTCGTCGGGCGCGCTGCAGAGGAACGAGATGTACTGGTAGTGGGTTTCGGTATTGTTGTACGCCGAGTAGATGAAGCTCGCCGAGGCATCCGGCTGGTACTTCGCGAAGAGTTCGGCCAGCGCTTTATCCGCGCCTTCCTTGCCGATCTCCTTCGAAGGCAGGCTCCATTTGTTGTCGGCGGTGCGCGTGAGCAGCACTTTGTCGTCGCGCGCGATGATCGCGCTCACGATCACCTTCGGTCCGGCGATCACTTCGGCCGAGACCTTCGCGGGCGTGAAATAGCCGCCGCGGTAGTAGCCGAGACCGGCAAAGCCCGCGGAGTGAAACGCCTCGACCTTGCCGACGAGCAGCGCATGGTCGCCCGCGTCGATCACCGCGTGCGTGGTGCAGTCGAACCACGCGCTCACCTCGCCGAGCAGCGGATTGCGGTGCTCGCTCAGTTGCCAGTTCACGTTCGCGAAGCGGTCCTCGCTCGGTCGCGCGAAGGTATTCGACAAATCCTTCTGGTTTTCCGCGAGGATGTTGATGGCGAAGTGACCCGTATTGGAAAACGTCGCGTAGTTGCTCGAGGTTTTCGCAATGCTCACCAGCAGCAGGGCCGGGTCCAGCGACACCGAGGAAAACGAATTCGCGGTGAAGCCGAGCGGCTTGCCGTCGTCGCTCGCGGTGGTCACGATCGTCACGCCCGTCATGAACGCGCCGAACGCGTCGCGCAGTTCGCGCGCTTTCTGCTTCGCGATGTCGAGGCTCGTTGCCGGGTTGACGACCTGGCTCGTGGTTTCGCTCGTGGTTTGGCTCATCTCACACTTCCGACTTGAGGGTTTCGGCCAGCGGCTCGGTGTCGAGCCACGCGCGCAGCGCGCGGTTGACGGCTTCGGGCGCGGTCAGGTTCACCATGTGGCGCTCGTTGTCGATCACCACGGCGCGGCCCTGGTGCGCGGCTTCGGCCATTTGCCGCGCCATCTCGGGCGTCGAGTTCGGGTCGTCCGAGCCGGTGAGCACGAGCGCGGGGCAGGCAATGCTGTGCCAGCCGTCGGCATAGACTTCGTCGCCGCGCGCGAAGGCCGTGTACGCGGTGGCGTATCCGGCGAGATCGACGGACTTCAGCCACGCTTCCACGCGCTGCGCCGCGACCTGCTGCGCTTCTTCGGCGTTGAACCAGCGCTTGAGCGGCGTTTCGATGTCGATGGTGCCGGAACGCAGCTCGGCGGCGCGTTGCAGCACGGCGTCGCGCGCTTCTCCGGTACGACGATACACGCCGTTGAGCACGGCCACACGCTTGACCAGATCGGGCCGCGTGACCGCGACGCCCGCCGCGATCAGCGAGCCCATCGAGTGCCCCGCGAGATTCACGGGACCGGCGTTCAGCGCCTCGATGAACTCGATCGCCCACGCCACGAACTGCTGCAGGCCGGCGTTCGCATCGAGCGCCGTGCTCGCGCCGTGGCCCGGCATGTCGACGGCGATCACGCGAAAGTCGCGCGATAGCTCGCTCATTTGCGGATACCACGCGCCCGCCTGCATGCCCACGCCGTGAATCAGGACCAGCGGTTCGCCGTGGCCCTGCTCGACGTAATGCGCAACGCGATTATTTGACAGCGGCAGGGTTGTTGAGGTCATTTCCGAGTTCTGCAAGGTCTTTGTAACGATCGCCGATGCGGTGATGCGGACGGCCGCCCGTGGCGCCGCCGATGGCGATGACGATTTCGTCGGCGGCCGGTGCGTCGGCGATCGCGAACTGCAGCGTCAAGTAGTGCGAGCGGCGGCCTTCGTCGTTCTTGTCCATCATCGGAATCAGCAGCGGCGCATTCGCCGGGCCGCGCGTGTTGTTGAACGCGAGATACGACTTGGCGCCCACGGCCGAGCGGTAGGTGTTGCCGAAGTGCAGCGTGTGGATGAGCGCCGACGCGTGTTCCAGTTCGCCGTCGAGGCCGACGATGGCGCTCTTGCCGAATGCCTCGACCGCTTCGCCCGAACCCGCTTCGTCGAGGATCAGCTTCGTGAGGTGCTCGCTCAATTGCGGCGCCAGTTCGCGGATGGCCGGCGAGAGGTCTTCCACATAGCCGCGGCCCGCCCACGGGTTCTTGATGATGGCCGCCGCGCCGATCAACTTCAGCGGCTTCGCGGCAGCTTTGGCGCCGTCCACGAAGACGTTTTCGACGTGGAGAATGGATTTGCGAATCAGGCTCATAGCAAGGTTCTGGAGTCCGTTGATGATGTGTCGCATTTTGGTATGCCATATGATGACGTACCATGCGTGTTAACCCTATCGATCCGGCAAACCCAAGCTGGGAAAGGGTTTGCGCAATTTCGGCACGGTTGCGCGCTGCGCGCGAATGGGTCGGGCGGTCGCAAAAAGTGGTAGAAGATCGCCTGCCGATGTCGCGCCGGAAGACGATTTGCGGCACGACATCGCGGCGATTTGCCAATCGATTTTGAAAACGGAGAGGAAAAGAAATGGCTGCGTACTGGATCGCTCATGTCAACGTGCTGGACCCCGAGCAATACAAGGGCTACACCGACATCGCCCCGCTGGCGTTCAAGAAGTACGACGCCGTGTTTCTCGCCCGCGGCGGCGCTTCCGAAGTGCTCGAAGGCGAGCCGTTCGCGCGTCACGTGGTGATCCAGTTCAAGGACATGGAGACGGCGCTCGCGTGCTATCGCTCGCCCGAGTATCAGGAAGCGAAGAGTAAGCGCGACGGCCATTGCGTCGCACAGATCTCGATCGTCGAAGGACTGGCAGGCTGAGCGGCGAGGTCGCAGCGGGGCGGCGGCGAGGCGGCAACGTTCGCCGCCGTTCCGCGCATCAGGACTGACCCTGGTCCAAGGCTTTCACGATGCTGAATGCTTGTGTATCGACTGTACGAAGTGATATCGTGAAATACAAATGTGCAGGTCGAGCGGCGCGAAGGTCTCATTCGCGGTGACGGGTGCCGTCACGCTGCCACGCGCTGGACAAGGCAACACCATTACTACGGAGTACCAGGCGTTCTCGTTGCGCGACGAACGCCGGAGTCGTGTGCGCGCGTAAGCTCGATCGACGCTTAACCGCCGCGCCACGGGAAGTCACGCTGTCGTCGAAATTCAGATAGTCTTTGCGTCATTAATCAAGAAAAATCTGGAGGAGATTATGGACGTCATTCTCACGCAGATAAAAGCCGCAATCGACGCATTAGGTCCCACGGTATTGCTGCCCATCGTGATTTTCGTGATCGCGCTGGTATTGGGCGCGAAAGCCGGCAAGGCATTTCGCGCGGCGGTCACGATCGGGGTGGCGTTCATCGGTATCAATCTCGTGCTGGGTTTGATGTTCACCTCGATCGGCCAGGTCGCGCAGGCCATCGTCACGAATACCGGTATTCGCCGCGATATTCTCGACGTGGGCTGGCCTTCGGCTGCCGCCATCGCGTTCGGTTCCTCGGTCGGGTTGTGGGTGATTCCCGTGGCGATTGCCGTGAATATCGCGCTGCTGCTGTTGCGCTGGACGCGCACGTTGAACGTGGACGTGTGGAACTTCTGGCACTTCGCCTTCGTGGGGTCGCTGGTGGTCGCGGCCACCGACAACCTCGCCTATGGCATTGCCGTGGCCGCCGCCGTGGCCGCGCTCTCGCTGCTGTTCGCCGACTGGTCCGCGCGTGCCGTGCAGCAGTTCTACGACGTGCCGGGCGTCTCGGTGCCGCACCTGGCCTCCGCGCAGATCCTGCCTATCGCCATCATCCTCAACTGGGTGCTCGACCGCATTCCCGGCATCAACAAGATCAACATCAACACGGAAACCATCGAACGCCGCTTCGGTGTATTCGGCGAGCCGGTGGTGCTGGGTCTCGTGCTCGGCCTCGTGCTGGGCGTGATCGCGTTTTACAACGCGGGCTCGCTCGACGTGGTGCTGGCGAAGATCCTCAGCACCGGCATGACGCTGGCCGCCGTCATGCTGTTGTTGCCGCGCATGGTGAAGGTGCTGATGGAAGGTCTCTTGCCCGTGTCCGACGCCGCGCAGGAGTTCGTGCGCAAGCGCACCGGCGACCGCGAATTGCTGGTCGGTCTCGACTCGGCCATTCTGATCGGTCATCCCTCGGCGATCTCGTCCTCGCTGATTCTCGTGCCCATCGCCATTATTTTGTCGGTGGTGCTGCCGGGAAATCGCGTGATCCTGTTCGCCGATCTCGCCGTGATCCCGTTCATCGTCGCCATGACCGCGCCGCTCGTCAAAGGCAACGTGTTCCGCATGGTCGTGATCGGCACGGTCACGCTCGCCATCGGTTTCTACGTGGCGAACGCACTGGCGCCGCTGTTCACGCACGCGGCCGTGGCTTCCGGTTTCAAGCTGCCGAAGGACGCGCTGCAGATCACCTCGGTCGTGGACGGCTTCCTGTGGGTGCCGTATGTGATCATCACGGCGATTCAATGGCTGGGCGTGGGCGGCATCGTGCTGCTGTTCATCGTCATTGCGGCGGCGTTCGCGATCTACCGGCGCAACTCGCCGGGCTGGGAGCATGCTGCGGGCGCGGACGAGGTGGAACAGGGTACGATCGAGGTTGGCTCGTAAAGGTCGTGCTCGCACGGCCACCCCCGAGGAGGAGACCCGATGGCCACGCAACTGGGCGCGTTTATCGACCCCGATGTGATCGTTCTGCAAAGTGACGCCCGCACCAGCGAGGACGTCATCCGCCTGCTGGCCGCGAAGCTCGAAGCGCGCGGCTACGTGAAACCGAGTTACGCCGACGCCACCGTGGCGCGCGAGCGCGAGCTGCCCACCGGCCTCATGCTCGAAGGCGAGCACCATGTGGCCGTGCCGCATACGGACCCGCATCATGTGCTGCGCGCGGGTGTGGCCATTGCCACGCTGCGATCGCCGGTGGTGTTCGCGAACATGGAAGACCCCGACGAGAACGTGCCGGTACGCATTGTGTTCCTGCTCGCCATCAACAACAAAGACCAGCAGATCGAAACGCTGCAGGCGATCATCGCCACGATTCAGGACGCCGGCAAAGTCGAGCGGCTGACCGCCGCGACCACCCTGGACGAAGCGAAAGCCGTATTCGGTTAAATGGAGCGAGAAACATGAGCAAGATAAAGACGGTGCTCTTTGCCTGCGGCACGGGCGTGGCCACTTCCACGGCGGTGAACGTGGCGGTGACCGAAGAGATGAAACGGCGCGGGCTGACCTTCAACGCGCAACAGGCCAAGGCAACCGAAGTGCCTTCGCTGGCCGACAACGTCGATCTCATTGTGTCGACCACACCCATTTCCGGCTCGGTCACGAAGCCCGTGATCAAGGGATTGGCATTTCTTACCGGCGTGGGCAAAGCGAAGGTCTTCGATGAAATCGAAGCCGAACTCAGAAAATAAACGCCGGGAATAACGACCGAAAACAACGACCAAAAAACGCTTTCGGTTGAGCCGGACAAAAAACGCGCCTCGCACGGCGCGTTTTTTCTGGAGCGAGATTTTGCTCTCCATTCCGATTCATAAGCCGATTATCGAAGCGCGCAAACGTTAAAGCATCGTTTGCGCTGCGAATAATCGCTCGAACGCCGCGCGCGCGGCCTGAAAGCCCCGCCCGCCGGACTGTTGCGGCGAGGCTTCAGTCATGCAATAGCGATTGATCCGGCGCGCGGCAACCGATATAGTCGGCTCGAATCCAAAATCTAAATAGCATATTCGGGTCGTTCCGCCGATTTTCAGTAATCGATTAAATCGATTGCGCGGGACGCGTGCGCCTGCACGCCGCCTGTGGCTGCTGTGACGACGGCGGCCGATTTCCCCCTGTCATCTCCTCGATCATCATGGCGCTCGCACTCACCATCCGGCAGAAGCTCACACTTTCGTTCGGCATCCTGATCATTCTGGTGCTGGGTGTTTCAGGTTACTCGCTCTATGCGCTCGGCAGCGACAACGCGCGCTTCGAGGCGTTCGTCACGGGGGCGAACACGCGCGCGCAACTGGCGCAGCAGGTCCGCACGGCGGTGGACCGGCGTGCGATTTCGGCGCGCGATCTGCTGTTCGTCACGGCGGCGAGCGATATCGACGCGGAAAAAAGCAACGTCATGAAGGCCCACGCCAACGTGCATGAGCGGCTCGACAAGCTGCAGGCGCTCGTGAGCCAGTCCGCCGACGCGGACGCGGAAGAGCGCGAGCTGGTCGGACATATCGCCGACGTGGAAACGCAGTATGGCCCGGTGGCACTCGCCATCGTCAAGGCGGCACTAGAAGGGCGTCATGACGAGGCGGTCAAGCTCATCGACGAGCAATGCCGCCCGCTGCTCGCCAGGCTGATCGATGCCGCGAACGTGTATGAAACCTATGCGGAGCGCCGCGCACAAGCCAGCATCGACGCGGGCGGCGCGAAGTACGAGCGCGAGCGTGTGCTGCTGATCGCGTTGTGCGTGCTCTCGCTCGCCTGCGCGGCGCTCGCGGGCGCGCTTATCACGCGTGGCCTCATGCGCCAGCTTGGCGCGGAGCCGGCCGCGCTCGGCGCGGTATCGCAGCGCGTGGCCAGCGGCGATCTGCGGGTGATCGACGGCGCGGCGCATGCGCCCGCGGGCAGCGTGCTGCGTTCGATGGGCGACATGCAGGGCAGCCTCGTCGCGCTCGTGGGCCAGGTGCGCGACGCCGCCGGTTCGATCGCGAACGGCGCGCACGAGATTGCCTCGGGCAACGCCGATCTTTCGGCGCGCACGGAACAGCAGGCGGCGTCGTTGCAGGAGACGGCGTCGAGCATGGAAGAACTCACTTCGACCATTCGCATGAACGCGGGCCACGCGCAGCGCGTGAGCGCGATGGCGCTGGAGGCGTCGAGCATCGCCGGTCGCGGCAACGGCATGGTCGAGGAAATCGTGCGCACGATGGGCGACATCGACACGGGTTCGAACGAAGTGGCGGAGATCGTCGCAATCATCGACAGCATCGCGTTCCAGACCAATATTCTCGCGCTCAACGCGGCCGTGGAAGCCGCGCGTGCGGGCGAACAGGGCAAGGGCTTCGCTGTAGTCGCCACCGAAGTGCGCAGCCTCGCGCAGCGCTCGTCCACGGCCGCGAAGGAAATCAAAACGCTGATTCTCGCTTCGGTGGCGCGCGTGCGCGACGGCGTCACGCTCGCTAACCAGGCGGGCGCGACCATGACCGAAGTGACGCGCGCGATCGGTCAGGTCACGGACCTCGTGGGCGAGATCGCCACGGCGTCGAACGAACAACAGCGCGGCGTCGAGCAGGTCAACACGGCCGTCGCGCAGATGGACGCCGCGACGCAGCAAAACGCCGCACTGGTCGAGCAATCGGCGGCCGCTTCGCGCTCGCTCGCCGATCAGGGTGAACACCTGACCGGCGCGATTCGGGCGTTTCAGATCTGAACGTATGTGAAAGGCGCCGGGTTAAAAGAAGTGCTGCACGCCCACGCGCACCGAAGTCTGATTGCTGCTCGACGAAGGCGAGAGGGAGAGCAGTGCCGCCTGCGCGCCGCCGCCCGCGTGCTCGACCGTCAGCTCGGCGTAGAGCATGGTGCGCACCGAAAGATGGTAAAGATTCGAGAGGCCGGCCGCGGTGTATTGCTTGCCCGCGAACCACGTGCGATAGCCGCCCAGCAGCACCGTGTCGAACGGCGTGACGTTCCAGTCCACGCCTAGCTCCGTGGTGGTCGCGCGCGCGGAGTCGGTGTCGGTGGCGAGTTTCACCGTATCCACGACGGCATGAAACGCCCATTGCCGATTAGGCGTGTAAGTGCCGGCCACGCCGAAGATCTGCGTGTCGCGCGCCTTGAAAGTCACGCCGCCCGCGAGGTTCTGGCCGAGAAAGTTCGCGTAGCCGAGCGACGTGTTGAACGCGTACGACTTGTTGCGCGTGTCGCTGTACACGGCGCCCAGTTGCAGTGCCGACGACTTGTAGAGCAGCGCGCCGCCCACGTAGCGGCCTTGTCCCGTCGAACTGTCCGTGAAGCCGTACATGGCGCGTGCGGAGACCCCGTGCCACGGATTGCTCGCATACTTCACGCTGTTGTTCACCACCGTCACTGCGTCGTTGTCGACATTGGCGGGATGGTAGAGAAAGTAGTTGTACTGCACCGCGCCGTTGGCGTTCGGCAAGAGCACGTCGTCGGTGAGGTCCCACTGCTTGCCGAGCGTGAGTGTGCCCCAACGGTTGTCGGCAAGACCGACGAACGCCTTGCGGCTGAACAGCACGCCCGACGAAGCGAACGCACCGGTGTTCGAGAAGAAGCCGTTTTCCAGCTGAAAAATGGCTTTCGTGCCGCCGCCCAGATCTTCCGAGCCCTTGAACCCGAACTGATCCGGTACGCTGATCGGGCCCATCAGGGTTTGCGAACTGCCTTTCGCATTGGTGACGTAACCGATACCTTCGTCGATGCTGCCATACAGCGTCATGCTGGATTGCGCGAACGCGCTCGAAGCGTAAGTTCCCAGCAACGAAATAGTCAGGAATCCTGCGTGTAGCGTTTTCATGTGAGAAGCGTAGTCGTGTAGCGAAACGAATGGGAAGCGCCTGCAATCAGAACTTGGTGCGTATGCCCGCGATCACCTGCGTTTCGGATTGCGTGCTCGAAGCGGCGGTCGTCACGATCTGCGCATAGCGGGCGCTGCCGCCGGCGCGCTGCATCAGGCCAACCAGATAGAGGTCGGTGCGCTTGCTGAGAAAGTAGTCCACGCCCAGATTCACCTGGTTGTAGTGTGGCTTTTGCGCCGCCGACGACTCGCCGAATGTATAGATATACGCCGCGCCGATCTGCAGCGTGGGCGTGATCCAATGTGTGACCGACGCCTCCACGTTGTTGAGGCGCAGGCCCGTGCTGTCGAGATAATCGAACAGCACGTTCGTGTACGAAAGCGTGGCCTGTGCGAAGCCGAAGTCGTAGCCCGCGCCCACACCCAGAATGCGCTGCTTTGCGGCGTTGGCGCCGCCCGCGCTGGTGGCGAACGGCGAGGTGAACGCGTACGAATCGCCAATGGCGCCCGAGGTGTTGGTCGAAGCCGGGTGGTTGTATTGCGACATCGCCGCCGAGAAGCGGAACGGACCATGCCGATACGACACGCCGCCGCTGAAGGCACTGTTGTCGCTGAACGCGCCGGCCTCGTTCGAGAACGCGTATTGCCCCGCGAACGACAGCCCGGCGAAATCCGGCGAAGCGTAGCGCACCGCGTTCTGCAGTCGCAGCACGTTGAAGACGTTGTCGTTATCGCCCACGTGCGCGCCATAGGTCGCGAACTGCACGGCCGAGGAGGTCCAGTTGAGTTGCTGGGTCATCTCGTCGTACTGCCGCCCGAGCGTGAGTGTGCCGAGCTTCGGGTCCGTGAGGCCGACCCACGCCTGCCGCCCGAACAGGCGGCCGCCTTGCGCGGCGCTGCCCGTGGTGATCGAAAAACCGTTCTCCAGATCGAAGATGGCCGCGAGACCGCCGCCCAGCTCTTCGCGGCCCTTGAGGCCCCAGCGCGACGGTTGCTGCGGGCCGCTCGTCATCTGTGTGAGCGACTTGCCGCCCGCGTTCGACGAATAGCTGATGCCCACCGAAATCAGCCCGTACAGCGTGACGCTGCTTTGCGCGTGAGCGGGCGTTGCCGTCAGGCCGAGCGAAATCGTCAGACTGCTCAATAGAAAATAAGGATTCCTGATAGATAAAACGAAAGGTCGAAATTGTGATCTCATGCCGATTAAGGATAGGAAGGAAGAGGGGAGAAGCGCGAAGGCAAACGCGAACGCCAGCGGGGAAGTACGCGAGAAAATACGCGTCACGCCGGGCGCCGGAGCGAACCGGCGCCGCGGCGTGTCATGTCACGCGTTGCGCGGCCGGCACACGGCGATAGCGAGCGCGGCCACTAGCCCCGAGACCGCGAAGGCGACGAAGTTCAGGCGCACGTCCAGATGCGAGGACGCGAACCACGCGCCGAGCATCGGGCCGGCCATGGCGCCGACACGGCCGATGCCAACGGCCCAGCCCGTCGCGCTGGCGCGGGCGAACGGCCGGTAGAAGCTCGCGATGTAGCCGAGCTGCACCATGGCCACGCCGATGCTGCCGAGACCGGCCAGCGCGACGAGCACGTAGTTGGTGAGTTCGCTGCCCTTCACGGCGAGCCCGCAGATCGCCAGCGCACCGATCATGTAGCCGCCCACGATGGTTTTGCGCGGCCCGAGCCGGTCGCCCACGCGGCCGATCAGAATGCCGCCGATCGCCGAGGACAGCATGAAGATCGCGAGGAACGAGAGGCTGGAGCCGAGGTCGTAGCCGAGCTTGCGCATCAGTTGCGGCAACCACGTGCCAAGGCCGTAGATCACGAGCACGGCGGCGATCTGCGCGACCCAGAGGCACAGCGTCGACCATGCGTTGCCGTGCGAGAACACCTCGCGCAGCACCACGCCCAGCGAAGGCTTGGCAGTCGCTTCCGCGGGGACGCTGTCGAGCGAAGCCAGCGACAAACCGAGCCGCTGCGCGAGTTGATCGGCTTCGCGGCGCTTGCCGCTCGCCATGAGGTAGGCGAGCGACTCGGGCAGCATCTTCACGAGCAGCGGCAGGCCGAGCAGCGGCAACGCGCCTAGCGCCACCACGAAGCGCCAGCCATGCGAACCGAGAAACGCGATGCCGATCACGGCGGAGACCAGCGCGCCGATCGCGTAGCCCGAATACATGATGGCGAAGTTGAGATTGCGCCTGGCGGCCGGCGAATATTCGACCGTGAGTGCCGCCGCCGCGGAAATCACGCCGCCGAGCCCGAGCCCGCCAATAAAGCGCATCACGCTGAAGATAAACGGCGAAGGCGCGATGGCGGCGCCCAGCATGGAAAGCGAAAACAGCGTGACGCATGCAATCAGCAGACGTTTGCGGCCGATCAGGTCGGTGAGCACGCTGATGAAGTACGAGCCGAACAACGTGCCGAACAGCGCGGCGCTGCTCATCGCGCCCACTTCGATCGGCGTGAGTTTCCACACCGGGTCGGCGAGCATGGAGGGAACGATCGTGCCCATGACGCCGATGTCATAGCCTTCGGTCACGATCGTGAGGAAGCAAAGGGCCAGCACGCGGCGCGTGGTGCGCGCGGGCGGGTCGAGGGCGAGAGCGTGAGGACTTTCGGAGATGGCCGCCATGAGGATGACTTATTCGAACGAACTACCGGAAAAATCAGGCAAGCACGATGCCAGTTCTCTTGGGTGACCGTGTGGCGAAGGCCGTCATCTTCCGATGATAGAGCCTTGCTGCGGCTTGCCAGCCCGGCGCAGACAAAGGACGACCGTCTGCGCTCGAATAAAGAATGTCATTCCATTTTCGCTACGTCAAAGATTTCAAAATAAATTTGTGCGGGGTTCGGGAAAATCCTGGGGCGTAGCGTTGCGCCAATCTCACGTCGATGTCAGCTCGATATCGCGCTGGCGTTACTTCACGCCGTCATGCCGTCACGCGGACTCGCGCGGCGCCTCGCCCAGCAGCAGCGTGGTGGTGAGCGCGGTGATGCGCTGGATGTCGCGGTGATCGCCAATGCGCTGGTTGATCACGAAGCCGTCGAACGCCATCCAGATCACGTGCGCGAACAGGTCGCCGCCCAGCGCCGCGATGCGCTCCGCGGGCAGCGCGTCCTTGAGCAGTTGCGTGAGGAAATTCTCGACCGAGACCAGCAGGTTGTTGGGCTTGGCCAGGCCCGCGGGCGCGCTCGCGAGCGCGTCGATCAGCGAGTTCGCGAAGGCGTTGTCGGCGGCCGGAATGTCGCCCCAGATGCCCGCGAGAATGCGTTCGATCTTCTTGCGCGGGCCGTTCAGCAGCGCCACTTCGCTGCGCAACCGGTGCAGTTGCTCGATCAACCACGGCTCGTAGATCTCATAGAGGATCACGAGCTTGGAGTCGAAATAAACGTACAGATTGGCGACCGTGGTGCCCGCGAGGCGCGCGATTTCGGTCATCGTCGTGGCGGAATAGCCCTTTTCGCTGAAGGCGTTGAACGCGGCCGTCAAAATGGCTTCCCGCTTGACGGCTTTTTTGATTTGCGGCACTTGAAGGCTCTCTGATGGAAGGGCGGTGATCGGTTCGGGGCATTCTATCAAGCCGCCAGACCCGCTCCGGCGCGCGCTCCGGCTGCGGTTTGCGGCGCATTGCGCGCCCCGTTCGGCGGGCCGCCCGGTCCCGCGTCGAGCACGAGCGCCGCGATCAGCGAGGCAACCGCTTCCACGTCGCGAACGTCGCCGAGCCGCCGGTTGATGACGAAGCCGTCGAACGCCATCCAGATGAGGCGCGAGAGCATCGCTTCGTCGCCGCACAAGACGCGTGCGCCGTGCTCCATGCCGATGCATTCGCGCAGCAGCGCGCCCACCGCCACTTCCACCTCGTTCAGAAACGCACTCGACGGTTCGGCGCGCGCGGGCCGCTGCGCGAGACCGTCGATGAGCGCGTTGGCGAAGTTCGCGTCGGCGCCCGGAATGTCGTGCCACAAGCCCACCAGCAAACGCCGCAGCCGGGCGTGCGTGCCGTGCTGCGCCCGCACTTGCGCGCCCAGCGCGTCGAGTTGCGCGCGCAGCCACGGGCGATACACCTCGTAGAGGATCGCGAGTTTCGAGTCGAAATACACGTACAGATTCGCGGCCGTCATACCGGCGGCCGCCGCGATCTGCGCCATCTTCGTCGCCGTGAAGCCCTGCGCCTGAAAGAGCGCCAGCGCGGCCTGCGCGATCTGCTCCCGTTTCCCGCGATTCATGGTTTCGCTCCCGTTCGCCACGACGCGCCAATGTCGCGCGCCATCACGAAATCGACAAAAGGTCTTGACGGACAAATTTTTCCAAAACAGAATACCATTCATTATTAAACGATGTTCGTTTTTGAGGTGATGCCATCGTGTCCACGACCTTGCTGTCCCCCGAAGTCCCCGCACCGGCAGGCACGCTGACCGGCCGTTATCCCGAGCTGGGCTCCGGCCCGATCCCGGTCGAGCCGTATATCTCGCCGGAGTACTACGAGCGCGAGAAGGAACACATCTTCAAGAAGACGTGGCTGCACGTTGGCCGCGTGGAGGAGATCCCGAAGGCGGGCGATTACTTCGTGAAAGACCTTGCCGCGTGCGATACGTCGATCATCGTGGTGCGTAACCGGCAGGGCGAGATTCGCGCGATGCACAACGTCTGTGCGCACCGCATGAACGAGATCGTCTACGACAAGTGCGGCAATACCCGCAAGTTCTTCTGCAAGTTTCACGGCTGGGCCTACGACCTCGACGGCAAGCTCACCGGCGTGCCCGACGAAAAGTGCTTCTTCGGGCTCGACCGCGAGCAGTTCGGCTTGTCGCGCGTGGCGTGCGAGGTGTGGGAAGGCTTTATCTTCGTGAACATGGACCCGAATCCGGCCGTGTCGCTCGCCGACTATATGAAGCCGATGTTCGGCGACATCGAAGGCTTTCCGTTCGACAAGCTCACGGCGGGCTTCGGCTGGCAGACAGTGGTGAACTGCAACTGGAAGCTCGCGCTCGACGCGTTCCAGGAGGCGTATCACGTGGCGTACGTGCACGGCAACTCGATCGCCGACGCCATCGACAAGACCGGCGACGAAAGCATGCCGCCCCTCGACGCGCTGTGCGGCGAGTTTCACCGCCGGCTCTCGCTGGCGGGCAACCAGAAGTCGGTGTACGGCAACCCGAAGGCCGTGACCGAGGGCGGCGCGGCCGCGCAGAACGCGTTGTCGGAGCAAGGCCAGAAGCGCCCGATCGCGGCCGCCGCGCTGCGCGCGGGGATTGGCAGCGCGAAGCACGCGTTCCCGATGGACGCGCTGCCCGCCGGCGTGAACTGGACTCAAAGCCCGAACTGGCTGTTCGACATGAACATCGTGTTCCCGGACTTCTATGTGTCGCTGCGCCCGAACTATTGCCAGGCGTACAACTTCCGGCCGATCTCGCACAACCAGACGCTCGTGGACGCGCGCGTGTATTACCCCGAAATGACGACGCCGGGCGGCCGCTTCTTCCTCGAATACATGAAGGTCGCGCTGCGCGACGTGCTGCTCGAAGACTTCAGCACGCTCGAACGCACGCAGCGCGCGGCCGAAACCGGCGCGAAGAAGTTCATGGTGCTGCAGGACAACGAACTGCTGGTGCGCCACGCGTATCACGTGGTCGAACGCATGCTGGCGCAAGGCGCGGCCAGCGCCGCGTAACGAAACATCGAGGAAGCGAACATGAGTACCGGTAATTTCACGCAGACGATCACCTTCATCGGCGAAAAAGCGATCGGCAAGACAACGCCGGCGGCGCGCACCTTGCCCGCGGGTTTCGAATCGCTCGCGCCGTTCGTGGCGACGTGGGCGCTCGAAACCGAAACGGCGCGCAACGCGCAGCGCCATGCCGTGGGCATGGAAGCGATTCTCGCGTTTCGCGACGCGATCCTGCCGCAGGTGGACGACGTGGTCGGTTATCTGAACGGCTATGCGCTCGCGACGCTAGCGGAGCATCCCGAAGCGATGACGCTGATGTATCTGCTGCTCTCGCTCGCCGAGATCGCGCCCGCGATCGAGTTCTACAACCAGCCGGCCGTGATCGACGGTTACGACTCCGCGCGCTTTCGCGCCGACGAGTCGTTCGTGATGCGCCCGTTGCCGTAAGCGCCCGCCCTGATCCGAAGGAGAGAAATATGGCGAAATGCCGCGTGTTTGGCATCGATCACGGCTTGAAGACCGTGGTCGAAAACGGCCTCTACATGAAGACGATGATTGGCGAGACGATGAGCGTGGCCGTCATCAAGTTCGTCGAGCAGGAAGGGACGAATCTGCCTGCGAAAGCGCACGATCACGGCGAGGAAGCGTCGCTGCAGGTGCTCGGCTCGTGCTCGATATTCGAGGTGCGTCCGGATACGCCCGACGTCGAGCGTACGCTCGCGCAAGGCGACGCGATGATCATTCCCGCCGGGCTCAGCCACTACGGCAAGAACCGTTACGGCGCGGAAGGCGTGAGCATGCGGCTGAACGTGGTGTCGCCGGCGCGCGCGGAATACGCCGCGCAGGACGATACGCCGTACTACCCGCTCGCCAATCGATCGTAAGGAAAGCGAATGAATTCCCAGGCTGAGGTAACGACGGGCGGCATCGCGCAGTGCACCAACGTGGCGGCGGGCGAGCGCTGGCGCGATCCGCGGGCGGCGAGTCAGACGCTGCGCACGGAAGGCGCGTTGCTCACCACCGAATTCGCGGTGTTCGCGCCGCACGAAGTGCGCGACGAAGCGGCGGATGCGCGCGGCGAGGAAGTCGTCGCGATTCTCGAAGGCGAGTTCGATGTCGACGCGGCGGGCGAGCATTACCGGCTCGTTGCGGGCGAGGCGATCCTGATCCCGCCGCGCGAGCCGCGCCGCTTTACGTGCCTCGGCGCGAAGGGCGTGCTGTATCGCGCCGGCACGAGCGTGTGAGGTCGAGTCATGAATCAAGAGCCATCGCAAACCGGTGACGCGCTGCATGTCGTGGTGGTCGGCGCGGGTCATGCGGGCGGACGCGTGGTGCAGCAACTCGTTTCGCTGGGTTTCGCGGGACGCATCACGCTGATCGGCGACGAGCGTCACCCGCCGTACGAACGGCCCGCGCTTTCGAAGGAATGGCTGACGTGCGAAGCCGAACCGCAGATCGCCACGTCGCCCATCGTGCTCGCGCCCGCGGCGTTCTGGGAGCCTTCGGCGTTGCGCGATGCGCGGGTCGAGCGCCTGCACGAACGCGTAGTGGCGCTCGATGCCGCGCAACGCGTGCTCACGCTGGCCAACGGCGCGGAGGTGCCGTTCGATCGTCTTGTCGTGGCCACGGGCGGCGCGCCGCGCGACGGCGCGATTCCCGGCGCGAACCTGCCGGGCGTGCACGTACTGCGTACCGTCGACGACAGTCTCGCGCTGCGCCGTGCAATGCGCGAAAGCCGCGGTCTCGTGATCGTGGGCGCGGGCGTGATCGGCATGGAAGTGGCGTCGTCGGCGCTCGATCTGGGCGTGCCTGTCACGGTGCTGGAAGCGGGCGAGCGCGTGCTCGCGCGCTGCCTGCCGCCGGCGATGTCGGCGTGGCTGCTGCGCGAGCATCGTGCGCGCGGCGTGCGCGTGGAGCTGGGCGTGGGCGTCGAGGCGATAGAGGAAGCGGAAGCGGCGGAAGCGTCGCCAGGCCGTTACGCCGTGCGCTGCAAACCGCTCGCGCCGGAAAACGTCGCCAGCGAAGCGTTCGACCTCGCCGCCGACACCGTGCTGATCGCCATCGGCGTGGACTGCGCGCCGGCGTTTCTCGCGGGCACGGGGCTCGCCGGCCGGCAAGGCGTCGACGTCGACGAAACCTGCCGCAGTCCCGCCGCGCCGTGGCTCTACGCCGTGGGCGACGTCGCGCACGTACTCGACAGCACGGGCGAGCGTGGCGGCTTGCGCCAGGAAACGTGGCGTAACGCCGAGAACCAGGCGCTCGCGGTCGCGCAGGCCATCGTCGGGCGCGCGCAGCCGTATCGCGAAACGCCGTGGATGTGGACCGACCAGCTCGGCAACAACATTCAGGTGGTCGGCCAGCCCGACGCGCGCGATGAAGTCGTGCTGCGCGGCGAGCCCGGCGCCGGACCGTGCGCGGCGCTGAGCGTGCGCGACGGCCGCGTGGTCGCGGGCGTGCTCGTAAACGCGGGCCGCGAGCGGCGCTTCCTCGAAAAGCTCGTGGCGAGCGCCGCGCCCGTGGATCTCGCGCGGCTCGCCGACCCGCGCATCCCGCTCAAGGAGTTGGCCGCATGAACGTCGTGTCGATGGGAATGGCGAACGCGCGCGCGCAGGACGACACGCTGGAAGCGCGCGTCGAACGCCTCGAAGCGATCGAGTCGATCCGCGCGCTCAAAGCGCACTACGGCGCGCTCGCGGACGCCAAGTACAGCGGCGATTACCGCAAGCTCGAAGGCGAGGCACTCGCCGACATCGCCCGTCAGCAAGCCGCCTGTTTCACCGAAGACGCTGTGTGGGCGGGCGGCAACGGCTTCGGCGGCGATCTCGTCGGGCGCGCGGCCATCGAGCGCTGGTTTCTGGCCTCGCCGTGGCGCTTCGCGATGCATTACTACGTGAGCGCGTCCTTGAACGTGGACGTGCCGCGCGGCGAAGCGCAGGCCAACTGGCGTCTGACGCAGATCGCCCTGCGCGAAGGCGCCAACGCGAATGCCGATGAGAACGCCGATGAGAACGCAAGCGCAGGCGCGGTCTGGCTCGGCGCCGTGACGACCGAGCACTATCGGCGCGAAGCGAGCGGCCAGTGGCGGATTCACTACATGAAATTCGAAACGCTCCACATGATGACGCTGGCCGACGGCCCTTTGCCGATCGCCGGTAATTTCGCGGATCTCGACGCGTTACGCGCCGCCCGCACCGAGGACAACCAGTCATGACCGAAGTCATTGCGTCGCCGTGCGCGACTCACACCGATGCGTGCTGCGGCAGCGCCGCGCTCGACATTGCCGAACACGCGTGCGAGGTGCTGCAAAACACGCCCGTGAACGCCGAGTACCGGCACATGATCGTCGCCGCGCCCGCCGGCGCCGCGGGCGCGCAGCCGGGCCAGTTCTTCCATCTCGCGTGCCCGCCGGGCGCGTCGGGCACGTCGTTCCTGCGCCGGCCGATGAGCGTCTACGGCGCCGATTCCGCCGCGCGCACCGTCGAGTTTCTCTACAAGGTGCAGGGCACGGGCACGCAAGGCCTGGCCACGCTGCAACCCGGCGACACGCTCGATGCGCTCGGGCCGCTCGGGCGCGGTTTCGCCTTGCCCGCGGGCACGCGCCACGTGCTGCTGGTCGCGCGCGGCGTGGGTCTCGCCACGCTATCGCCGCTCGCCGCCCATGCGATCGCGCAGGGCGCGCGCGTGACGGCCGTATTGAGCGCGCGCAGCCCGGCGCTGGTGATGTCGGCCGAGCGCCTGCGCGAAGTGGGCGCGGCCGTGCATATCGTCACCGACGAAGACGGCAGCAGCGACCCCGCGCGCCTCGAAGCGCAGCTCGAGGCGCTGCACGCGCAAACGCCGTTCGACTTTCTTTCCACCTGCGGCTCGAACCGCTTGCTGATGCTGCTGCAAAAGCTCGGCAAAACGTGGCGGGTGGCGGGCCAGACCGCCATCGAGCAGCACATGGGCTGCGGCATCGGTTCGTGCTACGCGTGCGTGCGCCCGTTCCGCGAACGCGCGGATTCCGACCGTCTGACCTTCCGGCGCGTGTGCTGGGACGGCCCCGTCTTCGACTTGCAGGAAACGACATCATGGTAGATCTGAGCGTCAAGGTGGGCGGACTCACGCTCGCCAATCCCGTCATGCCCGCCTCGGGCACCTTCGCCGACGGCAACGCGCGCGTGTTCGATCTCAACTGTCTCGGCGCGATCGTCACCAAGACGATCACCGCCGATATCCGCGAAGGCGTGCCGCCGCCGCGCGTCGCCGAATTCAAGGACGCCACGCTGTTCTCGATCGGCATTCCGAGCAAGGGCGCGGACTACTACGTCAACACCACGGTGCCGTTTTATCAACGCTATACGCCGCCCATCGTCGGCAGTATTTCGGCGAATTCGGCGGCCGAATTCGGCGAGCTGGCGGCGCGCCTCGGCGCGAGCGGCATCGCGGCGATCGAGGCCAACGTGTCGTGCCCGAACCTGAAGAAGAACGGCAAGGCGTTCGGCATGGACCCGGAAGCCACGTATCAGGTGGTGAGCGCGATGAAGTCGAGCACGCGTATTCCCGTGTGGGTCAAGATGACGCCGAACGCGGGCAACATGGTCGAAGTCGCGCTCGCCGCGCAGGCCGCCGGCGCCGACGCGCTCGTGTGCAGCAACGCGATTCTCGCCATGGCGATCGACGTGAAGACGTTCAAGCCGCGCGTGGCGAACGTGATGGGCGGCCTGACCGGCGCGGCCACCAAGCCCATTCTCCTGCGCATGGCGTACCAATGCGCCGAAGCGGTGGAGATTCCCGTGATCGGCTGCGGCGGCATCGGTTCGGCCGAAGACGCCATCGAGTTCATGCTCGCGGGCTGCACGGCGGTGCAGGTCGGCACGGCCAACTTCATCACGCCCACCGCCATGCCGCGCGTGATCGACGGCATGCGCGCGTTCTGCGAGGAACGCGGCATTGCGCGCGTCGCGGATCTGATCGGCGCGATGAAGCGTCACGAAGTCGTCAATTTGCAAAAGGACTACGCGCTATGAAAGTCATTCCGATTGCCGCCGTGTGCGGCCGCACCGTGCAGGCGGCCGCTTGTGCGAGCGATGCCGTGGCCGCCAGTAGCGGCGCGGTCGCCGCGAACGCCGGTTCCGCGGCGTGGCATCTGATCGGCGCGCTCGACGCGTGCTTCGGCGAGAACGACTGTCTCGGCGTTACGATCGACGCCGTGAAAGTGGGCCTCTTTCGTGTCGATGGCGAAATCCACGCGCTCGACGACATCTGCACGCACGGCAACGCGCTCCTGAGCGAAGGGTTTCTCGACGGCCACGAGATCGAGTGTCCGCTGCATGCGGGTCTCGTCGACGTGCGCACGGGCAAGGGCACGACCGCGCCCATCGTGCGCGACACGCGCCGCCATGACGTGCGTGTGGACGATGGCAACCTCTACGTGCGCTTGAGCCGCTGAAAACGATGGCTTCCTTACCGACTGAAACGCCCCGCGGCGCCATGCCGAAGATTGCCGTGATCGGCACGGGCGGCACGTTCGCCATGCACGCGCGCGGCCCGTTCGACTGGATCGAGTATTCGGAAAGCGGCGTGGTGCATCCCATCGACACGTTGCTCGCCACGCTCGGCGAACTCGCCCCCGACGTCGAACTCTTGCCCGTGACGTTTCGCAGCCTCGGCAGCGTGGCGATTCAACCCGCCGACTGGGTCGAACTCGCGCGCCTGATCCAGCGCACGGCGCTCGCGGACCCGTCCATCACGGGCTTCGTGGTCACGCACGGCACGGCCACGCTCGAGGAAACGGCGTGGTTCCTGCAACTCGTGCACGACGTTCCCCAGCCGGTGATCGTCACCGGTGCGCAGCGGCCCGCCAACACCGCGGGCAGCGACGTGCCCGCGAATCTGCGCGGCGCGATCGCGGCGGCGCGCGACCCGCAAAGCGCCGCGCACGGCGTGCTCGTGGCCATGGACGGCTGGCTGTTTTCGCCGCGTGACGTGACCAAGGCGGCGAGCTTCGAGCTGAATGCGTTCGAGGCGCCGGGTTACGGGCCGCTCGCGCGCATCGAACCGGACTCGCGCATCAGTTGGCGGCGCGGCGCGAGCGCGAAAATTGGCGCGAGCGGCGAGAGCGGCACCGCGTGGTTCTCGCGCGCGTTGCTCGAACCGGGGGCGCCATTCGAACTGCCGCGCGTGGATATCGTCATGTCCTACGCGGGCGCCGATGGCGCGGCGATCGACGCGCTCGTGGCCGCGGGCACGGCGGGCATCGTCAGCGCGGGACTCGTGCCGGGGCGTCCGGCGGCGGGAGAAGCGGCCGCGTACCGCAAGGCCGTGGAAGCGGGCGTGGTGGTCGTGCAGTCGAGCCGCGCGGCACGCGGCGTGGTGCCGCCGCAGGCGTTTCTCGCGCGCGAGGGGGTGATCGCCGGCGGCGACCTAGCGCCGCACAAGCTGCGCATCGCGCTCATGCTCGCGCTGACTTCGGCCGCCGCGCAGTCCGACGATCCAGCGCTGCGGCGCGAATCCATTCAAACTATCCTGCTGGCGTTGTGAACGCCGCGGCAAAGGAGGCCATTCGCATCATGCAGTTCTCATACCTCGTGACCTGGGTGCACACGGACCCGGCAGCGCGCATTTCGGCCGCCGAACTGGAGCGCATTGCCGCTATTGTCGAGACCACGCCCGCGCTGCGCCGTTCGCGTCTCTACACGCCCGAATCCGCCGACGACTTCTACACGCAGGACGGCCCCTCGCCGATCTTCGCGATACAGCTCGACTACGACACGGTGTTCGATCTCGAGGCGCCCATCGCGCAGGGCGGCCATCTGCAGGCACTCGCCACGGCCAGTTTGCCCAGCCTCGCGGGTTGCCGCGTGGAACAGCAGGCCATGCTGCGCCGGCCGTTCCCGGTTGCCGATGCGCAGGCGCGCGTGCCCGCGGGCGCACTGCCGTGTCAATTCCTCGTGCATTACCCCGGCCATGCGCTCGATTTCGACGAGTGGATCAATTACTACCTCACGCATCATCCGCAGATCATGTTCGACTTTCCGGGCGTGCGCGAGATCGAGATTTTCACGCGCATCGACTGGCTCGACGCGATGCCGTGGCCGCGCGTGCATTACATGCAGCGCAACAAGCTGATGTTCGACAGCGCGCAGGCGATTACCGAGGCGATGCACTCGCCGGTGCGTCACGCCATGCGTCAGGACTTCGAACGATTCCCGCCGTTCAAGGGCAGCAATATCCATCATCCGATGGCGACGCGCACGAAGGTGTTCGCGTAACGCGGGCCGCGTTTCACCCACGAACGGGGGCAGGTATGAGCATCGGTTTCGGTCATCTCGCGCGCATCGGTCATCTGTATCCGTCGGGCGGCTTATGCGACTTCGAGATTCAGGCGATGGCGCCCGAGGGCGTGCAGTTCCTCACCACGCGCCTGCCGTTTCGCGACACGTCGATCGAGTCCGACCGTACGCTGATCGACGATATCGAACAGCACGCGCAACTGCTCGCCGACGCGCGGGTCGACCTGATCGCGACGAACTGCACGGCGGCCGGCGTGGTGAACGGCGTCGAGGCAATCAATGCCCGCGTGCGGGCCGCGACGAACATCGGCGCCGTCACGACAATTGAAGCCGTGCTCGCCGCCTGCGAGGCGCTGGGCGCGACCAGGCTCGGTCTGGTTACGGCCTACGGCGCGCACGTGGTGGCGGCGGAGCAGACGTTTTTCGCGCAGCGCGGCTTGCACGTCGTGGCCGAAGCGAGCCGCGCGTGCGGCACGCCGTTCGAGCAGGGCACGTTGCCGCCCGAGGTGTGGTTCGACCTCGCCACGCGCCTGCCGCGCGAATACGACGCCGTGTTGATCAGTTGCGCGGGCATTCGCGTGAGCGGCGTGATCGAGCCGATCGAAAAAGCCGTGGGAAAGCCGGTGATCACGAGCAACGCCGCGCTGCTGTGGTACTGCCTGCGCAAGCTGGGCATTCGCGCGCCGTCGCTGGGGTTCGGCACGTTGCTGGGCGAGTGAAGAAGCAAAGCCGCGCAGGAGAATTCTCGGCCGGCGTGGAATTGCTACTAACGGTCAAGCCCGCGCGGCGCCTCCGGATCGGCGAAAACCCGTCCGCTCACGCATCGTCGAAAAGCGCCACGCAAGCGGCGCCTGCGTATCACACGGCGCCGCGGTCCTTAGCGCGTCGGCGCCTATCCTTCGATCGATTCCTTCGTGGCCGTCATGGCCGATGCCCGCGACAATTCGCGTGTCCACATCGAACCAGGGAGTGCCGATCCGCCATGACACGAGATCTGTTGCTGCTGCTCGAACCCGGTTTCGCCGATCCGGCGTTTCCGGGCGAACGTTTCATCTGTCCGCATGGCGCGCCGATCGAAGGCCTGCTCGCGAGCGCGCCCGAACGCGTCGCGCGGCTCGACGTGAAGCGCGTGCCGTTCGCGCGCCCGCGGCCCGCGGTGATCGAGGTGCTGGACGAGGCGCATCAGGGCTTGCCCGTGCTCGTGCTCGGCGACGAACATCCGTTGCCCGAAGGCGCGCGGACGCTCGGCGGCGTTCACTACGTGGACGACGCGCCGCGCATTCTCGCGCTACTGGCCGAGCGCCACGGGTTTCCGAAAGTGCATTGAGGCCGTGCCGGCGGCAGGGCGCTGCCGCGCGGCAGCGCTCAGCGTTCCACGAGTTGCCGCACTTTCGCCGTGAGCGTTTCGAGCGCGAACGGTTTCGTCAGCAGTTGCATGCCCGGTTCGAGTTGATCGTTGCCGATCACCGAACTCTCCGCGTAGCCGGTGATGAACAGCACGCGCAGGTCGGGCCGCGTCTGGCGTCCCGCGTCGGCCATCTGGCGGCCGTTCATGCCGCCGGGCAGGCCCACGTCGCTGATCAGCAGGTCGATGCGCACGTCCGAGCGCAGCACCTTCAGGCCCGCCGCGCTGTCGTTCGCTTCGATCACCGTATAGCCGAGTTCCTCGAGCACGTGCGACACCAGTACGCGCACGCTCGGTTCGTCGTCCACGACGAGCACGGTTTCGCCCGCGCTCGTGCCCGTGATCGGGCCGTCCGGCGCAGCGAGCGGCACCGGGCTCGCCTCGCCGCGATAGCGCGGCAGCAGGATGCGCGCCGTGGTGCCGTGGCCCGGCGTGGATTGCAGTTTCGCCTGGCCGCCCGACTGTTGCGCGAAGCCGTAGATCATCGAGAGCCCGAGCCCCGTGCCCATGCCGATCGGCTTGGTCGTGAAGAACGGATCGAAGGCTTTGGCGATGACGTCGGGCGTCATGCCGGTGCCGGTATCGGTGACGCTCAGCGAGAGGTACGGGCCGTCGGGCAGATCGTGCTGCTTCGCGGCCTCGCCTTCGAGCCATTCGTTGGCCGTTTCGATCGTGATGCGGCCGCCGTCCGGCATGGCGTCGCGCGCGTTGATGCAGAGGTTCAGCAGCGCGTTTTCGAGTTGGCCGGGATCGACCAGCGCGGGCCAGAGATCGGCCGCGCCCACGGCTTCCACGACGATGGCCGGCCCGACCGTGCGCTGCACGAGGTCGGTCATGCCGTTCACCAGCGCGTTGACGTCGGTCGGGCGCGGGTCGAGCGTCTGGCGGCGCGAGAACGCGAGCAGGCGGTGCGTGAGGGCGGCGGCGCGGCGCACGGCCTCCTGCGCGGCCATCACGTACTTTTCGAAGTCGGCGAGACGGCCCTGGCTCAGGCGCATGGAGAGCACCTGCAGCCAGCCCGAAATGCCGGCCAGCAGGTTGTTGAAGTCGTGCGCGAGGCCGCCCGTGAGCTGGCCCACGGCTTCCATTTTCTGCGCCTGGCGCAGTTGTTCCTCGGCGCGCATCAGTTCGGCCGTGCGCGCCGCCACGCGTTGCTCCAGCGTGTCGTTGAGCGCGCGCAGCGAGGCGGCCGCGCGATCGCGCTCGGCTTCCATCGCGCGGCGCGGTTCGATGTCGAGCAGCACGCCCGGAAAGCGCAGCGGCGTGCCGTCCACGCCGAGATCCACGCGGCCGTTGGCCTGAATCCAGTAATAGCGGCCGTCGGCGCGGCGCACGCGGTATTGATGCGCGTACTGGCCGCCATGGTCGAGCACGGCGTTGATCGCGACCTTGAGGTCGGCGCGGTCGTCGGGGTGGACGTTATCGAATGCGTCGCCGATCCGCAGGTTGCCGCGATCCAGCGATGGGTCGATACCGAAGGCCTGCACGAACGCGTCGTCCACGCTCAGGCGGTCGTTGGGAATGTCCCAGAGCCAGGTGCCGAGAATCGCGCCCGCGTCGAGCGCGAGTTGCACGCGTTCGATGTTGCGCCGCGCGAGCGCTTCGCTGGCGCGCAAGGCGGCTTCGGCTTTCTTGCGCGCTTCGATGTCGCGGAACAGCACCGAGACGCGCCGGAGGCTGGCCGGCTCGACGCGCGTGGCCGAGACTTCGATATGGCGTTCCGCACTCACGAAATACTGCTCGAAACGCGCGGGCCTGCCGGTGCGCAGCACTTCGCCGTACAGCGCGGCCCACTGGTCCGAGGCTTCGCCGGGCTCGATCTCGCGCAGCGTCTTGCCCACCACGTTCGGAATGCCGCTGTGGCGCTCGTAGCCGGAATTCGCCTCGACATGCACGTAGTCGCCGAGCGGTCCGTGCGGGCCGTCGATGAATTCGATCACGCAGAAGCCGTCGTCGATGGCGTTGAACAGCGTGCCGTAGCGGCCGCGTTCGGCCTCGGCGGATTGCGCCGCGAAGCGGCCCTCGAGCAGCGCCATGGCCTGGCGCGCGAGGGCGCGCAGCGCGTCCTGCTGGGTCGCGTCGAGGCTGCGCGGCGTGCGGTCGAGCACCGCGATCGCGCCGATTGCCACGCCGTCGCCGGTCGTGATGGGCGCGCCCGCGTAGAAGCGCCACGGCGCGGTATCGGCGAGAAAGGGCAGGCCGTGCGGATCGGCGAACTGGAACACGTCGCCGTCGAGCAGGGTCGCGGCGGCGTTGTCGGCGAGCCGCAGCTCGCGCGCGCCCACGCCGCGTTCGGCCTTGAGGAACAGGTGGCCGCCGGCGAAAAAACTCACCAGCGCGGCGCTCGTCCGGCAAACGGTCGCGGCGAGGCCGGCGAGGTCGTCGAACGCCGTTTCGGGCGGCGTGTCGAGAATGGCGTAGCGCGTGAGGGCCGCGGCGCGGCGGCGGTCAGGGCCGAGGGAAATGGTCATCCGGCGAAGGCAGGTTCATGGTGGCGAGGTGCCGATGCCGCGCGCGAGCGTGTCGCGCAACGGCCAAGACCGACATTTTCGCACTGTTTGCGCGGTCGAACAGCGCGCGTGCTGCAACGCGCGCGCGCTGCGCGTCAGGCCGTCTCCACGCAGGCGTCTTCCCAGCCCTTGAGCCAGAGTTCCAGCTTGGCGGGCGGCAGCGGGCGGCTCAGGTGATAGCCCTGCACGAGATCGCAGCGCAGCGTGCGCAGGCGCGTCATCAATTCCTCGTCCTCCACGCCTTCGGCAACCACCTTCAGGCCCATGTTGTGGCCGAGGTCGATGGTCGAGCGCACGATGGTTTCGTCGTCCTTGTGATGTTGCATGCCCATCACGAACGACTTGTCGATCTTCAGTTCGTCCACCGGCATACGCTTGAGGTACGACAGCGAGGAGTAGCCCGTGCCGAAGTCGTCGATGGACAGGCGAATGCCGAGCGCGTGCAGCCGGTCGAGCGTTTCGATCGCGTGATTCGGGTCGTCCATGATCGCGCTTTCGGTGATCTCGATCCAGATCCACGCGGGCGGCACGCCGTGCTTTTCGAGCAGCGACATGAACATTTCCGGCAGCGACGAGTGAATCAGCTCGCGCGCGGACACGTTGACCGACACCTCCAGGTCGATGCCTTGCGCGCGCCAGGCGGCGCATTGCTCGATGGCCTTGTCGGCGACCCAGCGCGTGATGGTCTTGATATAGCCGGTCTGCTCGGCGAACGGAATGAACTGATCGGGCGCGACGAAGCCGCGCGTGGGATGTTCCCAGCGCACCAGCGCTTCCACGTATTTCACGCGATGCGTGGAGAGATCGACCTTCGGCTGATAGTAGAGCGTGAGCTGGTCGTGCTCCACGGCCTGGCGCAGCTCGCTCATCAGCGAAAGGCGCTCGGCGCTGCTGTGATCGTGGCGCTCGTCGTAGGGCGTGAAGCCGAGATTCGAACGTTTCGCCACGTACATGGCGATGTCGGCGCGGCGCAGCAGCACGTTCATGTCGGTGCCGTGCTCGGGCAGCGTGACGATGCCGATGCTCGCGCCCACGTCCACGAGCTGGCCTTCGATCGTGATCGGTTGCTCGAGCGTGCGCAGGATGCGCGTGGCGATCAGGCGCGCGGCGTCGAGATTATCGGTCGGCAGCAGCACGGCGAATTCGTCGCCGCCGAGGCGCGCCACGGTGTCGGTCTCGCGATGCAGCGCGCCGCGCAGGCGCTTGCCCACTTCGCACAGCAGCATGTCGCCGATCGGGTGGCCCAGCGAGTCGTTCACGTACTTGAAGCGGTCGAGGTCCATCATCATCACGGCGAGCGGCGTGCCGTTGCGCCGCGCGGCCGCGACCGCCTGCTGGAGGCGGTCGTTGAACAGCGCGCGATTGGGCAGGCCGGTCAGCCCGTCCATGTACGCGAGTTCGGTGATACGCCGCTCGCGCTCCGCGATGCCGTCCTGCATGCGATTGAACGCGTGCGCGAGCTGGCCGAGTTCGTCGCGTTTGGTGATCTTGAGCGGCTCCGCGTAATCGCCTTCGCCGATACGCTGCGAGAACTCGGTGAGCGCCGCGAGCGGGCGCGTGACGGAACGCGCGGTGAGCACGCTGCCGATGATCGAAACCAGCACGCCGAGCACGGTGATGACCACGAGCGTGGTCTGCAACCGGTGATACGGTTCGAGCGCTTCGTGCAGCGAGCGCTGCAGCAGCACCGCCACCGTGCGGCCTTCCGAATGCAGCCGCACGAGCCGCGTGACGTAGCCCTGGTCGGCGAGTTGCTGCTGATTCTTGAGCGCGCCGCGCGCCCCGTCGGGCAGCGAACTCGCGAGCACGTGCCAGCCGCCCGCGCTGTTCACCGCGAGGAACGAGATGTCGAGCGAGGTGAGCGAACTCATTTCGCGCGCGAGGTTGTCGTCGATGGCGAACCCCATCACCACCCACGCGATCGTGATGGGCGCCTTCACGGGCACCGCCACGAGCTGATACGGCTTGCCGGCGATCATGCCGAACGAGGACGCGTCGCCCTTGCGCGCGACCGAGCGGATCAGGTTCGGGAACGGAAACGCCTCGCCTTCGTGGCCCACGCCGCTGCTGTCGGCGATGAGCTTGTTGTCGAGGTCGACGAGCATGACCACGTCGGCGTGAATGCGGTCGCCGTGATTCTGCAACGCGGAGACGACCGTCTTGTTGTCGTGCGTGGCCACGGCCTGGCGAAAGCCGAAGTCGGCGGCGGCCACGCTCGCGGCTTGCGTCAACTGTTCGCTGTTGCTGCGCAACACCTGCTCGAACACGCGCTCGGCCACGGCGATCTGCTCGGCCGCGCCGCGGTGCGCGTTGTTCACGATGACCGAATTGATGACGACATACGCCGCAGCCTGCGCAACCAGCATCAGGACCACGAAGACGAGCGCGATGCGCGCACGCAGGCTGTGAAGGCGCATGACGAACACTCCTAATCGGCGGGCTTCAGTTGCATGGCGAAGCGCGCGGCGCTGTCGGCGCTCACGGTCAGCTTCTGCGTGGGTTGCGCGTTCGCGTCCGACTGCCGGTAGCTCCAGGCGACCAGCCTGTACGCGTCGGGCGGCAGGTTGGCGAGCGTGGCCGTGCCTTTCGCGTCCGTTTTGGCGAACCACGGGGTATCGACGATCAACAGGTAAGCCACCATGTTGTCGTGGATATTGCAGCCCATCACCACGAGGCCGGGCTTGTCGAACACCACCGGCTTGGCCGGAACGCCGTGATACAGGTTCAGCTCGAAACGCTTGGGCGACGAGAACGAGTACACGTCGTGCTCGATGTTGTCCTTGTTCGGGAAGCTGACCGAGGCGCCCGTCTGCACGACGCTCACGAGCGGCACGAATTCGCGCTTCACCTGGTCGATCACGGCGGGCGCGGGTTTGGTCGCGGGCAGCTTGCCGCTCACCGGCACCGCGTAGATCACGGCGTCGCTCACGGGCGCGCCGGCCTGGTCGACCACCTGCACCTGCACGTTCGCGGCGTGCGCGACGCCCGCCGAGAACGCGAGCGCGCCGAGAAGAACGGAAAGAGAACGCATGGCAACAGACATCTTCATGGTGATTTACTCGCGGTCCTGAATGTCGCGATACATGGGCGCGAGCTTGGCCAGCAGCTTGTTCTGCGCATGGAATGGCACGCCGTTCCTGTCCATGGCGGATTGCAGGTCCTCGACCAGCGCGTCGAAGGCCGCGCGGTCGATGGCGTGCCCTTCGTGCGAGCGCTTCATGGTGCGGCCCGTGTACACGCACGGTCCGCCGAGCAGCACGCACAGCTGCTCGACCAGCTTGGTCTTGATGCGCTTGATGGGCGCGTTTTCGAAGTAGGGCGCGGTGCGCGGGTCGGCGAGCAGCGTGTCGTAGAAGTCGTCGACGATCTTCGTGAGACCGGGCTGTTCGCCGAACTGGCGATACAGCGCGTCGTCGGCGCGCGCGTCGGCGCTCACGAACGCGGTGCTCATGCACGCGGCGATCAGGGAGGCCGCAAGAGCGGCGTGGCGCAGCTTCATCATCAGAACCCCGCTTGCAGCGAGGCATACACGCCGCGCTGGCTTCGGAAAGTGGCGATATCGCCGAGCGACAGATACGCGAGCGTCAGCGAGACATGCTTGTTGGGCGCCCACGCAACGAAGGCGTCGTAGGCGTTTTGTTCGCGCGCGAACGACAGGTTGTCCGGTTTGGTGCGGTATTCCGCGCCGAGCGCGACGTTCTTCGAGAGCAGATACGCCACCGACGACTCGAACTCCGGGTGATACGCATTCGACTTGTCGCCGCCGAAGCCGAGCAGGCCGAACTGGTTCGCCTTGGTGAAGCGCAGCGTGGCGTTCAGCAGGATGCTTTGCGCGAGCAGCAGCTTGGTCGCCGAGACATAGAAGTCGGTGCCCGAATTGCTCGCGGCGCCCACCGCCTTGACGATGTCGCCCTGCTCGTTGTGCTTGAACTGAATGCCCGCCGCGATCTGCGGCACCCACGTGTCCTGGTCGAGCACCGCCTCGCCGAGCACGCGCACCTTCACGCCCACGATGTCCTGATAGAAGCGGAAATTTTGACCGAGGCCGAGCTTGGCGCCGGCATCGCGCGTGTCGAAGCTCTGGCGGGCCACGGAGAACTCCACGCGATTGGCCACGCCGAGGGTCGCGCCATACGTGTCGAGCGCGAAATCCTGGGTGTGCACGTAGGTGCCGTGCACGTTGCCGCCGACCTGCTGGGCCGTGTCGTAGCCGCCGATGACGGCCCACGGCGTGAGGCCGCCGCCCGCCGCGCCTTCGACTTCCGACACGCCGCCGGTCAGCAGCAGCTTGCCGCCGGTGAGCGGCACGACGGGCGGTTCGTCGGCGTGGGCGCCGGACGAGAGGGCAACGAGGGCGGCCGAGACCACGCCCGCGAGGCTCGTGGTGGAGCGAATCAAACGCATGGGTGAAAGGGCACTCAAAAAGCGGTAGATCGAATCCCTTCCGGCGTGGGGAGTGCCTCGTACGACGACGCGGCGAGCCTTGCGCGAAAAGAAACTAGCGCTTTCGAATCCGGCCGCGCATTCCGGTGTTTACGGTTGCATGCGATGCGAACTTAAGCGATTTGAATGGCGTATTGCGGGGTGTTGCAGGCAATCCCCAGGCCAAACGTTTGCGCGAAAAAATGCCCTGTGGCGATATGCATAAAGCGTAAGATGCAGTAAAAATCGGAAACAATTTTGTCAACGCGTTGCAAGGTAAGGTCGTTAATGGAACAAATTACCCGCTTCGGGCCCCGCTAGAGGATCTTTCCAGCCGTTTAGCAGCCTGCTGTCCCGAGATGCGCCGCGACCGGTCGCGTTGAAAGGGAGCATGCCGAGGTAATTATTACCAACAATTACAAGCCCCACAGCCGTTTAGTCTTGGATTGCCAGGGAGGCAAGCAGTACATGAAGGCATTGAGCATTCTCCACAGCGAGTCGTCGCGGGGGTGGGGCGGGCAGGAAGTGCGTACGCTGAAGGAGATGATCGCGTTGCGTGCGCTCGGTCATCACATCGAACTCGTGTGTCCCGCCGACGCGGTGCTCGGCACGCGTTCGCAGGCCGAAGGCTTCACGGTGCATCACGCGCGCATTCGCTCGGGTTGCGACGTGCGCTCGATGCTGAAGATCCGCGCGCTGCTCGCGCGCGGTCAGTTCGACGTCCTGAATACCCACAGCGGCCACGACAGTCTCGTCGCGGGCATGGCGGGGCGTCTCGCCGGGACGCCGCTGATCGTGCGCACGCGCCATCTCGCGCTGCCCATCACGTCGCTGGCCACCTACAACCGCTTCCCGCACAAGGTGATCGCGGTGAGCCGCTACGTGCGCGACTACCTGATCTCGGCGGGCGTGCACGAAGGCCGCGTGGAAACCGTCTACGACGGCATCCACCCGCCCGCGCCCATCGCGCATTCCACGCTGCGCGACGAACTCGGCCTCGGGCCGGAAGCCGTGATCGCGGGCATGGTCGCCATCATGCGCGGCAAGAAGGGCCACGACGAACTCATCGCCGCGGTGCGCCCGCTCATGATCGAGCGCCCGCATCTGCACGTGGTGATGGTCGGCAACGGCCAGGAGTTCGAGCGCATCGAGGCCACCGTCGCCGAACTGGGCCTCACGCATCGCATTCATCTGCTCGGCTTCCGCAAGGACGTGAACAACGTGCTGCGCGGCTGCGATCTGTTCGTGCTGCCCACGCACCAGGAAGCGCTGGGCCAGGCGTTTATCGAAGCGATGGCGATGGGGTTGCCCGTGATCGGCACGAACGTGGACGGCGTGCCCGAGCTGATCGACGACGGCGTGAACGGCCTGCTCGTGCCCGCGAAGGACGTGCCAGCGCTGAGCGCCGCGATCGCGCGTCTCGCCGACGACGCGCCGCTGCGCGCGCGCTTCGGCGCCGCGGGGCTCGCGCGCACCGACGGCCACTTCACGGTGGACATCATGGCGAGCGAGACCGTCGACTTCTACCGCCGCGGTCTCGCGGAACGGCAGGCGTCGGCGAGCCGCCGCTGGCGGACCGCGACGTGATTCGCAAAACGCCAGCCGGCGCGCGCGTCGTGCCGGTGCTCATGTATCACCATGTCAGCACCGCGCCGGGCATGATCACGGTGTCGCCCGAACATTTCGCGGCGCAGATGGCGTGGCTCGCGAAGGCCGGTTATCGCACCGTGGGCGGCGCGCAGCTCGCGGCCTGGTTCGCGGGCGAGCCGCTGCCGGAAAAGTCGGTCGTGCTCACCTTCGACGACGGCTATCTCGACAACTGGGTGCACGCGTATCCCGTGCTGAAGGCGCATGGCCAGACGGCACTCTGCTTTCTGGTGACGAGCTGGCCCGGCGAAGGGCCGCCGCGCGCGCATGCGGGCTCGGGCGGCGCGCTGCCGCCTTTGCTCGACCATCACGCGGGCGAAGCGGCCATCGACATCGGTGAAACCGATCGCGCGATTCTGCGCTGGTCGGAAATCGAGGCGATGCGCGCGAGCGGCACCTTCGAGTTTCACAGCCATACGCATTCGCACGTGCGCTGGGACAAGGTGGCCGCGAATCCGCAGGAAAAACGCGCCTGGCTCGCGCGCGATCTGCTCGACTCGCGCGCGACGTTGCGGGCGAGGTTCGGCGTGGCTTCGGATCATCTGTGCTGGCCGCAAGGCTATTACGACGACGACTACGTGAGCGCCGCGGCGCAGGCGGGCTTTCGTCATCTCTACACCTGCGAGGTGGGGCCGAATTATCGGCATGCGCGCGCCCACGAGGCGGGCAGCGGGGCAACCAGCGAGCCGCGCTCGATTTCGCGGCTCGAAGTGCGCGACCGGCCGGTGTCGTGGCTCGCGTCGCGGCTCTGGGTGCACACCAGGCCGGCGCTCAGCCGCGCGTATCTGCGCATCAAGCGCTAACTCCGGCGCGCGGTGCCAGAGACGCCGCGCGTCAGCGATCCGGCGTGTCGTGCCCGGTCGGGTCGATCTCCACATCCTGCTCGGGAATGCCGGTGAGGCGCTGCACGTCGCCGGGCGTTTCGCAGCCGGCCACGCCCGCCACCTGGCTCGTGCCGTCCGTCACGCGCCCGGCCCATTGCCCGCTGGGCGCGCGGAAAATCCGCAATTGTCTACGTTGATGCTGCTTTCTGACTTTCATGGCCGGGTCGTCGCTGTCTGGCGCTTCGCTCGATGAGGTGGGAACGTCTACGCAAGGATGATGCCACGCCCGCGTTTCTGGCCGCGCGAGCCGTCCAGGCAGCATGACGATGCGGCCCCCGGAGGCGTGCGCTAACGAAAGCGCCGGAAGAAGCGGCGGATATCCTCCGCGAGCAGGTCGGGTTCTTCCATCGCCGCGAAATGGCCGCCGCGCGGCATGTCGGTCCATTGCGCCACGTTGAACACGCGTTCGAGCCACGAGCGCGGCGGGTGGCTGATCTCGTGCGGAAAATGCGCGAACGCGACCGGCGGCGCCACGCGCTCACCCGCCGCGAAGCGAAACGGCTGCAAGCGGTTCTCCCAGTACATCTGCATCGAGGTGCCGATGCTCTGCGTGAACCAGTAGAGCGACAGATTGGTGAGCAGTTCGTCCTTCGAGAAGCGCCGCTCGAGTTCGCCGCCGCAGTCGCTCCACGCGCGAAATTTTTCGCCGATCCACGCGGCGAGACCGGCGGGCGAGTCGTTGAGCGCGGCCGCGGCGGTTTGCGGTTTCGTCGCGTGCATATGCGCATAGCCGCCTTCCAGCGCGGCCCAGTCGGCTTTCGCGCGCACAAAGGCCTGTTCGGCTTCGCTCATGGGCGCGTCGCCGGGACCGATCGCGGGCTCGAACGAACTGGGCAAAAAGTTCAGATGGATGCCGTCCACGTGCGGCGCGTGGCGCGCGGCCAGCGCGACGGATACGCCCGCGCCCAGATCGCCGCCTTGCGCGCCGAAGCGCTCGTAACCCAGACCGCGCATGAGCGCCACCCACAAGTCGGCCACCTGAAACACCGAGGTGCCAGGCGCGGCGGGCGCGGGCGAAAACGCGAAGCCGGGCAGCGAGGGCGTGACGACATCGAACGCGTCGTCGGGGCTCGCGCCGAACGCCGCGGGATTCGCGAGCCGCTCGGCCAGCGCGTGGAACTCGAAAAACGAGCCGGGCCAGCCATGCGTGATCACGAGCGGATACGGCTTGGGCCCAACGCCGCGCCGATGCACGACGTGCACGCGCTGACCGTTCACCTCGGCCATGAATTGCGGCAGGCGATTCAGCGCGCGTTGCGCGGCGCGCCAGTCGAAACGCTCGGCCCAGTACTCGACGCACGCGCGCAGCCACGCGCCGTCCGTGCCCTGCTGCCAGGCGTCGGCGGGCGTCAACCAGGCCCAGCGCGTGTTGCGCAAGCGCCGTTGCAGATCGTCGATGGCCTCGTCCGTTACGGCGATTTCGAATGGCGAGAGGTTCATGGCGCGTCCGTCGCGAGAAGGGAACGTCGATTCTATCCGCGTGCGCTGCGGTCTGCGCGCCACGGCGTACGCGAGCATGCTCCCGCGCGCGCCTGCGCATGGCCGCGCATATCCAAATGGCGATTTCATGGTTAGTCGCGTGCGGCCCGGTGCCTATACTTTTTGGCCGGGGTTTAGCGCACACGAGGACACCCAACGATGAGCCATCCTGCTGCGGCCACTGCGCCGCGCCGCCTGCATCTGAACGTCAACATCCTGCACTCGGGCTTCGTGCCTTCGGCGTGGCGCCTGGATCATGCCGATCCGCGCGCGTTCGTCGATGTCGGGCATTACGTGCGCGTCGCGCAACTCGCCGAGCGCGGCAAGCTCGACGCCGTGTTTCTCGCCGACAACGCCGCGATCATCGACCAGATCGACTTCCGGCCGATCACGGCGCTCGAACCCACGGTGCTGCTCGCGAGCATCGCGGCGGCCACCACGCATATCGGCGTGATCGGCACGGCATCGACGAGCTATAACGAGCCGTACAACATCGCGCGCCGTTTCGCCACGCTCGATCATGTGAGCCACGGGCGCGCGGGCTGGAACGTGGTGACGACCGCCGACCTGCCTTCGGCGCGCAACTTCGGCCGCGACGCCGTGCCCGATCACGCGGAACGCTACGCGCGCGCGGCGGAGTTCACGGAGGTCGTCAAGGCGCTCTGGAACAGTTGGGACGACGACGCGTTCATTGGCGACAAGGCGAGCGGACGCTTCATCGACGTGAATAAAGTGCGGCCGCTCGCGCATCGCGGGCGCTTCTTCCAGGTGCAAGGGCCGCTCAATCTGCCGCGCACGCCGCAAGGGCATCCGGTGCTGGTGCAGGCGGGCGGTTCCGCCGACGGGCGCGATCTCGCCGCGCGCCACGCCGAAGCTGTTTTTTCCGCCTCGCAGTCGTTCGAGGAGTCGGCGGCGTACCGGCGCGAGCTGAATGCGCGCGCCGCCGCGTATGGAAGGCCCGCTGGCGTGAAGGTGCTGGCGGGGCTGACCACCATCATCGGCGCGACCGAGGCCGAGGCGCGACGGCGCCGCGACGATCTCATCGACCAGATCCCGTGGCGCTACAGCCTCACGCGGATCGCGGGCATTCTGGGCGTCTCGCCCGACGTGCTCGATCTCGACCGGCGCCTGCCCGACGACCTCGCGCTGCCGAACGGCGGCAACGGCAATCACACGTTCTTTCACGCCACGCTCGCCGAAGCGCGGCGCGGCGGCCATACGGTGCGCGAGCTGATTCGCGCGCTGGGCGGCGGTGGCGGGCATCGCGTGATCGTGGGCACGCCGGAGCAGATTGCCGACGACATCGAACGCTGGTTCAAAGGCGAAGCCGCCGACGGCTTCAATCTCATGCCCGACGCGCTGCCGGACGGCCTCGAGGCGTTCGTCGAAGGCGTCGTGCCCATTCTCCAGCAACGGGGGCTATTTCGTACGGAGTACGAAGGGAGAACGCTGCGCGAGCACTTCGGTCTGGCGCGGCCGGATCACACGCACGCGCAACGGCACGAGGCCGCCGAGCCCGCGTAACCAGCAACGCTTGAACAAGGCACGCCGCGCGGCGTGAACGTTTGAATCCGTGGTTTCTCTATGGCTTATCAGGCACACGATGTATCGACACAAGAATAAATCGGTGTACTACGCAATGTCCGTTATTGCGGCGGCATGTGCGTTGCTGCCGCTCGCGGCATGCAACAAGGCGGACAGCGCGCCAACGGCGCAGCACGCCGCGGCGCTCAAGCCGGTATCCGGCGGCACGCTCACGTGGGGCGTGACAACCGAACCGGCGTGTTTCGACCCGCATCGCTCGTCGCAGCAAAACGCGTTCTGGGTGATCCGCAATTTCGTGGATTCGCTGATCTTCAAGCAACGCGACGGTTCTTACGCACCGTGGCTCGCGAAGTCGTGGAGCGTGTCCGACGACGGCAAGACCTATACGTTCAACCTGCGCGACGACGTGCATTTCACCGACGGCACGCCGTTCGACGCGCAAGCCGTGAAAGCCAACTTCGACTATGTGATCGCGAACGCGGCCACCACGGCGCCTTCGGTTTCGCTGCTCGTGCATCTCGATCATGTCGACGTAGTGTCGCCGTACGTGGCGCGCATCGTGTTGAAGGAGCCCGATTCCACCACGCTCGAATCGCTCTCCAGCGTGAAGCTGGGCTTTCTCTCGCCGAAGTCGCTCGCGGGCAATCACGATCTGTGCGCGGGCGGTCCGGGCATCGTCGGCACGGGGCCGTTCGTGTTCAGCGCGTATCAGCGCGGCCAGGCGGCGACCTTCACGCGCAACGCCGCTTACCATTGGGCACCCACGGCCGCGCAGCATCAGGGCGCGGCGTGGCTCGACAAGGTGGTGTATCGCTTCCTGCCCGAGGCTTCGGTGCGCACGGGCGCGCTGAGTTCGGGGCAGGTCGATCTGATCGAAGGCGTGCAGCCGACCGACGCGAGCTTGTTCGATCATGTGGACGGTTTCCAGTTTCTCACCGGTCCTTCGGCGACCACCTCGTTCACGCTCAACGTGAACTACACCGCGTGGCCCGCCAACGACGTGCGCGTGCGCCGCGCCTTGCGCGACGGCTTCGATCTCGACGGTATCGTCAAGAGCGTCTATCTGGGCACGGTGCGGCGCGCGTGGTCCAACATCGGCCCCGACAATCCCGACTATGCGAAGGCGCTGCCCAATTCGTGGGGCAACCAGATCGCGCAAGCCAATCACCTGCTCGACGAAGCCGGCTGGACCACGCGCGACAGCGACGGCTTTCGCACGAAGAACGGCAAGCGCCTGAGCGTGGAAGTGGGCTACCCGCAGCCATATGTGCGCGATAGCCGCGACGTGCTGATTCGCGCGATCCAGTCGGCGTTGCGCCAGAACGTGGGTCTCGACCTGCGCCTGCGCATCACCACGGCGGGCGAGTTCGCCACGCAGCAGCACACGGGTGTGTGGAGCGTCTATCCGAATACCGACAACCCCTCCGACGTGGCGATGGAACTGTGGGACATGCTCGGCGACGGCGGTTTTCTCTATCAGGCCATTCCGAACCCGGACCGCACGCTCACGGGCAGGATCAATGCGGCGCGGCGTTTGCCGGTGGGCGACGCGCGGCGCAAGTTGCTCGGCGAGATTCAGCAGTACGCCGTGGACCAGGGCTATATCGTGCCGCTCTATGCGCCGCAATATCACCTGGCCGCGAAATCGAACGTGCATGGCGTGGGCTTCGAGCCGCAACTCGACGGGCCCGCGAGCGCCTACGACATCTGGATCGACCAGCAAGGGGGATGACATGTTGCGTCAAGTCGCGGCCCGGTTGCTCACGGGTTTGCTGGTGCTGTGGCTCGCGGCGAGCGCGGCGTTCGTGACCGTGCACGCGTTGCCCGGCCGGATCGAAGACGTGCTCGCGGGCGATCTTTCGTATCCCGGCTTGCGCGAGGCCATTGCCGCGCAGTGGGGCCTCGACCACAGCCTTTTGTGGCAGTACGGGCAGTTCGTGCTGCGCCTGTTGCACGGCGATCTCGGCACCTCGTTCGTGCTGCAGCAGCCGGTGAGCGCCGTGATCGTCAGCCAGTTGTGGCCTACGGCGCAACTCGCGGGTTCGGCGGGCGTGCTGGCGGTGCTGCTCGCGCTCGGCGTGGCCACGGCCACGGCAGGCGCGAGCCACGCGGGCGGATTGGGCGCGTGGTCCGCGCGCATCGCCTCGGCGGGCGAACTCGTGTGCACGTCCACGCCGGTGTTCTGGGGCGGCCTGCTGCTGCTTATCGCGTTCTCGTTCCACTGGCGGCTCTTTCCCGTCTCGGGCGCGGCGGGCTGGCGCTCGCTCGTGCTGCCCGCCGTCACGCTCGCGCTGCCCACGGCGGGCATGCTCTCGCAGGTCATGCGCGAGGCGCTCGACGCCGCGTTCGAGCGGCCCTTCGTGACCACGGTGCGCGCGCGCGGCGTGTCGGAAGCGGGCTTGCGCGTGGGGCATCTGCTGCGCCATGCGCTGCTGCCCGTGGTGACGCTCGGCGGCTGGCTGATCGGCGGTCTGCTCGGCGGCGCCGTGATCACCGAAAAGCTGTTCGGCCGGCCCGGGCTCGGCAGTATCACGCTCGACGCGGTGACCTCGCAGGACGTGCCCGTGGTGCTCGCGGTCGTGCTGCTCGCCGCCTTCGTGCACGTGGTGATCTCCACGGCGCTCGACATCGCCTATCTCTTCATCGACCCGAGGTTGCGCAATCCATGAGCGATATCTCCGAGGTGTACGCCGCTTCAGCGCCGCGCTCGCGCGGTTTGCGCGTTCAGGCCGCGTGGCGGCGGCTCGTGAACGTGCCACGCGCTGTGCTGGCGGCATCGGCCTTTCTTGCGCTGCTCGCGTTCGCGATGGCGTTCCCGCATGCGGTGACGCCCTGGGATCCGTTGCTCAGCGACGTCGCGCACGCCATGCAGCCGCCCGACGCCGCGCACTGGCTCGGCACCGACCGCATTGGCCGCGATGTGCTCGCGCGCGTGGTGTACGGCGCGCGTTATTCGCTGCTGATCGGCCTCGCGAGCATGCTCGTGAGTCTGTGGATCGGGCTCCTGATCGGCTTGTGCGCGGGCCTCGGGCGGCGGGTCGTGGACGAGGGCGCATCACGCGTGTTCGACGTGCTTTCGGCGTTTCCGCCCGTGCTGCTCTCGCTGTTCGTGGTGTCGTTTCTCGGCCAGGGCATCGTCAATATCGCGGTGGCCGTGGGCATTGCGGGCATTCCCAAGTTCGGCCGCGTGCTGCGCGCGCAAACGCTGGTCGTGCGCCGCGCCGACTACGTCACGCATGCCGCGATCTTCGGGCTCTCGCGCAGCGAGGTGTTCTGGCGGCACGTGCTGCCGAACGTGCTCGCGGCGGTGCCAGTGATCGCGACCATCGACATCGGCAGCGCGATCATCGCCGTCTCGGGTTTGAGCTTTCTCGGGCTCGGCCCGCAACCGCCCACGCCCGAGTGGGGCGTGATGCTCGCCGAAGGGCGCGACGTGCTGCGCGTCGCGTGGTGGCCGAGCGTGTTTCCGGGCCTCGCGATCACGCTCACCGTGATCGCGTTCACCACCATCGGCAAGTACCTGTCGCGCATTTATGGAGTTCGCACGCGATGAGCGAGATATTTTTGGCTCCGGCCACGTCACGATCCGCCGATGTCGCGCCGCCCGCGCATGCGGTGGCGCGTACGCTCGTGGAAATCGCCGGGCTTTCGATTGGTTTCGCCGATGCGAACGGCGGCCGTCCGCTCGTGCGCGGCGTGGATCTGACGATACGCGCGGGCGAATGCGTGGCGCTCGTGGGCGAGTCGGGGTCGGGCAAGAGTCTGACCGCGCGCAGCCTGATCGGCCTCGCGGGCGCTCACGCGCAGGTGAGCGCGACGCGCTTCGAGATAGACGGGCGCGCCGCGCTGACGTTTCGCGAGCGCGACTGGCGCGCCGTGCGCGGCGGCTTCGCGGGACTCGTGATGCAGGACGCGCTGGTCTCGCTCGATCCGTTGCGCACGGTGGGGCGCGAGATCGGCGAAACGCTCGCGCGGCATGGCAAGGCGCGCTCGCGCGCGCAACGGCTCGACGCCGTGCACGCGGTCATGCGCGACGTGGGCCTACCCGAACCGCAGCGGCGCGCCCTGCAATACGCGCACGAATTGTCGGGCGGTTTGCGGCAACGCGCGCTGATCGCCTCGGCGATCGCGGCGTCGCCCGCGCTCGTGATCGCCGACGAACCGACCACGGCGCTCGACGTGACCGTGCAGGCGCAAGTGCTCGCGGTGCTCGAAGCGCGCTTGCGCGCGGGCGTGGGCGTGCTGCTCATCAGCCACGATCTGGGCGTGGTGGCCGGAATCGCCGACCGCGTGATCGTCATGCATCACGGCGAGGTGGTGGATAGCGGCCCGACGCGCAGTGTGCTCGAGCGGCCTTCGCATCCGTACACGCGTCAGTTGCTGGCCGCGCAACCGGGCGCGCATTCGCGCGGATACCGGCTGGCCTCCGCGCGGTTCGTGGAAGAGGGCGCGCGCGCCGTCGTGCGCGACCCCTTGCCCGCCCGCACGCGTGCGACGCAAGACACAGTGCTGCGCGTGGCCGGCATCGGCAAACGCTACGCGCGCGGCACGACGCGCCCGGCCGACGCCGCGTTCGTCGCACTCGACAACGTCTCGTTCGACGTGCGCGAAGGGGAAGTGCTGGGCATCGTCGGCGAATCGGGCTCGGGCAAGAGCACCTCGGCGAACATCGTGCTCGGCTTGCTCGCGCCCACCCAGGGCACGGTCGAATTTCTCGGCAGGCGCTGGAATGGCGCGGGCGTGACGGAAACGGCCCGCGCCGCGCAGCGGCCGCTCATGCGCTATATCCCGCAGGATCCGCTGAGTTCGTTCGATCCGCGTCACACGGTGCGCCGCTTACTCGCCGACGGTTTGCATACGCAACGGCTCGACCACCAGGCCGTGCTCGCGCGCAGTATCGCGTTGCTCGAACAGGTGGGGCTGGATGCGAGTTTTCTTGGCCGCCTGCCGATCTCGCTGTCGGGCGGCCAGCGCCAGCGTATCGCCATTGCGCGCGCGATTGCTTCGGAGCCCGTATTGATCGTGTGCGACGAGCCCGTTTCGGCGCTCGACGTGTACGTGCAGGCGCAGGTGCTCGATCTGCTCGGCGAGTTGCAGGCGCGGCTCGGTACGGCGCTGCTGTTCATCTCGCACGATCTCGAGGTAGTGCAGCACGTGAGCGACCGCGTGATCGTGCTGAAGGACGGGCGCGTGGTGGAAAGCGGCGAGACCGCGGCGGTATTCGCCGCGCCGCAAGCCGATTACACGAAACTGTTGCTGCGTTCCGCGCCGGGTTCGGCGCTGGCGGGGCGCACGCGGCGCGAGGCTTGACGGATTGAGGAAGCGCCACCCGCAGGGGTGGCGCAATCGCTTCCCCGCAAGACGTCAGCTTTTGCCGACGCGATAGAAACTCGGCGGCGCCTCGCCGTTCACCGCATAAGCGCCCACCTGGCGCTCGCGATACACGCGCGGATTGTGCGACGAGATCGTGCGCGCGTTGCGCCAGTAGCGGTCCAGCCCGGCCGTGCGCAGCGTGGCCGAAGCCCCGAGCGCGTCGAACAGTTCCGTGCTCGCGTCCAGCACGAGGCGCGTGATGACGGACACCGATTGATCGACTTCCACGTGCGCCTCGGTCGTGGCGTGCTGGCGTTGCGCGTCGGTGGCGTTCGTGTCGAGATGCGCGTCGTAGCTGCGCTGGAGCGCGCGGGACGCCTGCTGCGAGATGGCGCTGGCTGCGTACGCCGCGCCGTGCACGCGCCCGACCACTTGCAGGATCTGCGGGTCGTCGGACACGCGCGCGGCATTGCCGTGGCTATACACGCGATCGCGCTGACGCACGCGGCGCGCGACATCGTCGGCGAGTGCCCGGCCGATGCCCGCGAGCGACGCAAGATGCACGAGCTGGTAAAACGGCACGGCATACGGAAAGCGCGTGGACGTGGGGCGGATCCACGCGGGATCGACGGCCACGTCGGTGAAATGCGCCGTGCCGCTCGCCGTGAGCGCCTGGCCGAAACCGTCCCAGTCGTCGACGATCTCCACGCCCGGCGCGTTGCGCGGCACCTGTAGATACACGGTGTCGTCGCCGTCTTGCGCGCCAACGGCCACCCAGTCGGCGAACAGCGAGCCGGTCGTGTAGAACTTCGTGCCGTTCAAACGCACGCCTTGCGCGCTACGCGTGAGATGCGTGGCGAATGTGCCCACCTTCGCGCTGCCGGCTTCCGAGAGTCCCGCGCCGATCGTCTCGCCGTTCGCGAGCCGTTCGAGCCAATGCTCGCGCCAGGCTTTCTCGGGCGCCGTCAACACGTCTTCGACAAAGCCCAGATGCGCGCGGATCGCATTGACGACGTTGGTGTCGGCGGCACCGAGTTCGATCAGCAATCCGAACAATTCCGGCAAGGTGGCGTCGAAGCCATGGCGCTCGCTGGGCAAACGCAGCCGCGTGAAGCCCGCTTCGCGCACCCAGCGGATTTCCTCGTGCGGCAAGCGATGTTGCACGTCGCGCTCGACCGCGCTCGCACGAATGCGGGCGAACACGGGCCGGAATCGCGCCGCGAGCGCCTCGTAGCGCGCGCTGGGCGGCGCGCCCCAGGCGGCGTGCGGTTCGAGGGAAAAGACCTCGGCCGACTGCGCCGGGACCTGCGCAGCGGAATTCGTCGCGGACTTCGGAGTGGATTGCGCTGCTGCGTTCGATTGAGCCATAGGTATGAGTTTCCGGGTGAGGTGGGTAAGGTCGTCGCGCGCTCACGCGGCGGGCAATGCGCCGCGCGCGGGACGCGCGAGCCCGAGGTGTTCGCGCAGCGTCGTGCCTTCGTACTCGGTGCGAAAGAGGCCGCGCCGCCGCAGTTCGGGCAGCACGAGTTCGACGAAATCGGCGAGACCGCCCGGCAGCCAGGCCGGCATGATGTTGAAGCCGTCGGCGGCGCCTTCCTCGAACCACTGCTGCAATTGATCGGCGATCGTTTGCGGCGTGCCCACGATCTGTTGATGCCCGCGCGCGCCCGCGATCCGCAGATACAACTCGCGGATCGTGAGCTTGTCGCGGCGCGCGAGTTCGACCACCAGATGCTGGCGGCTTTTCGGGCCGTTGGTTTGCGGCAGTTCGGGAATCGGGCCGTCCACGTCGTAGCCCGAAAGATCGATGCCACCGATCACGGTGGCGAGCAGCGAGACGCCCACCACCGGGTCGATACGCGACTGCAGCGCCTCGAATTTTTCCTCGGCTTCGGCCTGCGTGCGCCCGATCACGGGGAAAATGCCGGGCATGATCTTCACGTCGTCGGGATCGCGGCCGTAGGCGGGCAAGCGCCCTTTGATGTCGGCGTAAAACGTCTGCGCTTCCTCCAGCGTCTGATGCGCGACGAAGATCACTTCCGCCGTGCGTGCGGCGAGCGCGCGGCCCGCCTCGGACGCGCCCGCCTGCACCACCACGGGACGCCCTTGCGGCGAGCGCGCCACGTTCAGCGGGCCGCGCACCTTGAAGTGAGGGCCGCGATGATCGAGCACGCGCAGCGTGTCGGTGTCGAGGTAGATGCCGCTTGCCTTGTCGCGCAGGAAGCTGTCGTCGGCCCACGAATCCCAGAGGCCGAGCACGATGTCGTGGAATTCGGCGGCGCGCTCGTAGCGCGTGTCGTGTTCCGGCAGGTCGTCGTAATTGAAGTTCTGCGCTTCCGAGCGGCTGCTCGAGGTCACCAGGTTCCAGCCCGCGCGGCCGCCCGAAATCTGGTCGAGCGAGGCGAATTTGCGTGCCACGTTGTACGGCTCGTGGAACGACGTCGATACCGTGGCGATCAGGCCGATGCGCTCGGTCACCGCCGCGAGCGCGGAAAGCAGCGTGAGCGGCTCGAAGAACACGCTGCGCGCGGAGCGCGCGAGCGAGCCCTGGTCGGTGCTGCGGATGCCTGAAGAGTCGGCGAGAAAGATCGCGTCGAATTTCGCGGCCTCCGCCAGACGCGCGATTTCGACGTAATGGCGAAAGTTGCTGCCCGCGTCCGCCTGGGCGTCGGGATGGCGCCACGCAGCGACGTGGTGGCCGGTCTGCATCAGAAATGCGCCAAGGCGCATTTGCCGGTTGGATTTGCTCATGTCGTATGCCGGCGAAGGCTGGAAGGGTTGAGGAACGGCGCGGCCTGCGTGGCACGGCCTGTTTGGCGCGGCCGGCTAGGCACGGCCTGCGTGGCGTGGCCTGCGCGCCGTCGCAACTGACCGCGCGGATCAAGCCACGATTCTTTGCCTCGAGCGCCTTCCCTTCAACGAATCATTTCGACTATCCATATCGCGCGCCGATGTAAGGCGCGGTGCTTAAGGTCAGCTTATGGTCGAGATGATTCGCTGTCGACACGGTTATGCTTTTTGATGCTTTGAATAGGCGTGATTCAGGTTTTCCACGGCCTCCTCATGGCGCCCGATTCGTACTCGCGCCATCGACATGACAATCACGGATGCCAGCGATACACCACGACGCTCGATCCGTTGTAATTGTCCTTCGTGACGATGTAGTCGCCCGTCGAACTCAGATACGCGCGCACGCCGTACATCGAGTCGACATCGTTGCCGACATCCACCGCATTGGGATTCGAGTTGGTGAGCGTGGTGACGAGACTGCCCGTGTTGAGATCGTAGACGTCGATATTCGGCACCGTGTGTACGTAACCAACGAACAGATAATGCCCGGCTGCCGCGATCGATTTCGGATTCGCGCTCGCGAGATTGATGACGGGGCTCGGCGTACCCGTATTGCCCGCCTTCCAGCCGTGATACACCTCGATATGCCCGTTCATCGCGGTCCAGTCCCAACTGCCCGCAATGCCTTGCGCGAGGATCATCGTGTCGCTGTCGGCCTGATAAATGATGCGCGTGAGCGGCAGCGAGGTGCGCGGGATCGCCGTGGTCGCAGCCGCGCCCCAGGTGGGCGCGCCGTTGGCGCCGAAGCCCGCAAGCGGGTAGTGATAGATCTGGTTGGTGCGGTCGAGCCCGGCCCAGACGTCGCCATTGCCGTCGATCGCAAAACCCGCGGTGACAGTCAGGGTCGTGTTGAACGGTGTGCCGGGCAGCGAGCCGGCAGGAATGGCGATATAGCCGCTCGACGGGCTGAAGTAATAGAAGTTGAAGGTATCGGGGTTTTGCCCCGAAGCCACGAGTAGGCGATTGCCGCCCACCGAAACGATCTGCCCGAAATGCTGGCCGCGCTGATAGTCGTTCATGTTCAGACGCGGGTCGCTCGGATACGTGAACGGATCGATCGTGTTGGCGACGAACGTGCCGCCGCCCGTGCCCGTGTAGATGTTGTTGCCGCTATAGAAGTTCACGCCATCGGTCGATGGGTCCGGGGCCGCCACGGCTTCGAAGTTGAGCGCCTGCAAGCGCCATTGCAGCGTGCCCGTGGGGCTGTACGAGTGAATATCGGTGCTGCCGTTGCGCCCGAGATCCCAGCCGCCGCCCCACGCGTTGTTGAGCACGTACAGATTGCCCGCGGCATCCTTGCCGATACCCACCACGCGCGTGAAGCGCTTGTCGCCCACCTGGCCCTTGATGCCGGTGGTGGTGTCGAGATAGCCGCCTTGCACCCCGAAGGTGCTGACGAGCGCGGGCGTGCCCGCAAGCGAATAGGCCTTGATATTCATGTCCGGCCCCTGGTCGCCCACCAGCAACTGATTCGCGGCGGCGTCGAAGTCGAGCGCGGAAGGGCGTGCGGTTGAGGCCATCTGGATCGTGTTCAGCGCGGCACCCGTGGCGCTGAATTCGGCGATCACGCCCGCGCTCCGACGCGCGACCCACAGGTTGCCCGCGCTGTCCACGGCGAGTGCGCCCGGTTGCGACACGCTGATGTCGCGTTGCCAGACGCCGTCGGTCGTATACACCCGCACGCGATTACCGTAGAAGTCGCTCGCATAAAGCAGGCTGCCGGCGGTGGCAAGGCCGGTAATGACGTCGGCGTTCTGGATGCCCGTCCACGTACTGACCGGTATGCGAAGATCCTGCGCGCTCGAACTGCGGTTGTAGCGGCCCACCGACCCGCTGCCGAACGTGTTGCTGTAGCCGAGCGCCACGAAAAGGGACGTGGCGTTGCCGGTGATCGCTCCGCCCTGAAAGGTATCGTGCGTGCCCATGGTGCCGAGCGGCGCGCCGTTCTGGTAAATGGCCAGGCCGCCCGCGTTTTCGTCCCAGCGCGAGGCGGTATAGATCACGCCTTCGGGTGCGACCCACATCGAGCGCGCGCCGTTGCCCACGTGCTTGGCCAATGTGCCGTAGGTATTGGCGAGCCAGTCGGTGGTGTATTGCGCTTGGGCGGCGGGCGATAGCGCGGCAACGACGACACCGAGCGATGCCGCGAGCAGGACGGCTCGCAGCCGGATGGTGAATGGGCGCAAGGTTCTCTCCTGGACGATGCGCGACAAGGCGTTTAATTGCCGCGCATAAGATGGTTGAGGTCGCAACGAAATCGGCATGAATCAAGCAGGATTCGTGCGATCGAGGGCACCCGAAGTGTACTCAGTAAAAAAGCCGATTTTTTTCGAAAAGGCGCCTGCGCGCGCATTTATTCGCGCTGATTCAATTGCGAAAAAAAACCCCTTCGGCAACATTGCATCGGCACAGCGTGCGACTCGTCGTCTTCGAGGCCGCAGCCACAATCTCCATGCCCGGAGGTTCGCCAGATTTTTGCATCGGAACCCGATAAACCTTGTTCGATATCCATGGTGTTCGGGCCTGATCGAACGGGCGCCTGCGGTTCGCCTGGCGAAGCGCGGCGGTGCGCCGGTGCGCAAGGGCAGGGTGAGCATCGAGCTTCGCGTTGGGGTCAATAAGTTAGCTCGCCTCGGCGGCGATTCGCGCGGGCGGAGCCGATATATTTCGCATAAATGGCGGCGCAAGACGACTCGCGAAGGAGACGCGCGCGTCCACGGCATCCGGTAAATGCGTCACCGGTTGCGTGTATGGTTGCTCAAGCAAGAACCGCTGCAGGGAATAGGGCGGATTCAATGGGAAAGCTTTGGGATAGGTCCAGATCAATGCTTCGGAGTCCTCATGCCAGCCCGGGCGCGTCGAACTTTCGAAAGCTTTCACCGCGCCGTGCGGTGGCCGCGCACGCAGCGGAGCATTGCCGCCACCCGAAAAATTCCTCTAACGCGGTTTATCGCGCAGCCTTGCTGCTGGTCTTCTTCGCACTCGACTTCACTGCTTTGGCTTTCGCCGCCGCTGTCCCCGTTGCCGGCGCGGCTTGCCCTTTCGCAATCATGTGTTCGGCGATCAACTCGGTTTGAAAGCGGTTGATGGTGTCGGGGTCGGTGAAAATGGTCTGCGTGTTGTTTTGCGCCTTGTAGCCAGGGCCACCCGCCACGCCCGGGGTCACGAACGTGCCTTCCCCGGCCGCCGACCAGTTCACCGATCCTTCGCCGCCCACCTTGCCGTCGGCCACGAAGCCCTTGGTGTGACTGATCTGATGCGTGAGCGATTCACCAATCGCGAAGTAGGTATTGAACTTGACCGGGTTCTTCGCAATATCGGAGGCCAGCAGCTTCTTTTCGTTCACGCCGCCCGCCTGGCTCCGGTCGAGCGTGATCATCATCGTGATGGTGGGATCGGCCGCTTGCTGCATGAGAATGTCGTTGAGTTCCGCGTCGTCGAAACCGAACATGTTCATATAGAGCGAGACACTCGCGCGCGAGAGTAGGTACTTCAGCAAATCGTGAACGTCGTCGCGTCCCACGTAAAACAAATGAAAGTCCTTGCTCGCCGTACTCGAATAACTTTTCTCGCGCGTGAATTGCTCGAGTTCGAGCAGGTCGAAGGTCTGCAAGGTCTTCGTGACGTCGGCCATCACGTTGCTGGGGCTGGGCTTCTTCGGCATCGGGGTGTCTCCTCGCGATTCGCGGCTTCGTGCACTAACGGACGGTGCCGCCTGGCGGCATGGGCGTGAACGTGCAGTTCGGATTCGGGTGGTTCTTGTCGTTGCAGCACGCGAGCAGATCGTCGACGGATTTCACGTTGGCCGCATTCCACTGCGCCTCGCTCATGGTGTTGTCGGTGGGCATCCAGTGACTCAGCGGATAGCGGTTGGCGAGTGCGTCATTGCCGGGCGCGGCTTTGCGTCCCGCCGAAAGGCGCAGAAACACGGTGCAACTCTGCTCGCTGCCAATACGATGACAACCGATGCACGTGTTGCCCGGCGTGCTCATCGTCTTGAGGTGATACGACGCGAACGCGGCGCCGAGGTTCGAATACTTGCCCCATGGGTCGGTGGGCACCTTGTCCCAAACCTGGCCGATATACGGGCTGAAAATGAATGGCCCCGCGTCGTGACACTCGATGCAGGTGGGCTTGTTCGCGGCGATCTTCGCGGGCGTCGCCCAGAATTCGACGGCCGAGGGGCGGCCGCGCGGCGGCGTGGCTTCGTTCGGCGGCGGCACGCGCGTGGCGTTCCAACCGCCGGAGTCCGGTGGCGGTTGTGAATCGAACCAGCAGGTCTTGCCGTTATCGGCGTGATGCAGCACGACGATTACCTCGTCGTAATGCGGGTCTGTGCGATCGCGCAACACGTTGCGGCGGCAATAGGCGGAAATCTGAATGTTGCCCCGCGTGAGATTGAGGATCTTCGAGTAGGGCGTGCATTGCCCCTCGGTGGGCGACAGGGGCGACAGCAGCGAAGGCCTGTCGCACTGTTTCGGCGCGGTCCCCGGCGCGGGCGGTTTGCCGTCGACGGTAATGGGAATGTCCGTGCCGTCATTGCAATTGAACGCCGGAATCGCGCCAATTTCCTTCGCGCACTGCGCGCCGTATTCGAGCACGCCTGGGTCACGCGCGGCGCCCGGGCGCGGCGCCAGTGCCGTGAATGCGGCAACCAGGTACAACGCGACAAGGCTTGCGATGCGCGTCATCGTCATGCTCCGTCTTGCCATTGCCGGTGCACGGCCTGTTTGATCGCGGCGCGATATTTCACGTAGCCGGTGCAACGGCACAGGTTGCCGCCTACCCAGGTGTCGATGGCCGCGTCGAGTTGCTCGGCGCTCAAGCGATACCCCTTCAGGTGATCGAGCAGGGCGGTGGCGGCCATCAGGAAGCCGGGTGTGCAATAGCCGCACTGAAACGCGAACCCTTCGAGAAAGGCCTGTTGCAGCGGGGAGAGCCGCGCGCCGTTCGCGAGACTTTCCACGGTGTAGACGTACTGGTTCGCCACCGCGCTCATGGGCGTCACGCAGGCGAGCGTTTTCTCCATCAACGCATTGCTGCGGTTGCGCAGGCCCACCGTGCAGGCACGGCACACGCCGATGCCGCAGCACACCTTGGTGCCCGTGAGGTCGAGGCGCTCGTGCAGGAATTCGGCGAGGCTCATGTCGGCGTCGGCGGCGGGGACGCTCACGGCGCGGCCATTCACGTGCACCGTGAGGTCGGTGGGCGCCGCAGTTTGCGCAGGGGTTTGCGACCGGCTTTGCGCACGGGGTTGCGTCATGCCTGGGCTCCGGTGAGCGCCGCGCGAATCACCTCGGGCGTGACGGGCGTTTGCCGGAAGCGATGGCCCGTGGCCATGGCGAGCGCATTGAGCAGCGCGGGCGCGATGGGGCACATCACCGCCTCGCCGATGCCGCGTGCGCTATGACGGTTGCGATCGGCGGGCGGCGGCAGCGCGATCAGCTCCTGCGCGGGCGCTTCGGTCATGCGTGTGACGAGATACTGGTCGAGATTCCAGCGGCCGTTGCCCGGCCCGTCGTCGCCGAGCGGGCAAGTCTCGCTCAACACGTTGCCGATCGCCATGGCCACCGCGCCCTGCGACTGGCCTTCGACGATTTCCGGGCAGATCAGCCGCCCCGCGCTGAGCGTCGTCACCACGCGCTCGACCTTGACGCGGCCATTCGCGGGGTCGACTGAGACCGCCACCAGCGCGGCGGAGGGGGCGTAATTCGTGCGACCGTAACCCACCGCGTCGTGCGGCGGCACCAGTGGTCCATGCGCAAGACCCGTGAGGGTTTTGGTGTCGGGGCCGAGCGCGATGTAGTCGCAGTCCATGTCGACATTGCTCAGCTTGAAGCGGTATTGGCTATGCCAGAACGCGCCCGCGTACGTGACGTGCACGGCTGCCACGCGGGGCGCCTGCATGCGATCCATCTTGTCCAGCAAGGCGGCCCAGGCGAGCGCCGGACGGCCCGGTGCCGTGAGTTTGCCGTCGACCCATTTGACGTTCTGCCACTCGACCCGCGAGCCGTGCCACAACTCGCGCGCGGCGGGCAGCACGCTTTGCAACAGCAGCGTCATGGCCGCGCGATCGACGGCCTGATAGTGATGAAACGCGCCGAGGCAGGCGCTCGACGAGCTGAAGGGGCCGGAAATTGCGTAGCTGCGGTAATCGTCGGGCCATTTGCCCAGCACGTTGTACTTGAAGTCCTTGATCGCGGCGAAGACTTCCACTTCGCTGATAGAGATGTCCTGTGCGTTCTGCCCGAGCCATGTCGATGGCGCGAGGCACAACGTGGTGGCCGCGCCGTTGCCCATGTCGGTGTAGTGCGTGATCACGTGCAGGGTGCCGTTCGGCTTGATCTGCAGCATCGCGAACACGGCGTCCTTGCCGGTGCCGTATGCCTGATTCGACATGGCGAGGCCCACGCCATAGCGCAGGCCGCGCGCGCGCCGCTGCGCCCGCGTGCTGTCACGCTCGCGCCACAGCGCGTGCGATTCGAGCCGGTCCAGCAGCGCCTCAAGTTGCAGGTCGAACAGAATGGGCGCGCCCGTGAGGGTCTTGCCGCGGTCCTTCGCGAGCAGATTGCGGCGCCGCACCGCGAACGGACTCTGGTGCAGCGCTTGCGCGGCTTCGTCCAGCAGGGTTTCGATGGCGAGAAACGCCTGCGGGCCGCCAAAGCCGCGCTGCGAGCCGCCGAACACCTCCGGCGTATACATGACCGAGCTTTGCGCAATCGCGCGCGGAATGTCGTAGCAGCTCATCGCGCTCATGGCGGCGAGGTCGCCCGTCGCGCTGGTGAGATTGAGCTTGCCGCCGCCATTGAGCGTGAACGTGCTGTCGAGCGCCTGCAGTTTGCCCTTGCTGTCGACCCAGAGCGATTCGGTGAATTCGGTTTCGGAGCGTTTCAGTCCCACCTGGAACTGCTCATAGCGCGATTGCTGCCAGCGCAACGTGCCGTGCGCGAACGGCGCGGCGAGCGCGAGATACATCGGGAAATACGACTTGTCGCGCCCGCCGAAACCGCCGCCCGGATAACAGCCGATCACGTGGACACGCCCGACATCGATATTGCTCTTGGTGAAGAGATTGCCGGCGGTCGTGCCGTCGTCGCGCGGGGATTGCGTGCCGAGCACGAGTTGCAGGGTTTGCGTGCCGCGTTCGTAGCAGGCGAGTCCCGCTTCCGGCTCCATGAACATGGGGTCGATGGCGGGCGTCTGGAACGCGCCGTCGAAGCGCAACCAGCTACCGTTCGCGACCTTTTCCCTGGCGAGATCGCGAATGTGGCCGGCCGTATTCTTGTTCAGGGTCAGGAAGGCTTGCGTGGGATTGCCGTTGCTGTCCGCATCCATGTTCAGGTTTGAGAACGACGTGTCGTCGTCGCGCACGTACAGTTTCGGCGACGAGAACGGCACCGGGGCGCTGCGCGGTACCGTCGCGCCGTAGCGCACGACCGAGTCGTTGAAGTCGAGCAGTTTCTTCGCGCGGCGGTAGGTGTCGAAGTCGGCGAAGATCAGGAGGGCGATAGGCTGCCCATAGCAATTGGCCGCGAAGCCTTCCTGCGCGAAAAGATAGATATCCTTATTAGCGACCGGGTTGGGGTGCGCCGAGAGCGCGATGCGCTGCGCGTTGAGCGTCTGGTTGGACACGATCTCGATAGGCCGCAGTGCGCGCGGCAGCACGCTCAGGTCGAAGCCTTCCACGGTTTTGTCGACGCGATTGCAGCGCAGCGCATAAAGCCAGTTTTCTTCCTGCGGCCAGTCCGGGAAGTCGCGCGCCTTGAAGTCGCGTGCATAAATTTTCGCGCCCGTGACCTTGGGCAGGCCTTCCACGCGCCAGCGCGCCTTGCCGGGTTCGGGCGCCCACTCGGGCGCGGCGCGCGTGGATTGCGGGGCGGCGTGGGCCGTTGGCGCGACCGGCGCGGGTGGACGTACCTCGGCGCGCTGCGGCGAGCAGGCGCCGGTCAGCGCGCCGATCGAACCCACCGACACCGTGAAGGCGCCGCTCCCCATGGCCTTGAGAAAGCTCCGGCGGGTAAGCGGAAGGTCCACTGCCATGCTGCGCCTCCCCTGGTTTGGAAGGAACGGCTCACGCCCGAAGCGGCGTGCGGGCTCCTGCTATTTCATGTCGCGCGCCACGCGAAAACCGTTGGCGTTGTAGCGCACGCTGCTGTCGTATTTGAAGCGCGTGGCGCTCAGCATGTAGTCGGCGCCGTCGCGCCACGAGCCGCCGCGCAGCACGCGCGTCGGGCAATTGGGCTCGTCCCACGAACTGCCGTCGTCGGGGGCGTTCTTGTACGAGTTGTGCCAGCAGTCGCTGACCCATTCCCAGACGCCGCCCGCCATGTCGTAGAAGCCGAACGCGTTGGCGGGAAACGCGCCGACGTCGGCGGGTGCCTCGGCGCGCCAAGGCGGCCCGCAGTCCTTGCAGTTGGCCGTGCCCTTGCGCATGTCGTTGCCCCACCAGTAGCGCGTGTCCGTGCCGGCGCGCGCGGCGTATTCCCATTCGGCTTCGGTCGGCAGGCGGTAGGGCTTGCCGGTGATCTTCGCGAGCCATTTCACGTATTGCTGGGCGTCGTCCCAACTGAGGTCGCGCGCGGGCGCGTTCTTCGCGCTGTTCTCGTCGGCGGAGAGATGCGGGCACGCGCCCGCGTCGGCGCAGGCGTTCCACTGCGCGACCGTGACGGCGTACTTCGAGAGCGCGTAGGGATGGCTGAGCGTCACGCGATGCGCGGGCCGTTCGGAGGGATCGTCCTTCTCCATGCCCATCGTGAAGGCGCCTGGCGTAACCGCGATCATGATCGGACACGCGGGGCAATCGTGGATATCGTGCGCTCCGGCGGGCAGCGCGGCGGTGGCTGCGGCAGCCGTGGTCGCGGCGGCGGCCGCCGCTTTCGCGCTGGTGCCTGCGTTGGTGTTCGCGCCGGGATTGCCGTTGACCGGCGCAGGAGCGGCAGCGGCCGGTTTCGCGGGCGCGGTCGCGGGAGGGGCCGCTTTCGCTTGCGGCGCGGAGGGAGCGGACTGAGCGGGTTTCGCTGGTTGCGGCAGGGTATTGGATTGCGACGGCGCGGGTGCTCCAGTGGACACAGGCGGCGCGCTTGCTTCATGCCCCGTGGGCGACGCGGCCGGTTTCGCCGTGCTCGCGCGCAACCGCGTGAGGCGCGCCTGCGCGAGCGGCGCGAAGCGGCCGTTCGGATAGGCCTTCAAATAAGCCTCGTAATCGCTTGCGTACTGGCTGTCCTTGATCGAATTCCAGAACGTGATCTCGTACTCTTCGGACGTGTCCTTGGGCATTAGCCCGACACGGCGAATGGCACCGAAACCGCGCGGGTCGAGCTGCGCGACGGCCGGGCGGATAGCGGCGCGCGCGTTCGCGTCGGGCGCGGCCACGCACAGCGTCGATACCGTGCCGGACACGCTTGCGACTACCATCGACAGGCACACTGGCACGAATAGCCGCCACATGTTGTTCTCCCCCGGCAGGCACCTGCGGCGTGTGACGCCAGGCATGGGCTGCGTTGCTAACGGTCGTGAGATGCGGGTCTTGAGATTCCAGTCCTGAGATACGGTGATGACGACGCGTGTTCTCGAACGCGTTGTTCGCACAACTACAAAATAGCACGCGTGCCGAACGATGCAGTGCGGGGTGATACGGATGTCGCCGCCCGCGCCGATAAATCCCCATCGAAATGAATCCGTCCTAAGCTGTAGAACACGCACCGAACTCCCCAGCCGCGTGCCGACTGTCGAAGAAGGAGCATCAAGATGCGACGCAGAGAGACCTTGCTCGCGCTGGCCGCGGCCATGCTGATGCCGCGCCTCGCTTCCGCCGCGCGCACGCCTTCGCCGCCGGGCGCTGAGGTGTACATCATCTGGCCCGCGGACGGCGCGGTGATTCCCACGGGCAAATTGTGGGTGCGCATGGGCTTGCGCAATATGGGCGTTTGCCCGAAGGGCATTAACCGGCCGAACACGGGCCACCATCACGTGCTCATCGACACGGACCTGCCGCCGTTCGATCAGCCCATTCCGTCCGATCGCAATCATCTGCACTTCGGCGCGGGCGAGACCGAGGCGCGCATCGAGCTGCCGCCGGGCAAGCACACGCTGCAATTGCTGATGGGCGACTACAACCACGTGCCACACGATCCGCCGGTGTACTCGAAGAAGATCACGATCACGGTGAAATAGCGCAACGCGCCGCACGTGCGCCAATCGCGGGAGTGCATGCCATGAAAAGAATCGTTGTCGTTGCGGCCACCGTGGCGCTGCTCGCCGGAACGCTCGCGGGCGTGGCGCACGCGGGCACCACGCCCGCCGACCCCAAGGCGTTCGTGTATATCGGCTGGCCGAACGAAGGGCAGACGATGCCCGCTGGCAAGCCGTTTCGCGTGTGGTTCGGGCTGCGCAACATGGGCGTGGCGCCTTCGAACGTGGAGTTTCCGAACACTGGCCATCATCACCTGCTCGTGGATACGGACTTGCCTTCGATGGATCAACCCATTCCGTCCGATCGCAATCATCTGCATTTCGGCGCGGGCGAAACGGAAACCCTGATCCAGTTGCCGCCAGGAAAGCATACGTTGCAACTGCTGATGGGCGACGCGCATCACGTGCCGCACAATCCGCCCGTCTATTCGAAGAAGATCACGATCTACGTTAAGTAATCCGTAGCAAGTCGATCGCGATGTTCCCAATCCTTCGCTCTCCCGCTTGACGCGTGCCGCGCGGGTGTCGGCGGCGCGCCAACAGAATGCACAACGGGCGTTGGTACGCGCCCATCAGCCCGGCGATCTCGCACGCGCGTGGCACGGCGCGTCACGCATTTCACCGCGCCGCCGCGCCCTTGCGCGGCAAGCCTCGCGACGCTTTTGCTCTCCTGAATGCCGTCTCTGGCACATCTCCTGCCTAGAGGTAAGCGAGCCCGCAACACATTGCAGCTCGAACCCAACCTCTGTTTCGCCCTTTAGGAGAACTGTCATGAGCAAGCTGATGATCGCCGACCTGAGCGTCGCGCAAGAACTCGACCGTCGTGAAATGAGCGCCGTGCACGGCGGCAACCTGGGCCTCTTGCCCGTGTTCGTGCCTGCCCCGAAAGTGAACATGACCAGCACGAGCTTCACCGCCGAACAGGTGATCGGTCAGACCAACGACATCGTCAACAACACGGGCAACGACGTCGCGCTCGTGACGGGCATCTGCTCCACGGTCAACCCGAAGCAGACGGCCAACAACGCGATCAACTACTACTGATCGCGCGGCAAACCGTGGAGGCGCTCGCCTCCACGGCATGGTCTTCGCAGGTTTCCCTACGTCTGGTTTCGTCGTCGCGTTCCGCTCTGGGAGTCGATCGTGAACACACCGCTGTTGCCTGTTGCCCCTTCCGCTTTCGTTTCCGCTCCCGCTCCCGTTTTTGACTCCGGTTCCGCTTGCACTCGCGTACGCGCCAGCAAGCTGCGCGGCCTGGCACGCGCCGCCGGTGCAATGAGCGTGTGCGGCGCGCTGCTGTGCGGTTGCGGCGACCTCAGCACGCCCGCGTACCGTCGCCCGGACATGCCCGCGAAGGAAAGCTGGGCGCACGCGCATCGGGCGGTGTCGGCGGCGGAAACGGTCGATCCGCATTGGTGGAAGGCCTTCGACGATCCCTACCTGAACGGGCTCATCGATCAGGCGATCGCGGCCAACGTCGACATCCAGATCCTCGCGGCGCGCATTGGCGTGGCCGGGGCGCAGATCGGCGAAGTGCAGGCCGGCGCGCTGCCCACGGTGGACGCGGGGGCAGGCATCGACTACGAGAAGAGCACGCACCAGACGCTCACCAAGACCTATAACGCCGCGACCCAGGTGAACTGGGACATCGACATCTGGGGCAAGGTGGAAAAGAGCGTGCAGGCGCAGAAAGCCGAGTTTCACGCGAGCGAGGCCGACTGGCGCGCGGGCTATCTGGAACTGGTTGCCAACGTGGCGAGCACGTATTTCCAGATTCTCCAGTACGACGACCAGATTGCCGAGGAGCAGCAAACGCTCGACAAGAACCGGCAGATTCTCACCATCTATCAGCAGATGGCCGCAAACGGCGTCGCGCCGAAAACCGAAGTGCTGCGCCAGAGCGCGGAAATCAACGGCATTGCCAATGAACTGCTCGAACTGCATCGTTCGCGCGATACCGCCGAGAACGCACTTGCCACGCTGGTGGGCGTGCCCGCCGGCGAGTTCAGGATGCCCGCGGGCCATTTGCGGCAACGCGTGAAGTTTCCTGACGTGCCGATGGGTCTGCCCGCGCAATTGCTCGCGCGCCGCCCCGACGTGGTGGCCGCGCAATACCGCATTCTGGAGTCGTACGACGAAGTGGGGTCCGCGCGGCTCGCGCAATTGCCCACGATCAGCCTCACGGGGCGCGGCGGCTCGGCGGCGTACTCGCTTTCCGACCTGTTCAAGGCGTTCACGTTCAGTTTCATGCCGAGCATCGACTTGCCGATGTTCGACCCGGGTGTGCATGCGCACATCAAGACCACCGAGGCGCAGAGCAAGGTCGCGGAACAGCAGTATCGTCAGACCGTATTCACCGCGTTCGAAGAAGTCGAGAATGCGCTCGTGAATCTGGACGCGCACAAGAAACAGCGCATGGAGTTGATGCAGCAGAACGAACGTTTGCGTACCGTGGCGGCACAGGTCGAGGCGCAACTCAAAGAGGGGCTCGTGTCGCAACTTGAAGTATTGGAGTCCGAACGATCACTCGCTTCCGCGGAGCTTTCGCTGTTGGCCAATCACGAACAGATCCTGAGCGACACTGTCACGCTTTACAAGGCGATTGGCGGCGGCTGGACCGCGGTGGAAGTGGCCAATGTGGCGTCCGATGCCACGGCAGCCGCCGCGAATGCGGCTCCCGTGAAGTGAGCGCGCGAAGCCCGGTGCGCACGGCGTCACGGCGCGCCACACGAAACGTTGTGCGATTCGCAACACGTGGCGTCGCAAAACGCGTCATTCGTTTGACTACAGCGAAGCGTCGCCTACACTTTTCTCACACTCCGCACGCCGCTGACGAGGCGCACGGTTATTCACGAATCCGCCAGGCGCACGCGCCGTACGCGACCTGGTGGACCCATGCTGATCGCTGGCGGAATCATGGTGCCTGACGCCGCTTCGATTGCCGAGAGGCAGACCACGCTCGACAACACGTTCGATATCGTGCTTCGGCCGCTATCGCATCCCGAGCTGGGTGAGATCCGTATCGAGAAGGATCTGTTCGCGGTGGGGCGCTCGCAGCCGCCGTTCGCTTCCGCGCGCCCGGAGATCGTCGTCGACGTGTCGCGTCGTCATGCGCGCATTTTTCGCGAGGGCCGTGCCGCGTACGTGGCCGATCTCGGCAGCAAGAACGGCACCGTCGTCAACGGTGTGGAAGTCACGCAAAAACCGCATGTGCTCAAGGAAGGCGACGAATTGAGCTTTGGCGGCGCGCTCACGTTTCGCGTGGGGTTCGTGGCGCGCGCGGCGCGCGAGACTGCGCGCGCGACGGTGGTGACGCTCACGCCCGAGCGCGGCGATCTCGGCTTGCAGCAGATCGTGGTCACGGGCTTTCCGTTTCTCATTAGCAAGGCGGAGGAGACTTTCGCGCAGTATCGCGAGGCGTTTCCGCACCAGGTCAATTATTTGTCGCGGCGTCATGCGCATATTTATGTCGATGGCGACGCGGTGTATCTGGAAGACCTCGGCAGCACCAACGGCACTTTCGTCGACGAGGAACGTCTCGACGATCACGCGGTGCGGCTCGAAGACGGCCAGCGCGTTTCGTTCGGCGGCGAGCATTTCGTTTATCGGGTGGGGATCGAGAGCGCGACCGACGCAACGGTAACCGCCACGCGCCAGACGGCGCAAGCCGCTCAAGCGGACGGCGCCATCGCACAGCACGACGCGGATCTCGCGGCCGACGCCGACCGCACGACATTCGTCGGCAGCGCGCACTCGTTTCTCGACATCTTCTGCACGCCGCCCGCGCCCGCGCAGGACGACGAGATCAATCCGAACACGCCGCAACACGCGCCGGATCGCGCGCAGGGCAAAGGGCTCAAGCGCCATGACCGGCACGACCGCTACAAGCGGCGCAAGCGCGGCAAGCTCGAAACGTTTCTCTCCGAACTGAGCGAGGCGCTCGGCGGCAGCGGCCGTGTCAACGTCGGGCGGCTCGGCGTGTGGGTTGGTGTGATCGTCGTGGCGGCGGGCGCGCTCGGCGCCGTAACGTATTTCCAGGGCGCACCGCAGCGCGAGATGCAGGTGTTGCTCGCGAACGGCCGCTACGAGAGCGCGGCGCGGATAGCCGACGGCTATCTCGCGCATCATCCGGGTGACGCTGCCTGGCGTGCGATGGGGACGGAAGCGCTGCTCAAGGCGAAGGTGCCCGACTGGATCGACGCCGTCGACGCGCACGCGTTCGATCGCGCGCAGGGCCTCGTGGAAGATCTGCGCGCCTCGGCGCGCCACAACACCGACGCCGAATCGCTGATCGACAACATCGGCTGGGTGGGCGCGCTGCAATCGTTCGTGCAGCAACGCGGCGGGCTGCAGGCGCCGATTCGCATCTATCGCGACGAAGCGCCGATCCGCGCGCTCACGAGCCGCTGGAACGACGACCCCGGCGAGCACCAGCGCGCGCTCGACCGCGTGGCGGCCTACGTGCCCGCGTTCGCCGCTGTCTATGCGGACACGCTCAGCCAGTTGCGCAAGCTGCAAAGCGACGATTCGGTGTACGTGGCCGCGCTCGACCGCATTCGTCAAGCCATCGACACGGCGTTGCAGACCGACCGCTTCGACGATCTCGGCGCCATGCTCACCGACTATGCGCAGCGCTACCCGCGCCTCGCCGGACTCGACGCTGTGCGCACCGACCTCGACACCTATCAGGCGATCGTTGGCGAGGCGCACGCGGGCCACGCGCAGGCGGTGCGCGACCGGCTCGCGGCCGCGCATTTCACCACGCCGCAATTTGCGGGTTATGCGGCGGCGCATGCGGCCGCGCTCGAAACGCTCGCGTCCAGCGGAGATCACGGCAATGCCGCGCCTCGTTGATCGTTTGCGCGGCGCGACCCGGCCGCCGGAGCCGCCGCGCCCGCTCGGCGAGGCGCTCGGCGATCACAGCGAGGAGGGCGTCGCGATCCTCACGGCGCGGCCGTGGCGGCTGATCGAGGCGACCGTCGTGGCGATGCTCCTGCTCGTGATCTGCGCGTTGCTGTGGTCGTTTTTCGGCCGTGCGGATGTGATCGTGAGCGCGCCGGGCACGCTCTCGCCGGAGTCGGATGTGCGCCGCATCTATGCGCCGGTGGATGGCGAACTCGTCGACATTTATATCGCCGAAGGTCAGCCCGTGGAGAAGAACGACGTGATCGGCCGTATCAACGCGCGCGGCGCGATCGAGGCCGCCACCAACGCGCTCGACGCGCATCTCAAACTCGACGACGCCGAGCGCGACTGGAAGGCGTTCCCCGAGAAGAAGGCGCTGATGCAGCGCAAGGCCGAGGCGCTGAAGGCGCAGATCGACGTGGAAACGCATCTGCACGAGACGCGGCTTTCGGAGGGCACGAGCAAGCTCGCGCAGTCGCAGAACGCGCAACTCGACGAAGCGCGCGGCAATATCGACAACGCCCGTCATGTGCGCGATCTCGCGAAACAGGAGCAGGACAAGTACGAGCGCCTCGTGGCTTTGCCCGGCGGCGGCGGTGTGTCGCAAAGCCAGGTGGACGAGAAGCGCAGCGCGACGATTCAGGCCGACAACAACCTGCGTATCGCCCAGGCGAAACTCACTGAACTCCAGGCGCAAACGAGCCACGACTTCGCGCAGGCGCGTGCGCAACTCGAAGGCAGTGCGGGCCAGCTCACGAGTTTGCAGATCGAGTACGACGCGACCGAGCGCGAGATTGCCAATACCGAAGACAAGCTGCGTTTGCAGGTGCAGACGGCGCGGCTCGCCGCGGACGCGGCCGCTCGCATCCGCTTCGAGAACATCGACAAGGATAATTTTCTGCTGGTGCTCGCGCCCGCTTCCGGGGTGATCACCGACGTGACAACCACGCAGCCCGGCGACAAGATCCAGGCGAACACGCCGCTCGGCGGCATCGCGCCCGCCAACGCGCGGCCCGTGGTGAAGGTGCTGATTGCGGAGCAGGACCGCGCGTTCCTGCACGAAGGGCTGCCCGTGAAGCTCAAGTTCAACGCGTTTCCGTATCAGCGTTACGGCGTGATGGACGGCACGCTCGAATTCATTTCGCCGGCGACCAAGCCGCAGGCGCAATCGAAAGAGCCGGCGTACGAAGGGCGCGTGCGTCTTGCGCACGACGCGTTTTCGATTGCCGGTAACAACTGGCCGCTGCGCTACGGCATGACCGCGACGGCCGAGATCGTCGTGCGCGAGCGGCGCTTGATCGACTTTGCGCTGGACCCGTTCCGGCAACTGGCGGGCTGAAACGCGCAGTGGGGTTTTCAGGGGAATGACATGACGGCAATCGTACGGATCGACGACGAGGTGATCGGCACGCAGGATTTCATTCGCGTGCTGAAGCTCACGGGGCAATTCGAGAGCCTCGTCGAACAGCAGGTGCGCGACCGCCTCACGGTCATCGCGGCGAAAAAAATGGGCGTGGAAGTGGGCCCCGACGAAATCCAGCAGCGCGCCGATCAATTCCGCCGCGTGCGCGGCCTGCATCGCGCCTCGGACATGAATCGCTATCTCGACGTGTTCGGCATCAGTCTCGAGGAATTCGAGGACTTCATCACCGACACGCTGTACCAGGAAAAGACCTTCGAGCGCATTTGCAACGACGACGCGGTGGAAAGCTATTTCAAGCTCAATTCGCCGAAGTTCGACAGTATCGAGGTGAGTCACATCGTGGTCGATTCGGAAGGCAAGGCGCGGGAAGTGCTCTCGGTGCTCGAGGACGACCCCAACGCCTTTGGCGAGATGGCGCGCGAGCATTCCGTGGCCGACACGCGCGAGCGCGGCGGCGTGATCGGCAAGGTGCTGCGCGGTTCGCTCAAAACCGATATCGAGGCGAAGGTGTTCAACGCGCAGGTGGGTGATCTGCTCGGACCGTTTCCCGCGCCGGATGGCTCGTTCTTCGAGATCTTCTGCGTGACCGCCAAGCATCCCGCCGCGCTCGAAGCCGAGGTGTCGTCCGAAGTGCGGCGGCTGCTGCGCGAGGAATGGCTGGCCGAGCGCGCCCAGGAACATATCATCGACGCGCACTGAGCGCCCCGGGGTCACGCAGATGGACACTCAGGCGCCCGTACCGGCCAGCGCGGCGACGCTGGCGGACTTTCTCGCAACGGTGGAACTGCTCTCGCTGTTTTCGCGCGAGGAACTGGAACGCCTTGCCGCTCAAACCGAAACGCGCAGCCATGCGTTCGGCGACACGCTCTACAAGCGCGGCGATCCGGCCGAGGGGCTGTACATCATTCGCTCGGGGTCGGTGCGCCTGATCGCCGAGGAACGCGGCAAGGAAACGAGCCTTGGCGTGCGCAAGGAGCGCGAGGTGTTCGCCGAGATCGGCATGCTGCGCGAGTACTGGCACGAAGTGGGCGTGCGCGCTTCCGCGAAAACCGAGGTGCTGTGCATTCCGCGCGCGGCGTTCGAGCCGGTGCTCGCGGCGAACCCGGCCGCGCTCTCGTTCGTCACGAGTTACGTGGCGATCAGTTCGGCGGGCGGTTTCGTCACGCGGTTGTTCGATCTGCGCGGCAAGCTCTCGCGCGCGGAACTGGAAGAGTACGTGTCGAGCGTGGGCGTGAAGCGCGTGAGCGCTGGCAAGGAGATCGTGCATCAGGGCGCGAGTGGCGACACGCGGCTTTATGTGGTGCGTCAGGGCGAAGTGAGTCTCGCGCGCGAAGAAGACGGCCGCGAGTACGCGCTCGCGCGGCTCGGCGCGGGCGAGATTTTCGGCGAACGCGCGTGTTTGCTGCGTCAGGACCAACTGGCCACGGTCACCGCGCTCACCGACGTGCGCCTGCTCGTGATTCCCGAAAAGACCGTGCACTTCATGCTGGAGCGCAACGCGAAGCTGCGCGAGGTACTCGAAGAGCGCGTGCATTTCACCGACCGCGAGTTGCAGCGCCAGAAGAAGCTGAGTGAGCGCCGCCGCGAAACGCTCGCCGTCGACAGCGGTGCGGATGCCACGTTCCGCGAGCGCGTGGTCAAGCGCTTCGTGCTGGTCGAGCAAGCGGAAGAAATGGATTGCGGTGCGGCGTGTCTCGCGATGATCTGCCGCCACTACGGCATTGCGATGACGCTCGGCAAGCTGCGCGATCTCGCCAACGTCACGACCCAGGGCGCCACGCTCGACAGTCTCGCGCGCACGGGCGAGGCGCTGGGTTTTACCACGCGCGGCGTGCAATGCACGTATGAAGCGCTACAGGGTTTCGAACTGCCGTTCATCGCGCATTGGGAGGGCTATCACTACATCGTGGTGTATGGCGTGTCGAAACAATGGGTGCGGGTGGCGGACCCGGCGCTCGGCTTTCGCAAGCTCAGCGTGGAGGCGTTCGAGCGCGGCTGGAGCGGCACTTGCCTGCTGTTCACGGCGGGCGATACCACAGGGGCGCAGGCGGCCGGCAAGTCGCCGTGGGTGCGTTTTATCGGCTATCTGCTGCCGTATCGCAAGATCCTCGCGCACCTGTTCATGGCCACGTTCGTGATTCAGATGCTGGGCGTGGTGCCGCCGCTCATCATCCAGAACATACTCGACAGCGTGATCGTGCATCAGAACGTGAGCCTGCTGCACGTGCTCATTCTGGGGCTGGTGATCTCGCACGTGTTCACGCAACTCATGTCGACCATCCGCGCGCATCTTTCGAACTTCATGGTGCGCAGTCTGGACTTCGCGATGATGTCGCATTTCTTCAAGCACACGATGTCGTTGCCGTTCTCGTTCTTCGCGCGGCGCAAGACCGGCGACGTGTTCGCGCGCTTTCAGGAGAATCAGACCATTCGCGCGTTCCTCACCGAATCGACGGTCACCACGGCGCTCAATCTGCTGATGATCTTCATTTACTTCACGATCATGTTTCTCTACAACGTGAAGCTCACGCTGCTACTCATCGCCTTCGTCGTGCCGATCATGGCGCTCACGGCGCTCGCCACGCCGCGCATCAAACGCTATGCACGCGAAGTGTTCGGCGTCTCGACGGACGCGCGTTCCATGCTGATGGAAACCCTCGGCGGCGTGGAAACGGTGAAGGGCATGGGCATCGAGCGCGCGGTGCGGCTCAAGTGGGAACGCAAGTTCGCGAAGTCGCTCGAAGTGCAATATCGCGCGCAGGCATTCAACATTCTCGTGGGCCTCGGCAGTCAGTTGCTCAATGCCGCCACGACCATCGCCATTCTTTGGGCGGGCGCGACGCTGGTGCTGAATCAGGAGTTGAGCATCGGGCAATTGATTGCGTTCAACGCGTTCATGGGCAGCGTGCTCGCGCCCTTGATGGGCCTCGTGGGGCTCTGGAGCCTCATGAACGACGCTGCGGTGGCCATGGAGCGTCTGGGCGACGTGCTCGACATCGAGCCGGAACAAAAGCCCGCCGATCTCGCCTCGCGCGTCTTGCTGCCAGATCTGCAAGGCGACATCGAATTCAAGGACGTGTATTTTCGCTATGGCGGCAACGAAACGCCTTATGTGCTGGAGAACATCAGCTTCACGGTGGCGCGCGGAGAGATGGTGGCGATCGTCGGGCGCAGCGGCTCGGGCAAGACTACGCTCGCGAAACTGCTGGTGGGCTTTTATGCGCCCACGGAAGGGAAGATTCATGTGGATGGCTACGACTTGAGCGCCATCGATCATGCGTATTTTCGGGCGCAGATTGGCTATGTGATGCAAAGCAATCTGGTGTTTTCGGGTACGCTCGCCGAGAACATCGCGTGCGGCGACGCCAACCCCGACTGGCGGCGCATGGAGGAGGTCGCGCGCATGGCCGACGCGCATGCGTTCATCAGCAAGATGCCGCTCGGCTACGAACAGGTGGTGGGCGAACGCGGCATGGGTCTCTCGGGCGGTCAGATCCAGCGCCTGTGCATTGCGCGCGCGCTCTATCACGACCCGCGTTTGCTCGTGTTCGACGAGGCGACTTCGTCGCTCGATACCCAATCGGAAAGCAATATTCTCGCGAATATGCAGGACATCCTGCACGGGCGCACGGCGCTCGTGATCGCGCACCGGCTGAGTACGATCATGCGCGCGGACAAGATCCTCGTGCTGTACGAGGGCGGCATTGTCGAACAAGGGCGCCACGAGGAACTCGTCGCGCGCAAGGGCATGTATTACCAGCTCGTGCAAAAGCAGCTGAGCACCGCATGAAACTCTTCGACCCGCACGGTTTCGGCAGTTCGGTGGTGTCGTTCGCCGGGCTGCTGGAGAAGATCGAGATTCTGCGCTCCACGTTGCGCTGGGCGCCGCGGCTCGAACGCGCCGACATCGAAAAGCTGCTGAATCAGTCGAATGCGTTGCGCGACGAAGTCATGCAACTCTCGCGCCGCGAGCGCTTTATCGAAGTGGCTTCGGAAGCCGACGAAGCGGTGGATCCACTCGAAGCGCTCGCTCAGCCCGAAGCGCTCTCGCCGTCCGCGCGCAGGCGGCGCGAGGCCTTGATCGAACGCAGCTTCATTTTCGAAGGCATTTTCGGCGACAACCCCAAACTGCTCGCGGCGCTGGAAATTGCGGAAAAAGCCGCGCCCACCGACTTGCCGGTGTTGATCGACGGCGAGAGCGGCACCGGCAAGGAACTCATGGCGAAGGTCATTCATGCCAATGGCGCGCGCGCGGATCGTCCGTATATTTCGGTGAATTGCGGCGCGATTCCCGACAACCTGCTCGAATCGGAATTGTTCGGGCATCGGCGTGGCGCATTCACGGGCGCGTCGAACGATCGCAAGGGCAAGTTCGAAAGCGCCCACACGGGCACGATCTTTCTCGACGAAATTGGCGAATTGCCGCTGCAAGGGCAGGTGAAATTATTGCGCGTGCTCGAATCGCACGAGATCCAGCGCGTGGGTTCCGACGAACCCATTGCCGTCGACACGCGTATTGTTGCGGCGACCAATCGCAACTTGCGTGACCTGGCCGCGCGCGGCCTGTTTCGCGAGGACCTGTTTTACCGGCTCAGCGTGATTCACGTGACCTTGCCCGCGCTGCGCGAGCGCCGCGACGAAATTGCCTTGTTGATCGCGTATTTCGGCGACGAGGCGGCCGCGCAACTCAAGCGCCGCCCGGTCAAATTCACGCCCAAGCTGCGTGATTTCATACTCACGTATGCGTGGCCCGGCAATATCCGCGAATTGCGCAATCTCGTGTACCGGCTTTCGTGCCTCGCGGGCGACACTGCCGATATCGAGCATTTGCCCGACGACATTCGGCCGTGTCAACCCGCGCTGGCCGCGCGCGCGCTGGAAGCCGAAGCGCCGGTTGCGTCGCTCTCGCTCAGCGACGCCAAACGCGCCGCGAGCGACGAAGCCGAACGCGCGTTTCTCGAACGCGGCTTGCAGGAAACCGGCGGCACCGTGGCGGAACTCGCGCGCCGTTGCGACATGAACCGCTCGCATCTGCAAATGCTGCTCAAGAAGCACGGCATACGCTCGAAGGATTTTCGTCACGCGAATCAGGCCGAGAAAGCCGATTCCGAATCGTGAGCGCAAGCGGCGCTTTTCCCATTCAACGCACGGCTCAATGATTCACGGCCGGATTCACGAGCGTGAGGTCCGCGCCGCCGGGATCGTCCACGCGTATGACCACGGCCGTGATGTTGTCCCGGCCGCCCGCCTGCAACGCCATCTCCACGAGCGTATCGGTCGCGAGGCGGCAATCGCCGTCTTCGAGCGCGCGCGCGATCTCGGGCGCCTGCACCTCGTTGCTGAGGCCGTCGCTGCACAGCAGGAAGCGGTCGCCGTCGCGTACGTCGAGGCGGCCTTCGTCGAGCATGAGCGTGCTGGCCGCGCCCACCGCGCGCGTGATCAGATGCTGCGAAGGATGGTGCCGCGCCGACTCCGCGCTCAAATGCCCCTGTGCCTGCAACTCGGCCACATAGCTGTGATCGACGGTGAGCGCTTCGAGGCGCGTGTCGCGATACAGATAGAGGCGACTGTCGCCCGCCCACAGCCACGCGCATTCGCGCCCGCGCGCCATCAGCATGGCCACCGTGCTGCCGATCATGCGCACGCCGCGGCGCGCCGCTTCGTCGCGCAGCTGCAGATTCACGCCTTGCAACGCGGTGCGCGCGGCGTTCACGAAGGTGGCGAGTGCATCGGGCGAGTGGGTCGCGTCGGCCACGTCGAACGTGTCGAGCGCGCGCACGATCGTCGCGCTCGCGAAGTCGCCTGCCGTGTGCCCGCCCATGCCGTCGGCGACCGCCCAGAGCAACTGCTGCGGCCGGTCGAGGCAGGCGTCTTCGTTGAGTGCGCGCACGCAGCCCACGTCGGTGCGCGACGCAGAGGTCCAGACCAGACTCGAACTCATGTTCGGCCTCTCGCGCGAGCGCGTCAGCCGAGTCCGTTGCCGCCTTTCTGCCCCACACCCACCGTCACGTTCGAATTGGCCGCCGAGTTGGTGACGTCCACCATCTGATACTGGTTGACGACCTGGTTCGCGTAGAACGTGTTGTTGGTCTGATAGAGGTTGATGATCGAGCCGAGTGTGGCTGGCTGCGCGGGCTGGTACGGCTGAATCCAGCCAAATACCCACGGCGCGCCCGCGCCGCGAATGAACGACATCGCCTTGGGGTCGATGTCGCGTTGCTCATGCAGGTCGGTGATCGCAAGCGAAGTCATAGCGGGTCTCCAGCGAGAAGTCGAGGTACGGCCAGTGATTTGCAATCACCGTGCCAGCGTGGGGCGCTTGCACGCGTTGTCCTGTTTTTTATTGCGTCGATGCTGCGCGCCTTGTGCGGCGGGCCTTCGAGCGCGGTGTGCCGCGCGCGATCGACGCGCGGGGAATTGGCCACGCCGCGAAAGGTCGCGCGCGAACCAACACACTCACCCAACGGCGTCTTCGCCAATCCGACACGGGTTGCCTTCGCCATGCCGCACGGGTGGATCGGCGTAATGGTGGCGTACGGCATACACCTCGCCCGCGATTGCGTTGGCGCGCGACCAACATGCGCAAGCTGTGAAGACGCGTGAATTCGCGCAACGCCCCGTGCCACGGCGATGCACGCAACTGGCATGTCTGATGCAGGGTAGTTGGCAACCAGCAAACCCTCCCGCAGACGGAACCCGCCATGAACCCCGATCTCCAACCGACGAACCACAGCGCCCATGCGGCCCCGTGCGCCGTTGTGCGGGCGATCGACTTGCCGCTCGGCGCGCATCTCGTTTCGCGTCGCGCGGGCTACAGCCATCACGGCATTTACGCGGGAAATGGCCGGGTCGTGCATTACGCGGGGCTGTGCGTTTCGCTGCATCGTGGTCCGATCGAAGAGGTCACGCTCGAACGTTTCGCGGCGGGCTACGACGTGGAAGTGGTCGCGCACCCGTGCGCCCTGTATGCGGGCCGCGAAGCCGTGGCGCGGGCGCGCTCGCGGCTCGGCGAAGACCGCTATCGCCTGCTCAGCAACAACTGCGAACACTTCTGCACGTGGTGCGTGGACGGCAAGAGCCGCAGCGAACAGGTGCGTACCTGCGTCGCGCATCCGCTGCTGGGACTGCGCGTGGTGCGGGCGCTCATGCTCGCGCGCGGCCGCCACGCTCACACCGGCCGTCACGCCAACGGTCACGTTGCTGCGGCCTGCGAAGCGCGCGCGGCGTGAGCCTCGTTCATATCAACAAGACGTCTTTCTGAAACCACCGCATCGGAGACCGCCATGTCAACTCCCGCCTCGTCACTGCGCACGCTCGTCGACAAATGGCTCGCGCCCACGGCGTGCGTGCCGGCCCGCGTGGTGCGCTTCAGCCGCACGCACGAGCATCGGCTGCGCTTCGTATGCGTGGAAGCGGCGCATCCCGCGCGCACCATCGCCATCTTCTTCTTCCGCCACGACGACGGCTCGTGGCGCGTGTTCCCGCCCGCGGACTTCGGCCCGGCCATGAGGGCGCGCGCCGCATGATGCGCGCGCCGCGCGCGCGGTGACGGGCCCAAACGTTTTCAACGCAGCAACGTAGGGTGCGGCCTGGTCGCGAACGAAGACGCCGCGCTCTCCGGCACGCTCTCGTGCGCTTGTACTGCATGCAGCTTCGGAAACGGGCGCGGCGCCAGCAGCGTCTGATGCGATGCCACGCGTGCGCCGCCGGTGATCGCGGCCATGGCCTGCCGGTCCAGTTCCACGTTTTCCGGAAGATCCTTGATGACGAGCTTGCCCATTGCGTTCTCCATGAGAGCACGCGCCTTGCCGTGCGCGCTGCCTGCCGACTCGACCGCGTTCTGACTCAATATAGGCGACGAATTTCGCTAAACCCAGCGCGCTAAACCGGACGCGCAAAAAAACGCAGACGCACCTTGCGGCGCGGTCTGCGTGTGAGACGTGCAGTGCGAAGGCGTGGACGCTCAAAAGGCGACGCCCGTGTTCGCATACTGCGACGGATCGATCTTGAGGTTCAGCGGTCCGAAGCCGGCGCCGATATAGCCGATATTGTTGAGTGCGTTGACGCTGACGACCTGAACCTGATCGATGTTTTGCTCGATGTGCGGCGCGACGACGATGTTTGCAATCGGGCCGCTGCCGGGTCCGAGACCGTAGACCGCGCCGCCGCTGCCGCCGCGTACGGCGGCCATCGCGCCGCGATCGAGGGCCGTGGCGGGCGCAAGCTCGCGAATGACGAGTGAAGACATGATGAGCCTCCGTGAATGAGTGAGTGCGGGCGGGCGCGGCGCGTCAGTGTCCCCGTGACGCGCGGGCCCGCCGGCGAACCATCAGAAGTTGATGGTGTTGTGGGCCGTTTGCGACGGGTTCACCGAAGCGCTGATGCCCGAGGCGAGCGCGACGTCGTTGCCCACGTTGCTCACGATGTTGTTGGTTTGGCCGATCACCTGCTCGGCGGTGAAGTTCGTCGTGGTCATCTTCATGCTCGGCGACGAATAGCAGGGCAGCAGGCTGCCGAGACAGAGGTTGCCGCCGCGAACGGCGCTCATTGCTTGACGGTCGAGGTCTTGCGCGACGCTCAGGTCGGCGATCATCAGCTTGCTCATGACAGTTCTCCTAAAGGGCGCTACAGAGTGGTTGGGTTCGAGCTGCAATGTGTTGCGGGCTCGGTTCTCTTAATGCACAGGGTGTGCCAGTCGTGGCCATGCCGCGTGATAAATCGTTTGAGGCTTTGTGGCAAGGGACTTTCGCGCATCGCCGGTGAGTTTCGATGCGCGAACCCGCTCCGCATGCGTCATCATGCTGATGGCGCGAGACCAACACATTGCCGCTCACGCGTTGGGTCGCAGGCGACATACGAGAACCTGCACGCGTAGCCGCGGTGAATTCACGAGTGAGTTGCCGGTACGCGCAGCGGCACGCACGCTCGCATTAGCCGCCACATTCACTCAGCCATCGATTGCACTGCGCGCCGCGTGCGACTACTCTCTCTTCAGACAAGGCCGTAAGGCAGGTCGCGTGTCGTCCGCGCACGGCACGCGCGCGCTCATCGGCGAGTCTGTATCCTTGAGAGGACGACGAGACCACGTTGCCGTGCATTCCCTCTTGCGTTTCCGAACATTCATGCGGACTGCCAGGGAAAGTGCGCAATGCAGACCCACGCGGCGCGCTTCGAGCGCCGCCTTTGCGTCGGCCAGCCAAAAGCCGGGTTGCGGGCATACGAACGATGAGCCTTACGCAGCTGATCCAGACGTTTCAGAGCGGGACGCTTTCCCGCGAGGCGTTCTACTCCGAAATCGACCGCGTGCTTGCGGGCGGCGCGGGTAGCGGCGCGCGTCTGCGCGAGGCCATGGACGCGACGCAAACCGTGCATCCTCTGCCCGATCAGGTCTATGACGAAGTCCTGCGCCGCATCGAGCGTCAACGAGACCGCGCGGGCAATGGCGACGACGCCACGCGCATGCAGGAAACCTCCACCGCTTCGTATCCCTCGGTGCCGTCTTCGGTGCCGGGCGCCGCCACGCCCGACGACATGGAGCACCTCAAAGGCATTGGCGACACGCTCAACGGGCGCTTCGTGCTGGAAGAATGCCTGGGCGTGGGCGGCATGGGCACCGTGTATAAGGCGCTCGATCTGCGCAAGCTCGAAGCGTCGGACCGCAAGCCTTATATCGCCATCAAGGTGCTGAACGTACAGTTTCGCGGCCAGCCCAGTTCGCTGATCGCGCTGCAACGCGAGGCGCGCAAGGCGCAAACGCTCGCGCACCGCAATATCGTCACCGTGTACGACTTCGACCGGGACGGACCGCTCGTCTATCTGACGATGGAGTATCTCTCCGGCAAGCCGCTCAGCAGGGTGCTGCGCGCGCCCGGTTTCGCGGGCCTGCCGTTCGAGAAGGCGCGGCCGATCATCGCCGGGATGGGACAGGCACTCGCTTACGCGCACGAACGCGGCTTCGTGCATTGCGATTTCAAACCGGCCAACGTGTTCATCACCGACAGCGGCGAGGTCAAAGTGATCGACTTCGGCATTGCTCGCGTGTTCCAGCGCCCCGAAGAAGACCCCGACGTCACCGTGTTCGATCCCGCCTCGCTCGGCGGCATCACGCCCGCCTACGCGAGCCCGGAGATGTTCGAGCATCGCGAGCCGGATCCGCGCGACGACGTCTACGCGCTCGCCTGCGTGACCTACGAACTGCTCACCGGCAAGCATCCGTTCCACCGCAAATCGGCGACCCAGGCACGCAGCGAGAAGTTGCGCGCCGAGCGTCCGCCGGGTCTCGATCGCCTGCAATGGCGCACCTTGAGCGCGGCGCTGTCGTTCGACCGCGCGGCGCGCACGGCCACCGTCAACCAGTTTCTCGACGGCATGGGCGTGCTGCCGCATGCAGCGGCGTTCTCGGCCGCGCGGATGGGCGCGATCGGCGCGGGTGCGGTGGTCGTGGCGGGCGGGCTATGGGTCGGCTATCGGGCGATGTCGGCGCACGAGACGCCGCGCGCCGACGTTGCCACGGCAGTGGCGGCCTCGGCGGCCTCGGAAGCCCCGGCGCTGGCGGCCAGTGGTCCCGCGCTGGCCGCGTCTTCGGCGGCCGTGGTGGCGAGCGTCCTGGCCACGAGCGGGCCCGACGCGAATGCGCCCGCATCGGCCGCGGCGAACGTGACCGCTGCCGCGAGTGCGGCGACGCTCACGAGTGCAGCGTCCGCCGCGAATCCGGCGAGCGTCGCAAGCGTGGCCGAGCCAACGCCGGTACCCGACACGGCCGCGCTGGCCGCGCTCAATGCGTCGCTCGCGCGTATTCCATGCTCGGCGCTCGACGCGTCGGTGTCGGGGCACGCGCTGCGCGTGAGCGGTTTCGCGGGGGCGGGCGGCGGCGTGGCGCGCGTGCACAACGCGCTCGCGAGAACCGCGGGCGGCCGGGGTGCCGCCATCGACGTGAACGCGGTGCAGAATCACTACTGCGAAATCGTCAATACGTTCGCGCCGTACTGGCGCGCGAATCGCCAGGCCGAAGGCGGCGCGACGATCCACACGCGGCCGCCGGACGCGCAACTCACGCAGGGCAGCCCGCTCGTCGTCGACATCACCACGCCGCATTACGAGTCGTACGTGAACGTGGATTACTACGCGCTGGACGGCAGCGTGGTGCATCTCGTGCCGAGCAACCACGAACGCGACAATCAGGCGCCGCCGAACTTCGCGGCCACCGTGGGCAGCACTGGCGACTGGCTCGTCGACAAACCGTTCGGCACCGAGATGATCGTGCTGCTCATCACGCCCGCGCCGCTGTTCGACCATTTGCGTCCGGCCGCCGAACCGCGCGCGGTGTGGCTCGCGGCCGTCGACCAGCAACTCAGGACGATGGCGTCACGCTACGGCCGCGATCATATCGTCGCCGATTTCGTGCAGATCACGACCCACGCGCGCAATGATTGAGGTGGCGCGCGCCTGTGTTCAGGCGGCGCGGATGGCGTGCACGTTGGCAGGCGCGGCAACGGGTTCCGCGCTCACGCTGGTGAGATGCGGGTCGAAGTAGCTCGCCGCGCTCATGCCGGGAATGTACTGGTCGGAGATATAGGCGCGGCAGCGTTCCATGAACACTTGCGCGAGGCGCGGCTGTCTGGCCGGCGCGTAGGTGGCGAGGCCGAGCAGCATGGGGCGATGCTGGCCTGCGAGACGCAGGCGTGAGAAGCGCTTGCCGTCGAGCGACTGGTTCGACTTCGGGCGCACGTTGAAGAGCCCATAGCCAATGCCGTTGCACACCAGCGAGCGCACCACGTCTTCGGAGCGCGAGCGCGCGACGATATGGGGCTCCACGCCCGCTTGCGCGAACAGCGAGAGAAAGTAGTCGCGGCTCATCGGCAAATCGAGCAATACCATGGGCAGCGGCGCGAGTTCGCCGAGCGTCACGGCGCTTTGCTGCGCGAGCGGATGCAGCTCGTTGACGATCACGTGCGGCGGCAGTTGGCACAGCACCTCGAACTGCACTTCGTCGCTCAATTCCAGATCGTAGGTGATCGCCACGTCGATCTCGCCGTTATGGAGTTTCTCGATCAGCTCGCGCTGGTCGCCTTCCACGAGTTGCAGGTCGATCTTGCTGAATGCGCGCTTGAAACCGAAGATGACTTCGGGCGCGATCATGGGCGTGAGCGACTGAAAACAGCCCACGCGCAGCACGCCTTGCATCGCCTCGCTCGAATCGGACGCGATGTCGTAGAGCCTGGACGCGCGATCGAGCAATTGTTCGCATTCCTGCATGACCTGCGCGCCCACGGGCGTGAGCGTCATGCCCTTGGACGGATGGCGAATGAACAGCTGAACGCCCAGCTCCGTTTCCATGTGGGCGATGGCGGCGGAGATCGACGGCGCGGAGATATGAATCTGACTGGAGGCGATGGCGATGCTGCCGTATTTGGCGGCCGCCAGGAAATACTCCATTTGGCGAAGGGAAATGCGATTCAGCATGAGCGAGACCAGAGAGCACCAGGTAAACACGGAAAACGCCACCGGAACCAGGTCCCGCACAGGCAAGCCGATCTTCGCATAAAGCAAAAATCGGCGATATCGCGTCAAAAATCGCCGGGTACGCCAAAGCTCGGCGCGGCGCGCGGGTCGCGGGCGCGCGTGATGTAGTCGTCCACCTGAGGCGCGTACACCTGCCACGCGGCATACAGGCTCTCCACCGGGCCTTCCTCGACCCAGTCCATGCGCAAGTCCACGATCGGCCAGTCCAGTTCGCCGTAAACCAGCAGACCGGCCGAGTGAACTGGCCCTTCTTCGCCGCCCGCCGCTTCGCCCGCGAGCAGTGCCTGCATCAAGCGCTCGGCCAGCGGCCCGGTGGCGCGCTCGAACGCGGCCAGCATGGCGGCGGGCACCTCGCGCGTGGCGAGCATGTTGCCCGCGCAAGCGGCGTGTTCGCCGGTGAGGCTCGCGAGCGTGCCGAGCGCGTTCGCGCCGGTAAAGACGGCGGGCGCGCCGTGCGCGTCGATCGCCATCAATTGACGGTAGTCCACGAACGGCTGGCTGCGCAGCCGTTCGAGCGCCTCGGCGGGTGCGTGCCCGGCCGCCATCAGGTCGAGCGCCAGCGGGCCGAGCGCGGGGTCGGTGATGTTCTGGCTGGCGGCGGCGCCCACGCCCGGGCGGCCGCGAATGCAGCGGGCCGCCACGGCGGGCGAGGACGAGGCCACGGCCGCGCCGAACTGGCCGCTCTGCGGGCAGCGCGCAATGATCGAGAAGGTCATGAGGATTGCCTCGAAGTCGGGAGCCGGTCGGTCAGTCGGGGATCACGGCCGTGGCGTCGACTTCCACGAGCCATTCCGGACGCGCGAGCGCCGAGACCACGATACCCGTCGACACCGGGAACACGCCCTTGAGCCATTTGCCGACCACGCGGTACACCTCTTCGCGGTAGCGCGGGTCCGTGATGTAGATGATGATCTTGCAGATATCGGCGAGTTCGCCGCCCGCTTCGCCGAGCAGCATGGCGATGTTGGACATGGCCTGTTCGGTCTGGCCCGCCGCGTCGCCGATGCACACGCTCTCCGAGGTATCGAGGTTCTGCCCGATCTGGCCGCGCAGGAACACGAACTGGCCGCGCGCGACCACGGCCTGGCACAAATCGTTGTCGAGCTTCTGTTCGGGGTAGGTGGCCTGGGTGTTGAAGGTGCGGATACGGGTGTGTTTCATGGCGCGATGTGTGAATGAGCGGGAAGCGGCGGGGAAAAGACCCGGTGGAGGCGCCGCGTGCCGGCAAGGCAGGGCACGCGTGGTTGCGATGAGCAGATAGTCGGCCAGAGGCGCGGCGCTGCCTATTTGGTTTTTCCAGGGCGGTGTCTCAGCTTTTCCGAAAGACCCAGGCGCCACGGGCGTTCACGGCGGTTCGGATCGCAAAAAATCACGACGTCAGAAATTGCGAGTCATGCCCGCGGAAAAGGCAACTTGGTGATCCAGGTCAACTCTTTCACTATTCACCTGTACCTGAACACAACGCCAACGGGGCGCTGGCCAGCACACGACGCGACTCATCAATCAACCTACGGGATATCGAGTGATCAAGACACTACTCACAGCCAGCCTTGCGTGCAGCGCACTGATCGCAGGCGCCGCGCACGCCGAAGACGCGCTGGTCGTCAGCACCTGGGGCGGCAACTTCCGCGACATGATCGACCAGACGGTCGGCCAGGCGTTCACGAAGGAAACCGGCGTGCCGGTGAAGTACGTGACGGGCGGCACCATCGACCGTCTGAACAAGGCCAAGCTCGCGAAGACGCCGGAGAGCGACGTGACGGTCACGACCTCGCAGGTGGGCTGGCTCTACGCGAACAGCAACCTGTTCGAGAAGCTCGACACGAGCAAGCTGCCGAACTACTCGCATTTGATGGACCAGGCGAAGATCAGCCCGTATCACATCGGCACGTGGGCGTATGTCTACACCATCGGCTATCGCACCGACATGGTTCCGCCGAGCATGAAGTTCACGAGCTGGAACGATCTGTGGAATCCGGCGCTCAAGGGCAAGCTTTCGGCGCCGGACTGGGACCCGAGCCACATCATCACGGTCGCGGCCGTGCTTTCGGGCGGTGACGCGAAGAACTGGCAGAAGGGCGAGGACAAGCTCAAGGCGCTCAAGCCGAACTTCAAGGCCTTCTATACCGACGACGCCAATGGCGAGCAACTGATTCAAACGGGCGAGACGCCGGTCGAAGTGCTGCTCTCGATGAATGCCTATTACCAGATCGGTCAGGGCGTGCCGCTCAAGGTGGTGATTCCGAAGGAAGGCGCGGTGCTCGGCATCGACAGCATGGGCATCATGAAGGGATCGAAGAAGGAAGCGCTGGCCTACAAGTTCCTGAATATCGCGCTTTCGCCGGCGGTGCAGGCCAAGATCGTGGCGATGGAAAAGGCGAGCCCGGTGGTCGACAACGCCACGGTGGCACCGGCCGACGCCGCACTGCCCGGCGTGTTCACGACGCGTTCGCAGTGGGACAAGCAGACCATCGTGATCGACTCGAAGCTGCGCGCGGAACTCACGCCCGAATGGCGCAAGTGGTTCACCGAAAACATCATGAATTAAGCGTGATTCGCGCGTGATTCGCGTTGGATCCCGCGGTAACGCGCGGCGCCCCGAAAGCTCGCAAGGGGCGCCGCGCGAGCAGTGCCTTTTTACGTATCAGAGAAGCAGTAAAAGCTAACAGACTGGCGATTGACACCATGAATATGTATAGCAGGCTGAAGGGATGGCTGATCTCGCCGGCGGTGATCGTCGCGATCAGCACCTGTGCGGCCTTGTTGACCGTATTGCAGTTCAGCCTGCGGGCCTACGTGCCGGGTTCGCTCGACGTGGGCGGCTTCACGCTGGACAACTTCTCCGGGCTCACGAAGTCCATCTATTTGAGCGCGCTCGGCAATACGCTGCGCCTGAGCGTGGAAACCATGGTGTTTTCGCTGCTGCTCGCGTACCCGCTCGCCTACGCGCTGGTGCGCGTGCGCAATCGCGCGCTCAAGTCGGTCATTCTCATCATGTCGCTCACGCCGCTGTTTCTCGGCGAGATCGTGCGCACCTACTCGTGGACGGTCGTGCTCGGCAGCAACGGCTTCGTCAACACGGTGCTGCGCAAGCTCGGGCTGATCGAATGGCCCATCGACCTGATGTTCACGCATTTCGGCGTGGTGCTCGCGCTGGTGCACGTGACGATTCCGGTCACCGTGCTCATGCTCGGCGCCGCCATTTCGCACATCAACCGCGACTACGAACGCGCGGCGCAAAGCCTGGGCGCGAATCCCGTGAAGATTTTCGTGACCGTCACGCTGCCGCTCTCCATGCCCGGCATTCTCGCGAGTTCGACCACGGCGTTCGCGTGGACCTTCAGCGCGTTCGCCACGCCGCAAATGATCGGCGGCGGCCGCGTGCCGACGCTTTCCACCCTGGTGTATCAGCTGGGCCTGTCCTCGCTGAACTTTCCGTTGGCGGCGAGCCTGAGCATTATCGGCCTCGCACTCACGGCGGTGTCGCTGCTGGTGTTCGGCAAACTCACTGCGCGCCTCAAACGGATTGGAGGACATTGAGATGAAAATCAAACACAGCTTGCCCTGGCCGTTGCGCATTGCCGGCCCGGTTCTGATCGTTGCCATTCTCGCGTTCATGCTGTTGCCCGTGATCGTGGTGACGCTGGCCGCGTTCAACGACAAGGCGATCCTCGCGTTTCCGCCCGAGCACTGGTCGCTGCACTGGTTCGCGCGCGTGCTCACTTACTCCGACTTTCAGTCGGGCTTTCGTTCGAGTTTGATCGTCACGTTCTGGGCTTCGCTGATCGCGCTCGTGATCGGCGCGGGTATGGCCATCACGGTCAAGCGGCTCGACTTCAAGGGCAAGGACGCATTGCAGGCCATCCTGACCATGCCGATGGTCGTGCCGCAATTCACCATCGGCCTGGGTCTGCTGATTCTGGTCGCGCAGGTAGGCCTCGACCGCGGCTACGCGATTCTCGTTCTGTGCCACGTGATTCTGGTGCTGCCGTTCGTGCTGCGCAGCGTGTATGTGTCGATGGAAAACCTCGACGAGCGGCTCGAGCACGCGGCGGCCAGCCTCGGCGCGCCGCCCATGAAGGTGCTGTTCACGGTGGTGGTGCCGCTGCTCGGGCCCGGCCTGTTCGGCGGCTGGCTGTTCGCGGCCATTCTGTCGTTCAACGAATTCACGGCCTCGTTGTTCATCACGACGGAGAGCACGCAAACGCTGCCCGTGACCATGTACAACTACGTGCGCGAATTCGCCGATCCCACCCTGGCGGCGCTTTCGGTGGTGTATATCGTCGTGACGGCCAGCCTGCTCGCCTTCGCCAATTATTTCCTCGGCTTGGGCAAGATCCTGAATATCGAGGAAAGCCGTTGAGCCGCCACGCTCGCGAAGGAATGGCATGACTTACTCGAACGTGGCGGACTATCGGCTCGCGGCGCGCCGCTTTCTGCCGGCGTTCGCCTTCGCCTATCTCGAGGGCGGTGCCGAAAACGAACTCACGCTGCGCCGCAATCGTGCCGCGCTCGAAGCGCTGGCGTTCGAGCCGCGCGTGCTGCGCGACGTGTCCACGCTCGACACGTGCACGACGCTCGCGGGCCACGCGGCCGCCTGGCCCGCCGTGGTCGGTCCCACCGGCATCAACGGCCTGTTCCGCCGCCGTGCCGAAGAAGCGCTGGCACGCGCCGCGCGCGCGGCCGGCTTGCCGTTCGCGCTCTCGACGGCCTCCACGAGTCTGCTCGAAGACGTGCGCGCGATCACCGACGGCGACCTCTGGCTGCAACTCTACGTGCAGCAGGATCGCCGTATCGCGCAGAACCTGATGGCGCGCGCCCGCGCGGCGCAATTCTCCACGCTGATGCTCACGGTCGACACGCCCGTGCTCGGCCAGCGCGACGACTACGCGCGCACGGGTTTCGCCATGCCGGTGCGCTGGACGCCGCGTTTGCTGTGGGACCTCTCCACGCATCCGCGCTGGCTCGCGGCCGTGGGCGTGTACGGCCAGCCGCGGCTCGTGAATCTGTCGCGCAGCGCGCGGCTCGCCGCCGGTATCGACGATCCCATGGGTACGCGCACGCATCGCATGGATCAAACGCTGAACTGGCGCGACATCGCCTGGCTGCGCCAGCACTGGCACGGCAAGATCCTGCTCAAGGGCGTTCAGAGCGTGAGCGATGCGCGCGGCGCGTTCGAGCACGATGTAGATGGCGTCGTGCTCTCGAATCACGGCGGGCGCCAGCTCGACGGCGCGCGTAGCCCGCTGGACCTGCTCGCGCAAACCGTGAGCGAGGCGCCGCGCCGGGCGGAAGTGTATGTCGATGGCGGGATCCGGCGCGGCAGCGATATCGCGAAGGCCGTGGCGCTCGGCGCGCGTGGCGTGCTGCTCGGCCGCGCGCCGCTCTACGGGCTCGCGGCGGCCGGGCAGGCGGGCGCGACCGACGTGCTCGCGATGCTGCACAAGGAATTGCAGACCTGCATGCGTTTGCTCGGCTGCACGGAACTCGCCGACCTCACGCCCGGCCTGCTGGCCATGCATGGCGTGGCGGCGCGGGAAGCCGCCGCCACGATCTAACCCGCTTCAATAGCCGCGTTGCAGATCGACGCGGCTCGTAAGGCTTTCGCCGTTGGCCACGCGCCGCAGATTCGCGGCGATCTGTTGCGCGGCCGAAGCGGGAATCGCCACGGAGGCGAGATGCGGCGTGATGAGCACGTTCGGCATCGACCAGAGCGGGTCGCCACTGGGCAGCGGCTCTTTCTCGAACACGTCGAGCGTAGCCGCGCCGATCTGGCCGCTTTGCAGCAACGCCGTGAGCGCGGCTTGGTCGACGATCGCGCCGCGCGCCACGTTGACGACGGCCGCGCCGTGCGGCAATTTCTCGAGCCGTGCGCGATCGAGCAGGTGGTGCGTGTCAGCCGTGAGCGGCAACATGATGACGAGAATGTCGGCCTGACCCAGCACGCCATCGAGCGCGTCCATGCCCGCGTGGCACTGAACGCCCTCGATCTCGCGCGGGCTGCGCGACCAGCCGAGCACCGTCAAGCCCTGGCGCTGTAATTCGCTCGCGGCCAGCGCGCCCAGTTCGCCCAGACCGAGCACGGCCACGCGAATGTCCCCGGGGTTGCGCGGATGCCGGTACGCCCACTCGCCGCGCCGCTGCGCCGCTTCGAAATGCGGGATCTCGCGCGCGTGGCGCAGCGTGGCGAACAGCACGTAGCTGGCCATCATGCGCGCCATGTTCGGGTCGCTGATGCGCGTGATCGGCACGTGCGCGGGCAGGTCGTCGCGCGCGGCGAGCGAATCCACGCCCGCGCCGAGATTGACGATCAGTTTCAGGTTCGTCATTGCGCGGAAGAAACCCGCAGGCGGTTTCCACACCAGCGCGAAGTCGACCTCGCGCGGGTCGCCGATCTCGTTCGCGCGCACCACGCGCAAGCCGGGAAGCTGCGCTTGCAGCGCGTGCTTCCACGTGTCGAAGTCGTCGAAATCGCTGTAGAAGACGAGCGTGCCGGGAGCGGGTTGCACGGGCGTCGTGCTCATGCGGGGCGCGCGATCAAACGCGACATGGCCTCGATGGCGAATTCGTAGCCGTCGCCGCCCAGCCCGGCGATCACGCCATCGGCCGCTTTCGAAATATACGAGTGATGCCGGAAGCTTTCGCGTCGCCAGATATTGCTCATGTGCACTTCGACGATCTTGCCGGGAAAGGACAGCAGCGCGTCGAGAATGGGCACGGAAGAGTAGGTCAGGCCCGCCGCGTTGATGATGACGCCCGCGGCCGTGCCGCGCGCTTCCTGAATCCAGTCGACCAGTTGGCCTTCCCAGTTCGATTGCACGAAATTCAGCGTGAGGCCCAGCGAGGCGGCCCTGGTTTCGCAGCGCGCCTTGAGGGTGGGAAAGCTGTCGCTGCCATAGACCTGGTTGGCGTCGAGTCCGTAGAGATTCGCGTTGGGGCCGTTCAAAAACCAGACGGTTTGCGTTGAAGAAGTATCGGTCATGAGCGTGCGTTCAAGGCTCGTAAGGAAGCGTGATCTGCATGGCGGGCAGCGCTTGCAACTGCGCATGCCAGCGCGCGGATTCGGGATGCGCGTCGCGCCAGGCGAGTTCGGGAAAGCGGAAGTCGAGATAGCCCAGCGCGCAGCCGAGCGTGACTTCGCCGATGGTGAGGCGTTCCGTGGCGAGCGCGGGCGCGTCCTGTTCGATCTCGGCGAGGCACGCGCGCACCTTGGTCAACTGCGCGGCGCGCCAGTCCTGCGATTGCTTTTCGGCGGGGCGCGCCGTGTATTCGTAGCGCGCGAGCAGCGCGGCGTCGAGCAGGCCGTCGCCGAGCGCCTGATGGCCGAGCGCGAGCCAGCGCAGCGGGCCGCTCTGCGGAAACAGGCCGTAGGCGGGCGCGAGGCTCGCCAGATATTCGCAGATCACGCGGCTGTCGTAGAGCGCGTGACCGTTGGCGAGAATCAGCGTGGGCACTTTCGCGAGCGGATTGTGCGCGGCAATGCGGCCGTCGCGCACGATCGGGTTCGCGGCGCTTGGCAGCAGCGCGATGCGCTCGGCGAGTCCGAGCAAGTGCGCGCTGACCCTCACCTTGCGCACATAGGGCGAAGTGGGGGCGTGGAGCAGTTGCATGTCGCTCATGGCACGAGCACCAGTTTGCCGAACACGTCGCCGCTTTCGAGCAGACGATGCGCCTCGGCGGCTTCGGCCAGCGCGATGCGTTGCTGCACGCGCGGGCGCACGCGGCCGTCGGCGACGAGCGGCAGCACATGGCGTTCGATGAGGCGCGCCATGCGCGATTTTTCGTCGTCGCTTTGCGGGCGCAGCGTGGACGAGTGCAGGCTCACCTGCTTTTGCATGAGCGTGAGTAGTTCGAGGTTGACTTGCGAGCCTTGCAGGAACGAGAGGCTCAGGTGACGGCCGCCGAATGAGAGCGCTTCCAGATTGCGTCGCACGTAGTCGCCGCCCACCATGTCGAGCACGATATCGACGCCGCGCCCCTGAGTCGCTTCACGGCACGCCGCGACGAAGTCGGTCTCGCGATACGACAGCGCGAGCGACGCGCCCATCTCGCGCAACGCGGGGAGCCGCTCGTTGCGGCCCGCCGTGGCGATCACGGTCGCGCCCGCGGCGTGCGCCATGCGGATCGCGAGCGTGCCGATCCCGCCGGCGGCGCCGTGTATCAGCACGGTTTCGCCCATCTTGAGCGCGCCGAGTTCGAACAGGTTGTGCCAGACCGTGAAGAGGCCTTCGGGCAGCGCGGCGGCTTCGGCGTCGTCGAGCGCGGCGGGCACGGGCAGGCAGTGGCTGGCGTCGGCGAGACACCACGGCGCGTAACCGCCGCCGGGCAAAAGCGCCATGACGCGCGCGCCCGGCGCGAAACGCCGCACGCCGGGGCCGCACGCCGCGACTTCGCCGCAAGCTTCGAGGCCGAGTACGTCGGTCACGCCCGGCGCGGGTTTGGCGCGGCCTTCGCGCTGCATGATGTCGGGCCGGTTGACGCCCGCCGCGCGCACGCGCAGCAGCACCTGGCCGGGACCGGGCGCGGGCACGGCGCGCTCGGCGAGCGCGAGCACTTCGGGGCCGCCCGGTTCGCGGGCGACGACGGCTTGCATGGAGAGCGGAATCGTCATGACGGGCGTGCTCAAGCCGTGGCTTCCGGGAACACGGTCAGGTTGCGCGGCGGCAGCGCCAGCGCGGTGACCGTGCCGATCGGGAAGCGCTCGATCGAATCGAGACCCGCCGTGCGCACCATGACGCGCTGCGAACCGTCGGCGACGACGTTCACGTCGACATAGGTATCCACGTGGTCGCCCTGGAACACGTGATTGACCACCGTGCCCGTGAGCACCGAATCCACACCCAGCGGCTCGAAGCGGATATGTTCGGGGCGCACGTAAATGTCCATGCGGCCGCCGCCGTGCTCGCCGCCCACGAGGCGCTCGCGCTCGACGCTCACGAGACCGCTGCCGAGGCGCAGATGCAGATGCGACGCGTCCTCGCCGTGGAAATGCGAAGGCAGGATGTTGACGTCGCCGAGGAACGACGCCACGAACGGATCGGTCGGGCGGCGATAGATCTCGTCGGGCGTGGCGATCTGGCAAATGCGCCCGCGCGACATGACCGCGATACGGTCCGACATGCTGAGCGCCTCGCCCTGATCGTGCGTGACGAACACGGTCGTCACGCCCAGTTCGCGCTGGATCTCGCGAATCTCCACCTGCATCGCGCCGCGCAGGCTCTTGTCGAGCGCCGAGAACGGTTCGTCGAGCAACAGCACCTTCGGCTTGATGACGAGCGCGCGCGCGAGCGCCACGCGCTGCTGCTGGCCGCCGGAGAGTTCGCGCGGCATGCGATGGCCGAGGCCGTTGAGCTTGACGAGCTGCATGGCCGCTTCCACGCGCTGCGCGATTTCCGCTTTCGGCACGCCGCGCATGCGCAGCCCGTAACCGATATTGCGCGCGACATCCATATGCGGAAACAGCGCGTAGTTCTGGAACACGATGCCGATCTCGCGCTCGTGCGGCGGCAGGGCGGTGACGAGATTGCCGTCGATGAAGATCTCGCCCTGATTCGCCTGCGTGAAGCCCGCGATCAGATTGAGCAGCGTGGTCTTGCCGCAGCCGGAAGGGCCGAGCAGCGTGAGGAATTCGCCTTGACCGATTTTGAGCGACAGGTCGTGCAGGATGGTCTGCTCGCGGTATTTCGCGACCACGCCTTCCATGCTGACGGCAACCGGCTTGCCGGACGTCGATGGGCGGGCTGGACTGCGTGCGGAGGAATCGTCGGATTTCATGGAGGTCTGTTGTCTGCGCGCTCGACGCGTGGCTTTGCCGGATAAAAAAACTTGCATCAAAGGATACGAGAAAAGAAAGCGGGCGCTGTTTGCGAATCTTGAGGGCAGGCGTCGGAAAAACGAAACGCGTGCGCGGCCCGTACGTGCCCGGCGACCTCTTTGGTTTTTCCGATGTTTCGCCTTCAAAAATGCTGGTTATCAGCGGCGCGGACCTTGAGCACACTTCCCATCCAACGAACCGCCGGTTCCATCTCAGTCCTCTTTCAGGGTCAAACATGTCAGTTGAAGCAATCGATACGCTGGTGATCGGCGCCGGACAGTCCGGCATTGCCATGAGCGAGCACCTCACGCAGATGAACGTTCCGCATATCGTGCTCGAACGCAAACGCGTGGCGGAACGCTGGCGCTCGGAGCGCTGGGACTCGCTGGTCGCGAATGGCCCGGCGTGGCACGACCGCTTTCCCAACCTCGAATTCGACGATGTGGGCCCGGACGTCTTTCCGCCGAAAGAGCGCATGGCGCAGTACTTCGAGGACTACGCGAAGATGATCGGGGCGCCGGTGCGTACCGGCGTGGAAGTCAAACACGTGCAGCGCTGCGAGAATCGCCCCGGCTTTATCGTCACCACGTCCGAAGGCGTGATCGAGGCGCAGCGCGTGGTGGCCGCGACCGGTCCGTTCCAGGTGCCGCAGTTTCCCCCTATCGTGCCCGCCGATGCCGGCGTTCAGCAGCTGCATTCGTCGGCGTACAAGAACCCCGCCCAGCTCGCGGAGGGCGCGGTGCTGGTCGTGGGCGGCGGCGCCTCGGGCTCGCAGATCGCCGAAGAACTGCGCGCGAGCGGCAGGACCGTGTATCTCTCGATCGGCGAGCACTATCGCCCGCCGCGCTCGTACCGCGAGCGCGACTACGTGTGGTGGCTGGGCGTGCTCGGCAAGTGGGACGAGATCAAGATCAAGCCGAAGAAGAAGCACGTGGCATTCGCGGTAAGTGGCTACGACGGCGGCAAGACCATGGACTTCCGCCGCCTCGCGCACAACGGCATCACCGTGCTCGGTTTGACGAAGGGCTATGAAAATGGCGTGCTGCACATTGCCGACGATCTGGCCGCCAATATCGCCGAGGGCGACGAAGCGTATTTCGACGTGCTGCGCGAAGCCGACGCCTATGTCGAACGCAACGGCCTCGATCTGCCGCCGGAACCCGAAGCGTGGAAACTGCTCGACAATCCCGCGTGTATCGAGCAACCCATTCTGGAACTCGATCTTGCGAAAGCGGGCGTCAAGACCATTTTGTGGGCGACCGGTTTCAAGTTCGATTTCAGCTGGCTGAACGTGGATGCCTTCGACGAAAACGGCGCGCCGTTCCACAAGCGCGGCATTTCGGCGGAAATGGGGATTTACTTTCTGGGTCTGCCCGAACTGACCAATCGCGCTTCGTCGTTCATTTATGGCGTGTGGCACGACGCGAAATACATTGCCGATCACATTGCGTTGCAGCGCAATTACGTGGCGTATCAAAAGGCCTGAAACGGGCTGTGAAGGCCTGTAAAAGCCCGAGGTACAGATGGACACTCACTCTCTTTTTATTCGGATCACGCGATGAATACGTTTTCGAGCCAGGCCATGCTGGCGAAGCTGGTGGGATTCCCAACCGTGAGCCGCGATTCGAATCTCGCGCTGATCGAATTCGTGCAGGCGTATTTGAGCGAACTGGGCGTGCAGAGTGAGTTGTTTTATAACGCGGAGCGGACGAAGGCCAATCTCTTCGCGACCATCGGCCCGGCGAAAGACGGCGGCATCGTGCTCTCGGGACACACCGACGTGGTGCCCGTGGACGGCCAGAACTGGACCGTCGCGCCGTTCGAACTCACCGAGCGGGACGGCCGCCTGTATGGGCGCGGCACCGCCGACATGAAGGGCTATCTCGCCTCGGTGCTGGCGGCGGTGCCGTTGTTCGTGGAGCGGGCTCGTGCGGGAGCGCTCGCGGTGCCGGTGCATCTCGCGCTCTCGTACGACGAGGAGATCGGCTGCGTGGGCGTGCGGCCGCTGCTGGCGGCCTTGCAGGCGCGCGGTTTCCAGCCGCGTGTGTGCATCATTGGCGAACCCACGGAGATGCAGCCGGTGCTGGGCCACAAGGGCAAGATGGCGGTGCGCTGTTGCGTGCGCGGCGCGGCGTGTCATTCGGCGTATGCGCCGTATGGCGTCAACGCCATTCACTATGCGGCGCGGCTGATCGGCAAGCTCGAAGAGATCGGCGAAACGCTGGCGCAGCCGGAGCACCGCGACGAGCGCTTCGATCCGCCGTTTTCCACCGTGCAGGCCGGGCTGATTCGCGGCGGCCGCGCGCTCAATATCGTGCCCGCGGAATGCGATTTCGACTTCGAGGTGCGTGCGGTGCCGGGCTTCGACATCGGCAGTGTGGCGCAGCAACTGGAGGCCTACGCGAGCGATACGTTGTTGCCCAAAATGCGCGCGGTGCAGGCGGACACCGACATTCGCTTCGAAGCGCTCAACGCCTACCCGGGACTCGCCACCGACCCCGACAGCGACGGCGCGCGACTGATCGCAACGGTGAGCGGCGCGGCCGCCGGTGCGGGTGGCTTCGGCACCGTGGCGTTCGGCACGGAAGGCGGCTTGTACGACGCCGCCGGCATTCCCGCCGTGGTGTGCGGCCCCGGCAGCATGGACCAGGGGCACAAGCCCGACGAGTTCGTCGCGGTGGAACAACTCGCGCGCTGCGACGCGATGATGGTACGGATCGCCGACGAACTCGGCCAGGCGTAACGCGCTCTTGCGCTCACTATCCACCCGGCGTTTGCACCCTGCACTCACGCCATGCCCCCACGCCGGGCAAGGCGTGAGCGGGCAGCCGCGATAACCGGCGGCATTCGCCCGCCGGAATCCCGCCTTATTCCGGCACTTCCGATTCCTTTCGCGCTTTTTTACGGCGCCTTTAATCGAGCGGGCGTTTAATCGGGTGGCGCGAGCTAATCGACGATTAATCGCGTATTCGCTGCCCGATGCCAGGTACATAGCCGATAAACGCGCCATGGCGCTCGCATGTTCAAACCGCGGTCACGACTTCCCACGCTGTTTACGTCTGTCTGACGACACCGGTATTTCGGCATTTTTGCGCAAGCAAACCCAAAGCGGCTACAATTCGGGCCATAACGAGCCGATAACCGTTGAGTAGGGGCCATTTGAAGCTGGCCAAAATAGCGGAAGGTCCGGCGCATTATAAGAACGACGTGTTGAATACGGGTGTCCTATGAAAAGTGGATTGGATATGCGGCGGGAAGCGCGCACGCCGCTGTTGTTCGCCCCGCTGCTATTGAACCGGGACGGCAGGGCGTTGGCGCAGGTGGCCAATCTGAGTTCGCGCGGCGCGCTGCTGCATGCGCGCAGCGGGCTGCTCTCGCGCGGCGAGACGGTCTGGGGCTGGCTGCAGTCGCCCTCCATCGACGATGACGACGAAATCGTGGTGGTGGTAGGGCTCGACGTGCGCTGGATCTCCGAGGACCCCGAGCGCGGCTGGAGCCGCGTGGGCTGCGAGATCCACCCGATGGACGAGCAATCCACCACCCGCCTGCAGAGCCTGATCGACAAGGCCGCCCCGTAAGCTGCCCGGCAGCGACATGGCGCCCAGCCGCTCAAACGCGCGCGGCGGGCAGGCAGCCCAACCCGGCGAGCGTGGTTTCCACGGCTTCGTCTAACGGCGTATGCGGCTCGCGGCCCAGCGTATCCACTAGCCGCGCATTCGACATACGCACCGGCGTGCGCCACAAATAGCGCATCTCACCCAGCTCGCGCAGCGTGGTGTTGAACGGCGCCGCGAGCGGCAACACCCACCACGGAAACGCCGCGATCGCCGGCGTGCGTCCCGCGCGCCGCTCGACCGCGCGCTGAATGGCGGCGGCCAGCTGGCGGCCGTCTTCGTCCCAGTGACCGCCCATGTGAAAGCGCGCGAACGCGCCGAGCGTATCGCGCCGCGCGACGAGTTCGACCATCGTGCGCGCAACGTCGGGCAAATACGCCCACTGATGTCCGGCGCCGCGCGCGCTCGGGTTGCTGATCTTCCTGACCGGCTGGCCCGGTTTCACGAAGCCCTGCGAAAACCAGCTGTTACCCGCGTTCGGCCCGAAAAAATCGCCGGCACGCACGATCACGGCTTGCGTGCCGGTTTCGCTCGCGCGTTGCAAGCGTGACTCCAACTCCACCCGGATCGCGCCTTTCTTCGTGACGGGATGCTGCGGCGAATCCTCTTCGAGCAGCGGGAACGCGTCGGGGCCGAAGTTGTAGACGGTGCCGGGCAGCACGATGGTCGCGCCCTCGGCTTGCGCGGCGGCGATGGTGTTGTCGATCATCGGCACCACGAGGTCGGCCCAGTTGCGATAGCCCGGCGGATTCACGGCGTGCACGATGACGGCGGCGCCGCGTGCCGCGCGTAGCACGTCCTCGCGTCGCATGGCGTCGCCCTGAATCCATTCGATGCCGTCGCGTCGTGCGTTCGCCGCGTTCGCCGCGTTTGCCGTGTTCGCCGCGTGCGAAGCGCGCCGCATGCCGCGCACGGTCCAGCCCGCGTCGAGCATCTGCCGGGCGACTTCGCCGCCGATCCCGCCCGTTGCGCCGAGCACCAAAACGGTTTGCCGGGTCATGTCTTGCTCCTCATGTGATGGTCAGCTTCGATAGGACTCATTCTCCCTGTGTTTTCGATCCGATAAAATTGCCGAAGATCGTTGAACGGATATACATTTTTGTATGGACGAAGATATCGGCTGGGAGTGGTACCGCACCTTGCTGGCGGTGCTTCAGGAAGGTTCGCTCTCGGGCGCGGCGCGCGCGCTCGGCATCACGCAGCCTACCGCGGGGCGCCATATCGAGGCGCTGGAACGCGCGCTCGAGGTCACGCTGTTCACGCGTTCGCAAAGCGGTTTGCAGCCCACCGACGTGGCCAAGGCGCTGCGCTCGCATGCCGAGACCATGCAAAGCACGGCGGCCTCGCTGGAGCGGGCCGCGCGCGATCATGGCTCGGGCGCGCAAGTGCAGGGCGTGGTGCGGGTGGCGGCGAGCGAAGTGGTCGGGGTCGAGGTGCTGCCGCCCATCATCGCGGCGCTGCGCGAGCGGCATCCGCGCCTGGTCGTCGAACTGGTGTTGTCGAATCGCGTGCAGGACCTGCTCAAACGCGAGGCCGACGTGGCGGTGCGCATGGTCCGGCCGAAGCAGACGCAGCTCGTAGCGCGCCGCGTGGGCAACATCGAATTGGGGCTGCATGCGCATCGCGACTACCTCGCCGCACACGGCACGCCGCGCACGGTCAACGCGGTCTGGGAGCACGCGATCATCGGCTATGACAAGGCCACGGCGTTCGTGCGCGAAGCCAGCAAGGCGTTTCCGCGCTACACGCGCGCGGCGCTGGCACTGCGCACCGACAGCGACCTCGCGCAACTGGCGCTGATTCGCGCGGGCGCGGGTATCGGCGTGTGCCAGGTCGAACTCGCGCGGCGCAACGACCAACTGGTGCGGCTGCTACCGAAGGTCGTCGCGCTGCAACTCGAAACGTGGGTGACGATGCATGAAAACCTGCGCAGCAGCGCGGGCTGCCGCGCCACGTTCGATGCGCTGGTGGAAGGGCTGCTGCGGTACGCGCGCTAGCCAATCAGCGTGGCGATTTACGGGTGGGAATACGCATTCTGCTGCGGTGAATGCGTTGTGGTCGTGTGCCGGTGCTGCGAGCTGTGCTTCGCCGGTTTCGCGCGCGGCTTGGCGTGCGTCGTGTGGCCCGGCTCGGGTGTGCTCTGGCCTTCGCCGAAGTGGAAAGTTTGCGAGGTCTGGGCGTAAGCGGTCGCGGACAGCGAGAGAGCTGCCAGCAGCAGGCATTTCGAAAACGTCATGAGCGCTCCTGGTGAGAAGGAGCGTCAGGATAACGCACCGGTGCGAGCGGGCGCGCTTTCGCGGTCACGGCAAGGCGGTCACGGCGGGGGCGTAGTGTTCGACGCGTCGAGCGAAGGGCAAAGCGCATGGCCATGCGAGTGCGCTTCGCACATCGGCAAAGTCGCATCGACACATACCGCGTTTCATCGAGCCAGCGCGATCGCTAACTCGTTTCCCATTCACGTCGCATCACACCGATTCAAGCGCGCCCGGTTTCACGGGGCGCGTCGATCGACGATCCGAAGTGGAATACGCGGCTCAACCCGCGCGCGAACTCAATGTCCGTGCGCGTGACGCCATCTGGTGTCTTTCTTGATGCGTCGGGGAGGCGTGCCCGCATACAACCCGGCGGAGACGATATACAGCAGTCCCGCAAAGGGCCACGCGAAAGTGGCTAACGCAAAGCAAAACCAGCATGCATCTTGTGGCGGATACGCGTGGAGGGCCCACGCGAGGCAAGCGACGGGCAATATCAACAGACCCTTCGCCGACCGGATCAGAAAAACGGCCGCCTTTGCATTCTTGTTCGTCTCGGTATGCATGCCTGGCTCCATAAGGAATGGCACTGAGACATAGAGTCGCACCATTGTCAGCTAACGAAACTCAGTAAATTCCCTGACAAAAAACATGCGGCTACGCAGCAATGAAAGTAAAGAAACTTACTGAAAAAGTGCAGGAAGTCTAGCGTATTTCTCGTTTCTTCTACGTTCACTGAATTGAATGGTTAGCTTGTCTAATTAACGCCATGCCTGCGTAAACTCGGCAATCACGCGCGCGAGATGGGCGTGCATCGCGGTACGCGCGGCCTCGGCGTCGCTGGCGAGAATGGCCGAAAAAATCACCTGGTGATCGTCTTGCGATGCGGCACGCAGTGCCGGCGTGTGGAAGTGTTCCTCGATTTTTTTCCACAGCGGGTCCGCGCGCGAGTTGTCCCACATGGTCGTGACCACGAGACGCAGCACGTCGTTGCCCGTCGCGCGCGCGATCGACACATGGAATTCGCGGTCGGCGGCCTCGTTCGCGGTCTTGTCGCCCATGCTCTCGCGCATCGTGCGCAGCGCAGCAAAGATGCGGTCGAGGTCGGCGTCCTTGCGCTCGGTGGCCGCGAGCGCGGCAACGCCGCTTTCAATCACGGCGCGGGCGCGCAGCGTTTCGATCGGACCCGGCCCGCGCGGTAACTCGAATGTTGCGGCGCGTGCACCGGGCGTTCTGGTCGCGGTTTTGGCCACGTAGATGCCCGAGCCAATGCGCACTTCCACCACGCCCTGCACTTCGAGCGCGATGATCGCCTCGCGCACCTGCGTGCGGCTCACGCCGAAGCGCTCGGCCAACGTGCGTTCGGAGGGCAGGCGCGCGCCGGGACCTTCGTCGCCGGTGGCGATCAGGTCGTAGATCTGTTTCGCCAGCCCGACATAGGACCGGTCGGCCGCGTCCGCTTCGGTGGGGCGGGCAGTCGAGGTGTGCAAAAGGTCGGCCATCCGGAATTCCGTGTTCGTGAAAGCTGCCCGGCAGCAGGCGAGGTTCGGCAGATGGTACACCAGTTGATGCGTGACTCAGATCTGGTAGACCACCCGAATCGCTCGCTTTACCGCTGAAATAGTCGAGAAAAGCGCGCAATCCAGTCTGCATGAACGCCGTGGTAAACCACTATCGCGCCTGAATTGGTATGCCAGTACTGTCCGAGGCAAGGCGTTGCCGCGGCCCGGTTGTTTCGCTTCGCGGCGCCGCTTTTCGACGAGGTCACGCCGTCGGTTCGGCCCGTCCGATCCCGTCCCGCAGTTGCACATCCACGCGTTTTCCTGCATCACGAGCGCCGCCGTTCACCCGCGGCCATGCATCGGCAATCGGTGTCAGTTCGATCCAACCACAAGGAGACGACATGCTTTCAGGAATTCAGGTGCTTCGGGCGGCGGCGACCGCATCGCTGGCGTTGTGCGCGAGCGCGGCCTTCGCGCAGGCGTCGATCGTGTCCGGCCCGTCCAGCGACCCCACTTGCATGGTGCCGTGGAAAAGCGATACCAAATTCGTTAAGTATCCGAAGAAAAATGCCCCGTACCGCATCGCGCTCGTGAACGGGTATATCGCCAATACGTGGCGCATCCAGATGATCAAGACGGCCAAGGCCTATACGGCGCAACCGGCGATTGCGGCCAGGCTCAAGGAGTTCAAGGTCGTCTCCACCGGCGAGGACGTGCCCGCGCAAATCTCCGCCGTCAATAATTTCATCGATGCCGGTTACGACGCGATCATTGTCGACGCACAGAATCCCGCGTCGTTCGGCCCCGCGATTCGTCGCGCGAAAAAGGCGGGCGTGGTGCTGATCGCGTTCGACAACACGCTCGACAGCGAAGACGCGATCAATGTCGATGTCGACCAGTACGGGCTTGGCGTGTTGTGGGGCAAGTGGCTCGCGCAACATTTGCCGAACGGCGGCAAGGTGCTCGAAGTGCGCGGCGTGGCCGGCACCTCGGTCGACACGGACCGGCACAACGGCATCCAGAAGACGCTCGACGCGACCGGCAAGAAGTGGAACCTCGTGCAGGTCTACGGCAAATGGGACGACGGCGTCGCGCAGAAGGCGGCCGCCGACGCGATCGCGGTGCAGGGCCACTTCGACGGCATCACCGCGCAGGGCGGCGACACGGGCGTGGTGCGCGCGATGCTCGACGCGAAACATCCGTTCGTGCCGTTCGGCGGCGAGACCGAAAACGGCTTTCGCAAGTTCTGCGCGCAATACGGCGGCCAGGGCCTGAAGTGCACCTCGGCGGGCAGCGGTCCCGCGCAGGTGGCCGTGGCGATCAAGACCGCGCTCGCCGCGCTCGACGGCCAGACCGTGCCCGTGGCGATCAAACTGCCGCTCGACGTCACCAATGACACGCAGCTCAAGGCGGGCGTGAACTACTTCCCGGGCGAGTCCGACAACTTCTTCGTCGGCAATTCGTTCCCCACGTGCGGCATCAACTTCTCCGCGCAGGAAATCATGAAGCAGAGCCAGGGCAATCAGTAATCGCCCTTTGCGGTGAACCGGTGACGTGACGGGAGACGCAGCATGCAAGACCCGCAGCAGCCGTTCTTTCTGATGTCGGGCGTGTCGAAGCATTATGGCGGCGCGGTCGCGCTCGATCGCGCCGATCTCGCCGTGCGCCGGGGCCGCATTCACGCGATTCTCGGCGAAAACGGCGCGGGCAAATCCACCTTGCTCAAGGTGATGTCGGGCGTGGTGCAGCCCGACGCGGGCACGATGCAGCTCGACGGCCGCGAGGTGGCGTTCGCCTCGCCCGCGGCCGCGAACGCGGCGGGCATCGTGTGCGTGTATCAGGAGCTTTCGCTGATCCCCGACCTGAGCGTGGCCGACAACATCTTCGCGTCGAATCCGCCGCGGCGCTTCGGCATGATCGATCGCCGCGCCCAGCGCCGCCAGGCCGAAGCCGCGCTCGCGCGGGCCGGCGCCGCCGACATCAATCCGCTCGCGAAAGTGCGCGACTTGCCGCTGTCGCGCCAGCAGATGGTGGAACTGGCGAAGGGGCTCGCGCGCGAGCCGCGCATCCTGATTCTCGACGAAGCGACCTCGGCGTTGACCGCGGCCGACGTGGCGCGCGTGATCGGCGTGCTCAAGCGGCTGCGCGAAGAAGGGCTCGCGCTGCTGTTCATCTCGCACCGCATGCACGAGGTGAAGGCGCTCGCGGACGAATGCACGGTGTATCGCAACGGCCGTCACGTGCGAAGTTTCGAGGCGGGCGCGCACAGCGACAACGAGGTCGTCGAGATGATGATTGGGCGGAAGTATCAGCATGCCTTTCCCGCCAGGCCTGCCGATACGGATTCTGCCGCGCCGCGGGGCAACGCGAATCCCATCCTCGCATGCCGCGATCTGGCGTGGAACGACACGCTGCGCGGCATCAGTTTCTCGCTGCGGCCCGGCGAGATTCTCGGGCTCGGCGGACTCGACGGCCAGGGCCAGCGCGAACTACTGCTCGCGTTGTTCGGCGTGTTGCGCGGGTGCGCGGGCACCATCGAGATCGACGGCAAGCGCGTGTCGATCCGCAGCCCCGTGGCCGCGCGCGCGAACGGTATCGGCATGGCGCTGATTCCCGAGGACCGCAAGACCGAAGGACTGATGCTGCCGATGTCGGTGCGCGAGAACCTCTCGTTCGCCGCGCTCGACCGCATGTCCACGGCGGGCGTGATCGACCGCGCGCGCCAGCAGTCCGCCGTCGAGAAAATGATGACGCTGCTCGCGATCAAGTCGTTCGGCGTGGACGCGGCGGTGGGCGCGCTCTCGGGCGGCAATCAGCAGAAGGTGGTGATCGCGAAGTGGCTCGTGCGGCAGCCGCGCATTCTGCTGCTCAGCGACCCCACGCGCGGGATCGACGTGGGCACCAAGCAGGAGATCTATCAACTGCTGCGCCGGCTCGCCGACGAAGGCGCCGCGATCCTGTTCTATTCCACCGATTACGACGAGCTGATCGGCTGTTGCGATCGCGTGCTCGTGCTGTACGAAGGCCACATCAAGCAGGAACTCGCGGGCGCGGCCATCACCGAGCAGAACCTGATTGCGAGCGCGCTCGACTTACCGGTGGCGCAGGCGGCGCACATCGCGACATCCACGGGAGCCGCGCCATGAGCGGACTGCGTTACTGGTATGCGGAAAATCGCGGCACGGCGTTCGCGTTCGCCCTGTTCGTGCTGATGTTCGCCATCTATCTCGTCAACTATCCCTCGGCGTTGTCGGCGAACGTGTTCGTCACCGCCGCGAACAAGGCCGTGCTGCTCGCGCTCGTTTCCATGGGGCAGGCGCTCGTGGTGCTCACGGCGGGCATCGACCTGTCCATTGGCATGATGCTCGTGCTGACGAACTGCCTTGCCTCGTGGCTCGTCACGGGCGACGCGTTGCACAGCGCGCTCGGCATCGTGGGCGTGCTCGCGGCGGGCGCGCTGTGCGGCGCGCTCAACGGCGTCATCATCATCTTCGGGCGCCTGCAACCCATCGTCACGACGATCGCCACGGGCGCCGTCTACTACGGGATCGCGCTGCTGTTGCGACCGGTGCCGGGCGGCACGATCAACGACGATCTCGCCGACGCGCTCACGGGCAAGGTGGCGGCGCTCTTTCCCGCGAGCCTGTTGATTCTGCTCGCCGCCGTGGTGTTCGTGTGGGTGCCGTTCAAACGCTCGGCGGTTGGCCGCGCGGCGTACGCAACGGGCTCCTCGGAACCGGCCGCGTTTCTCTCGGGCATGCCCATTCGCCGCGCGAAATTCGCGAGCTATACGCTAGCGGGCGTGCTCGCCGCTACCGGCGGCCTGTTCCTCACGTTCTTCACCGACACCGGCGAAGCGAGCCTCGGCAGCGCCAACTCGTACACGCTGTTCTCGATCGCGGCCGTGGTGATCGGCGGCGTTTCGCTGCTGGGCGGCAAGGGCAGCGCCGTGGGCGCGATCTTCGGCGCGTTCGCGTTTCGCTCGATCGGCGACCTGCTGTTCGTGTTCAACGTGGATGCGCTCTGGCAGCCGCTGTTTCAAGGCGTGATCCTGCTGCTTGCCGTGGCTATCGGCGCGTGCGGTTTGTTCCGGGTGCGCAACCGTCTGGAGTGGTTCCCATGAGCGACGTTTCCGCGGCGGCTCGCAGCACGTTCGTGGCGCGGCTCGCGCGCCGCATCGACAAGCCGATTCTGGTCTCGTTCGGGTGCATCGTCGCGCTGCTGCTCGTGGGCGGCCTGTATTCGCGCAACTTCACCTCGCCCGAATACATCCTGCTGCAACTGAAAGTGGGCGCGTTTCTCGGCATCATCGCGACTGGCTTGATGATGGTGATTCTGCTCGGTCATATCGACCTCTCGCTGCCCTGGACGATCACCGTGGGCGCGATGATGGCGTGCGCGGTGGCGGGCCACGGCGAGTGGGGACGCGCGCTGGCGATTCCGGCCGGTATTGCATGCGGCGTGCTGATCGGGGTGGCGAACGGCGTGCTGGTCGCGCTGCTGCGCATTCCGTCGATGATCGCCACGCTCGCGACCAACGCCGTGGCGCAAGGCATCATGATCGTCTACACGGGCGGCTCCTCGCCGCAGGATTCCGCGCCCGAGGTGATGCGCTGGCTCGCGGCGGGCTGGCTCGTGCCGGGCGTGCCCAACGCGGTCGCGCTGTGGGTCGTGATCGGCGCGGCCACGATGTTCCTGCTCGCGCGCACCACCTTCGGCCGCACGCTCTACGCGATCGGCAACACCGAGCGCGCCGCGTATCTTTCCGGCATCGACACGCGGCGCGTGACCGTGGCCGCGTTTGCCGTGTGCAGCGCCTTCGCGGCGTTCGGCGGCGTGCTGCTCGCGGGCTATGCGTCGAAGGCGGCGCAGTCCATGGGCGACGCTTATCTGCTGCCCGCGATCGCGGCAGTCGTACTTGGAGGCACCTCCATTCTGGGCGGCCGCGGCTCGTATCTGGGCACCGTCGCGGGCGCGATTCTCATCACGCTATTGCAGTCGATTCTCTCCGTCGCGCAGATGCCGGAAGCGGGCCGCCAGATCATCTACGGCGTGGTGATCGCGGCCATGCTGCTGCTGTACGGCCGCAGCAAGCGCGAAACCTGAATGCCAGCGCGCCGCATCGCCGGCCCAGACATCGCGAACCGTCACGAACCTCCACGAACATCAACGAACCCATCCACGATGAATCCCCACGAATACGAAATCCATGACGCGCGTTTTCGCTTTCTGCTGCAACCCAACGCGCAATTCGACAAGCTGGCGGGCGGCTGCATGTGGTCGGAAGGCCCGGTGTGGTTTCCGGCCGCCGACTTCCTCGTGTGGAGCGACATCCCCAATAACCGGATGATGCGTTGGGTGCCCGGCATTGGCACCGGCGTGTTCCGCGCGAATTCGAACTTCAGCAACGGCAATACGCTCGACCGCGAATGCCGGCTCGTGACCTGCGAGCATGGCACGCGCCGCGTGACGCGCACGGAGCACGACGGCCGTATCACCGTGATCGCCGACCGCCACGAAGGGCGGCGCCTCAATTCGCCCAACGACGTGGTCGTGCAGTCGAACGGCACGATCTGGTTCACCGATCCCGACTACGGCATTCTCGGCGACTACGAGGGCTTTCGCGCGCCGAGCGAGATCGGCGCCTGCCACGTATATCGCGTGACGCCGGAGACAGGCGCGGTGGAGCGCATGACCGACGACTTCGCGAAGCCCAACGGCCTCGCGTTCTCGCCCGACGAAACGCGGCTCTATGTGGCCGACTCGGGCGCGTCGCACGTGGAGAACGGGCCGCACCACATTCGCGTGTTCGACGTGGACGCGAGCGGGCGTTTGCACCATGGCCGCGTGTTCGCGGAAGTGTCGCCGGGCGTGCCCGACGGCATGCGCGTGGACGAGCAGGGCAACGTGTGGACCAGCGCCGGCGACGGCATTCATTGCTATGCGCCCGACGGCACGCTGCTGGGCAAGATTCTCGTGCCGGAAACGGTCGCGAATCTCGTGTTCGGCGGCCCGATGCGCAACCGGCTATTCATCGCGGCCAGCACCTCGCTGTACTCGCTTTACGTGGGCGTGCGCGGCGCGTCGTATGGAGCACCCGCATGAGTTCCGCCGATACGACGGGCGCCGCCGCGTGGTCGGGCGCCGTGATTCTGCTGGACCGCCGCGACGACGTGGCGATCGCGCGCGAGCAGTTGCTGCCGGGCACGCCGCTGGATCGCGAACACAACGTGGCGGGCCTGATTCCGCCGGGCCACAAGGTCGCGCTGCGCGATATCGCGCAAGGCGAACCGGTGCGCCGCTACGGGCAGATCATCGGCTTCGCGAGCCGGCCCATCCGGTGCGGCGAGCACGTGCACACGCAGAATCTGTCGATGGGCGATTTCGAGCGCGACTACGCGTTCGGCGTGGATGCGCACGCCACGGCGTTCGCCGCGCAACCCGCCACGTTTCTCGGCATTCGCCGCGCCGACGGCGGCATTGCCACGCGCAATTACATCGGCATCCTGACTTCCGTGAATTGCTCGGCCACGGTCGCGCGCGCCATCGCCGATCACTTCCGGCGCGACATTCACCCCGAAGCGCTCGCGGCATTCCCCAACGTGGACGGCGTGGTCGCGCTCACGCATGGCGAAGGCTGCGCGCTCGCGGCCGAAGGCGAGCCGATCACGGTGCTGCGCCGGACGCTCGCGGGCTACGCGCGGCATCGCAACTTCTACGCGGTACTGATCGTGGGCCTCGGTTGCGAGACGAACCAGATCGAGGGCCTCGTGGAAGCCGAACATCTGGAGCGCGGGCCGCGTCTCGCCACCATGACGATCCAGCAGACGGGCGGCACGGCGCGCACGGTGGCGGCGGGCATCGAACAGGTGCGCGCGCTGCTCGCCGGAGCGAACCGCGTGACGCGCGAACCCGTGCCCGCGCGCCACTTGATGGTGGGCCTGCAATGCGGCGGCTCGGACGGTTACTCGGGCATTTCCGCGAACCCGGCGCTCGGCGCGGCCGTGGACCGGCTCGTGGCCCACGGCGGCACGGCCATCCTCTCGGAAACGCCCGAAATCTACGGCGCCGAACATCTGCTCACGCGGCGCGCGGCGTCGCGCGAGGTGGGCGAGAAGCTGGTCGCGCGCATTCGCTGGTGGGAGGCGTATTGCGCGCGCATGGACGCGAACATGAACAACAACCCTTCGGCGGGCAACAAGGCGGGCGGCCTCACCACGATCCTCGAAAAATCGCTCGGCGCGGTGGCGAAGGGCGGCACGACGCAACTCGTCGAGACCTACGAATACGCGCAACCGGTGCGTGAGCACGGGCTCGTGTTCATGGACACGCCGGGCTACGACCCGGTCTCGGCCACGGGCCAGGTCGCGGGCGGCGCGAATCTCATCTGCTTCACCACGGGGCGCGGTTCCGCGTACGGCTGCGCGCCCGCGCCTTCGCTCAAGCTCGGCACCAACAGCGCGCTGTGGCGCCGCCAGGAAGAGGACATCGACGTGAATTGCGGCCGCATTCTCGAAGGCGAGCAAAGCGTGGACGAGGCGGGCGCCGCGATCTTCGAACTGATGCTCGCCACGGCTTCGGGGCAGCGCACGAAAAGCGAACTGCACGGCTATGGCCAGAACGAATTCGTGCCGTGGCATCTGGGAGCGGTCATGTAGCCGATCGCGGCATGAACGCCGAATGAACGCCGCACGAGCGTCACACCGGCGCCATCACGAGGGAGGACGTCTCATGAAGGAAAAGTCACGCTGGCTGGTCATTTTCTTTTGCTTTCTGGCGATTGCCGTGAACTACATCGACCGCGCCAATCTCGCGGTCGCCGCGCCGCACATCATGAAGGAACTCTCGCTCGGGCCCGCCGCCATGGGCTTGCTGCTGAGCGGCTTCTTCTGGACCTACGCGGTGATGCAATTGCCGTACGGCTGGTTCGTCGACAAAGCGGGCGCGCGCATCGCGTTGCCGTTCGCGGTGGGTTGGTGGTCGATCTTCACGGCGGCCACGGCGGTGGCCGGGAGCTTCGCGGGCATGTTTGGCTGCCGGCTCATGCTCGGCGCGGGCGAGGCGGGCGCCTACCCGTCCTGCGCGAAACTCGTGAGTCAATGGTTCGCCCGCGACGAGCGCGCGCTCGCCACCAGCATCTTCGACAGCGGCTCGCGCGTGGGCTCGGCGCTTTCGCTGCCGCTCGTGGCCGCGATCATCGCCGCGTGGGGCTGGAAGGCCTCGTTCGTGATCACGGGCGTGCTCGGGCTCGTGTGGATCGTCGGCTGGCTCGCGCTGTATCGCGAACCGGCGGCGCAGGCCGCGCTCGCGCAGCCGCGCGCGGCGGAGCGGGCCGCCGCCCCAATGCGCTGGAGCACGCTGTTTCGCTACCGCACGGTGTGGGGCATGATGCTCGGCTTCTTCTGCCTGAACTTCGTCATCTACTTCTTCATCACCTGGTTTCCGAGCTATCTGGTGCAGGCGCGCGGGTTCTCGCTCAAGTCGCTGGGCACGCTCGGCACCTTGCCCGCGCTCGTTTCGATACCGGGCGGCTGGCTCGGCGGCTGGCTCTCCGACGCGCTCGTGCGGCGCGGCTGGAGTCTCACGGCGGCGCGCAAGACCTGCATCGTCGGCGGCATGCTGCTTTCGTCCGTCATCACGCTCACGAGCGTCGTGCAGGACACCTGGCTGATGCTCGTGCTGTTCGCGATCGCGTACGGCAGTCTCGCGGCCGCGGCGGCCAGCATCTGGTCCTTGCCCGCCGATGTCGCGCCCACGCCGGGGCACGTGGCCTCGCTCGCGGGCATCCAGAACTTCGCGTCGAATATCGCGGGGATCGCGCTCACCACGTTCACCGGGTTGATGCTGCAACTCACGCGCGGCTCGTTCACGATTCCGCTGGTGGTGGCGGGCGGCTTCTGCGTGCTCGGCGCGCTGAGTTATCTCGTGATCGTCGGGCGTGTCGAGCCCTTGCAGGCGCCCGTGGCCCAGGACGTGCGCGACCCGGCTTACGTGCCGCGCACCTGACGCGGTCGTCATCGGTACAGGAAAAAGGTTGGAACCATGTCGAATACGAGTGCTAGCACAGATACGGAAGTCTTTGTCGAGGCGCGTGCGCTGCATGCGTTCGTCGTTGCCATCTGGCGGGCAGCCGGCAGCGAGGCGCGCGAAGCCGCGCTTGTCGCCGACCATCTCGTCGAGGCCAATCTCGCCGGGCACGATTCGCACGGCGTGGGCATGATCCCGCGCTACGTGCTGTCGTGCCGCGAAGGCGAACTCAAGCTCAATGCGCACGCGCAGGTCGTGCGCGACGCGGGCGCGGTCCTGACGATCGAAGGCGGCCGCGGCCTGGGCCAGGTCGTGACTTATGAAGCCATGGAGCTGGGCATTGCGCGCGCGAAATCGCATGGCGTGTGCGCGGTGGGCTTGCGCAACGCGCATCACATCGGCCGCATCGGGCATTGGGCCGAGCAGTGCGCGCGCGCGGGCCTCGTGTCGTTTCATTTCGTCAACGTGGCGGGCGATCCGCTCGTCGCGCCGTTCGGCGGCATCGACCGGCGCTTCGGCACGAATCCGTTTTGCGCGGCGTTTCCACGCGAAGGGGCGCCGCCGCTCGTGCTCGATTTCGCGACCAGCGCGATCGCGGCGGGCAAGGTGCGTGTGGCCTACAACAAGGGCGTGCCGGTGCCCGCCGAAGCGCTGATCGACAGCGACGGTCATCCCACGCGCGACCCCGGCGCGCTCTTCAGCGACACCCAGCACGGCGCGCTGCGCGCGTTCGGCGGCGCGGTAGCGGGGCATAAGGGTTCGGGGCTGGCGGCGATGTGCGAGATTTTCGCGGGCGCGTTGTCGGGCGGTTTCACCACGCGCGAGCAGACCATCGTGTCGAGTCACGCCATCGTCAACTGCATGACTTCGGTGATCGTCGATCCGGCGGCGTTCGACGCGCCCTCGGGCGAGCGCGAGGCGCGGGCGTTCGTCGACTGGCTCAAGGCGACGCGACGCGAGGCGGGCGTGGACGAGATCCTGCTGCCCGGCGAGCGCGAAACGGCCACGCGGCGCGCGCGGGCCGCGCACGGCATACCGGTGGACCCCACGAGCTGGTCGCAGATCGTGGACGCCGCGCGCATGGTGGGATTGCCCGACGCGGAGATCGCCGCGAAGGCCGGCGGCCCGTCATGACGCCATGACGAAACGCCGCGTTGCGCGGCGTCATTCACATAATCGGCGATATACGACAAAGGTGACCCATGAATGACACGGCGCGGATCGCGACACCCGCGCGATAATCATTTTTTATCATCATTTTTATTGCGGATCGAAAGTGGACTGAAATTATGTAGAATGTCGGCGCCTGGTAAACAAAACCATACAGGGATTAGACGATGGGGGCGCAGGACTTAATGGCGGCCATTAGCGGCGGCCTTATGCAAACTGACCGGCTACTCAAGCTGGATACGCCGCTCGGCGAGAATGTCCTGCTGCCGCAGCGCGCTATCGGTCACGCGCGCATTGGCCGCGATTACGGCTTCGTGGTCGACGTGACGTCCACCCAGGACAACGTCGAACTCAAGACCCTGATCGCCCAGCCCGTCACGCTCTGGCTCCAGCAGGCCGACCAGTCCTACCTGCCGCACCACGGCTACGTTCACACCGCGCGCCGGCTGGGCGCGGACGGCGGCCTCACGAGCTACCAGCTCGAACTCGCCTCGTGGCAGCACTTCCTCAAATTCCGCAAGGACGCGCGCATCTGGCAGGACAAAAGCGCCGACGCGATTCTCACCGACGTATTCAACGCGCATCCGCAAGCGCAAGGCGCCTTTCGCTTTTCGATTCAGAATGCATTGCCGTCCCGTTCGTTTTGCGTGCAATACGAAGACGACTGGAATTTCTGCCAGCGGATCATGGAATCCGAAGGTTTATTCAGTTATTTCGAGCAGGCCGAAGACGGTAAATCGCATACGGTCGTTATTACCGATAATATCGGCGCTTTCCCGGCTTTAAATCCGCAAACGGTTGATTTTTACCGATCGGGCGTGAATAGCGAAACCAATGCGCTGGTGCAATGGAGTGGCACGCGCACGCTGCAAAGCGTAACGCTCACCACGCGCACGTTCGACTACAAGGCGCCGTCGAGCGCGGGCAATCCCAAGGGCACTTCGGTGCCCACGCTCGCGAGCCAGGGCGACCTGCCGCAGCAGATGGAAGTGTACGAATACACGGGCGCCTACACCTACGGCGACCAGCCGCGTGGCGACACGCTCACCGAACTGCGCATGGAAGAGTGGGAGTCGCGCGCGAAGCGCTTCGAAGGCGCGGGCGCGGTGCGCGCGCTCGACGCGGGGCGCTGGTTCGAGCTTTCGGGCCACCCGCTGCACGACACGGACAGCGAGCAGGACCGCCAGTTCGCCGTGCTTGAGGCGCGCTGGTTCATCGAGAACAATCTGCCCGCGTCGAATACGCAGGCGCAGGCGTTTCCGCACAGCCTGCAAGACGAACTCGCGGCGATCAAAGCCGCACACCAGGGCGACAGCGCGGCGCTCACGCTCAAGAGCGCCGACGGCAGCGAAGGTTTCCTGCTCGTGCAGGTCGAGGCGCAGCGCAAGGCGGTGACGTACCGCAGCCCGTTCGAGCATCGCAAGCCGGCCATGCAGATGCAGACGGCGATCGTCGTGGGTCCGGAGAGCGAAGAGGTCTATACCGACACGCTCAACCGCATCAAAGTGCATTTTCACTGGGACCGTTTGAACGCGGGCGACGAAACGGCGTCGTGCTGGGTGCGCGTGGCGATGTCGGACACGGGCAGCAGCTACGGCGGCGTGCACGTGCCGCGCGTGGGCGAGGAAGTGATCGTGAACTGGCTTGACGGCGACTGTGACCGGCCCGTGGTCACGGGGCGCGTCTATAACGGCGCGACCAGTCCGAACTGGCATTCGAACGGCATTCTTTCGGGCTACCAGTCGAAGGAATACGGCGGCAGCGGCTACAACCAGATGGTGATGGACGACGCCACGGGCCAGAACCGCATGCAGCTCTACAGCACGAGCGCGAACTCGCAGCTGCATCTGGGTTATCTGGTCGCGCAGAACGCGAACGCGCGCGGCGCGTATCTGGGCAGCGGCTTCGACCTGAAGTCGGATGCGTATGGCGCGATACGCGCGGGCCGCGGCCTCTACGTGGGCACGCACGGCGGCAGCGCGGCGGGCCAGCAGCTGGAGGTGAGCGAAGCGCATGCGCAGCTCAAAGGTGCGCAGAGCGCGATGGATACGCTCTCGCAGGCAAGCGAAACGCACCAGGCCGAATCGCTCAAGGACGGCGGCACGGCGTTGAAGTCGTTCGTGAGCGCGACGCAATCGAGCGCGCAGGGCGCGGGCAATGCGGCCAGCGGCGGCAACACGGCGGGCGGCGGCACGGGCAGCGCGAACGCGTTCGGCGAGCCGGTCCTGCTGATGGCGAGCCCGGCGGGCGTGGCGCTCTCGACGCAGCAATCGGCGCATATCGCGGCCGACGAACAGATCAACCTCGTGAGCGGCCAGAACGTCTATGTGGCCACGGGCAAGTCGCTGGTCGCGAGCGTGGCGCAGACGCTGAGCCTGTTCGTGCAGAACGCGGGCATGAAGCTGTTCGCGGGCAAGGGCAAGGTGGAAGTGCAGGCGCAGGACGACAACGTGGAGATCACGGCGCAAAAGACGGTGAAGCTGGTTTCGGCCACGGAGAATGTGGAGATGGCGGCGAAGCAGGAGATTCTGCTCACCTCGGGGGGCGCGTATATCCGTATCACCGGCGGCGGCATTGAAATTCACGCGCCGGGGAATATCGACATCAAGGGCGGCCAGCACGCGTTCAGCGGACCGACATCGCAACCTTACCCGCTTCCTCTCCTGCCGAAGGGTCCGCTCAATCTGGGCGACGCGGACCTCTCAGAATAAGAACAGGCGAATCACCCGATGCTCATCAGCTACCCGATCATCCCCGATAAATTCACGGGGATGCAGGCCTCCGAGCCGCAGACCGCCTCGCACGGTCAATATCCCGTCAGCAAGCAGAGCCGGTGGCATGGCGGCGTGCACCTGGATCCCGGCGCGAGCGCCGACACGTTCGTGCGCGCGATCGCCGACGGCAAGCTCGTGGCGTATCGTCAGGCATCGCAACTCGAGTACAAGGCGTACGACACGGACAAGGCGCAACCGAGCGACACGAGTTTCGTGCTGCTCAAGCACAGCACGGAAACCGGCGACGGCGTGAAGGTCGAGTTCTATTCGCTGTATATGCACTTGCGGAATAAAACCGACTTTCCCGCGAGTTTTGTCAATCGCGTGCGCGCCAATTTCGCCAAGCCGCTGCAAGCGCCGGAGTGGGATTCGGTGAAAGTGTTTTCGGACGCCGACGCGCCCAGGATCTATCGCAAGGAGATTCTCGGTTTCGTTGGGCAATGGACCGGCAAGCACTATGTGCACTTCGAAACCTTCTGCACCGACGACCAACTGAAAGCGTTCTTCCACGACTGCAAGACCGAATACGAAGACGCGAACAAGAATGGTCACGACGAGTATTGGGGCGACGGCTATTTCATGATTCCGCCGTCCACGCAGTTTCACAGCACGTACACGCAGGCGTCCGCGAGCCATGCGCGCCCGAATCACATCGCGACGCTGCAGCAAGGGCAAAACACGCAGCGGCAATACGTGCGCCTGCGTTACGAAAACGGCACGCGCTATCTGCAAACGTGGACCTGGGACGATCAAACCCAGCAGGCGACCGCACTGGGCGGCGAGCATGCGGACCGCGAGTACGAATACGACCTGTATCAGCGCGCGGTGGACCTGTATGGCTCGGCGCCCAGCGTGGGCTTCGATCTGCTGCGCACGGGCCGCAATCTCGGTCCGGACAAGGCGCGTATTTCGGCGGCCCAAAACGTCGCGTGGATCCCGGTGCCGTTCAGCGCGACGCAAAGCGGTTATGTGAACCTCGCCGATGCCGCGATCCTGAAGTTTTCGGACGCCGACTTCCCGCACTTCATGAACTGGCGCAAGATCAACGAAGACGGCAAGTACGTGCCCGCGAACGGTCAGGCCGCCGTCGATCTGCTCGCGCAAATCGTGAGTTCCGTCGATACCGATCACGACGGCACGCTCACGAAGGAAGAATACGAGGCGTGGTTCCGCAACGACCCGAGCGCGCGAGAGAAAATGCGCCGGCTGATCGTGCAGCATTCGAGCGAATGGGATAAACGCACGCAACCGGCGCGCTACCAGGACCTCACGCAAAGCGGCGAGGTGTTCGACCGTAACCCGCAGAATCATCAGCCGTTTCTGGACTTCTATGCGAAGGCCGCGTTCTGGGAAGAAGCGGGACTACCCGACAAGGTCTGGTATTTTCATCCGCTCGAATTGATCGCGCATTTCCGCAAATGCGGCTGGCTCTCGCGCGACGAACTTACGCAATTGATTCCGCGTAAGTACGGCTTGCCGCATCCCACCACCACGGCGAGCTGGGCAACGGCGCACGGCCACGTGAGCGGTTCGCCCATTTCGCACACCGACATCGGCAAGACCTTCCGCAAATACGGCTTTACCACGCCGGTGCGGCAGATCGCGTTCCTGAGCCAGAGCTATATTGAAACGGGCCTGTTGCGCTTCACGAAGGAAGTGGGCGAGGGCGCGCCCAATCCGCGCTTGCCGAACACGCAGTACTACACGGTGTTTTACGGGCGCGGGCTGATGCAGTTGACGTGGCCGACGCTGTACGCCGACTACGGTACGTTCCGCCAATTCCCGAACCATAACGGCGCCTATGCGGACAACCGCATTACCGCGACCTCGACCCACCATTGGAGCGGCGCTCCCACGACCGACCGGCAAGGCCACGTGCACAGCGACAAGCGGCAGTGGGCGCCGCGCTACGACCCGGACATCGTCGCGACCGATACCCTGAATGCCTGCGATAGCGCGGGCTTCTTCTGGGTGTGGAAGCACTTTATGGGGCATAGCAATATCCATCGTATCGCCGACGACGGCATCTCGACGGAGACGGTGGGCCGCATGTCGATTCTGGTGAACGGCGGCGGCAACGGCTACAACGATCGTCAGCAATACGCGGCGTTCATCGACCGCTATCGCTCCGACACGACCGCCACCGAAGCGACGGGCACGCTGACCGTCGCGCGCCAACGCATCGAGACGCATCCGCATCAGCATCTGCCGCCTTCGTGGGGGCAGGCGGCCACGACCACCGCGGTGGCCGTCGACTATACGGCGCAGCGCCCTTGAATTCACGAAACCGTTACTCAACCCGATAGCTTATGAATGGTCGAAAACTCCTTGCCGCCGCGTTGACGGTGGCAGTCGCCACGCTGGCCGCGCAGGCCTCGGTGGCGCGTGCAGCCGGCAACGTCTCCGTCGCGCCGGTGCCCGCGCTCGCGCATCACACGTCGGCGCTCGACGCCTCGTTGCGTGCGTTGCGCGCGGGCATCCTCAAGGACGCCAAGGAGTGCAGCGACAACGCGAGCGGCATGGGCGCCACCGCGCAATATCGCGCCGACATCAAGAAGACGATCGAAACGCCGAGCGTCGTGGGCTTCGAAGTGAGCGGCAGTTCGCAATGCGACGGTGCGCATCCCGGTGCGTACGAATATGGCATTACGTATCGCATCAAGGACGGCAAGCGATTCGATCTGAACGAGGTCTATGCCGTGGGACATCGCGACAGCGGCAGCCTGTATCTGACGAAGGAGTCGGTGGTGCCGGTGCTGGCCGAGTTCAAGCGGATCAACGCGGGCAAGGCCGCTTGCCTCGACGCATCGACATTCAATAGCGACTACCTGATGTCGAAGGCGTTCACGCTGGCCGCGCGCGCGGATGGCAGCGTGCAGCTCTACTTCAACACGGACTATGTGGAAGCCGCGTGCTTTTCGCCGATCCGTCTGAATGCCCAGGCCGTGAGCGCGTTCAAGGACGCGAAGAAGGCGGCGGAGTTCGGGTTGCCTTGAGCCATCGCCAGTCGGTCGACGATATCGACGCGTTCTTGCGGATCACGGCGCCTTTAGCGGCGGTGTAGCAGCCGGCCCGGCGCCGCGCCCTCACTGCGCCGCTTCCGCCTCCACCGCGCCGCCGCGATTGCGCAGGAAGCGCTGCGGCGTCTCGCCCATCGCGCGCCGGAACATGGTGATGAACGCGCTCGAATTGCGATAGCCGAGTTCGTTCGCGATGGTCGACACCGGCATGCCTTTCGCGAGCCGCGAGATCGATTCCACCAGCCGCAGCCGCTGGCGCCACTGGCCGAAGGTCAGCCCCGTGTCGTCCTTGAAGGCGCGCTCGAGCGTGCTTTCGCTCGCGCCCACGCGCATGCCCCAGTCGTTGAGCGGCGTGTTGTCGGCGGGGGCGTCCATCAGTTGGCCGCAGATCTGTTGCAGCCGGCGGTCCTTCGGCAGCGGCAGCAGCCCTTCGGTGGCCAGTTGCGCCTCGCGCATCTCCTGCAGCAGGAGCGGATCGATCAGCGCGGAGCGCCGTTCGGGCTGGCCATTCCGCTGGTCGAGCACGAGCGCGCCAACCAGTTCGTTGAGCAGCGACGAAATCATCAGCACATGGCAACTGCGTTCCTCGCGCGGCGCGACATCCACTTCGAAATACACGGTGTACATGACCGCCTGGCTGACCGCCTGCAACTCGTGCGCGACCAGCGGCGCGATCCACAGGCCGCGATAGGGGCCGAGCGTCCACGCGCCGTCGGGCGTGATGACGCGCAGCACGCCGCGCGTCGTGTAGACGAATTGCGGCTGCGTATGCGAGTGCCAGCTTTCGCAATCGCCAGCCTGAAAGTCATAGCGCTTGGCAATGACTGGGCGTCGTAGATAGCGATGCGACGTGCCCGCGAAGCGTTGCCAGATTTCGGTCATTTGTGAATCTTGGAAAGAAGCTTCGCGAAACCCTCAATTTTCGACGGCTTCGCGCAGCTATTTGACAGGACACGGTCGAAACACTGCCCGTATTCTATCGTCCTTGCGCCGCTTTACGAATGACAATAGGAATGATTCGTATTTGTACTGCGGAAAAGACGACATTTTGAACAGGGCGGACGGGATGAATCGGGGATGGGGTGGCGGGGTGTCGAACGACATGAACGGGGCGGCGGGCGCGCGGCGGTGGAAGCTGCGCACGATCACGGCGGTGGTGGCATTTGCGATCGCGAAACTCGCCAGCGCGCAGACGGCGGAGGCACCTTCGGCCGCGTCGGCGGCCGCCGCGCAAGCGGGCACGCAGCACGCACAAGCGGCACAAGCGACGCAAGCGGCACCCACGGCGCCGGGCCAGCAATTGCCCGCCGTGGTCGTGCAGGGCACGCGCAGCGCCGAAACGGGCACCGGCCCGGTGGTGGGCTACGTGGCCAAACGCAGCGAAGCGGGCACCAAGAGCGACACGCCGATCATCAAGGTGCCGCAGGCGATCTCGGTCGTCACGCGCGACCAGATGGACGTGCAGGGCGCGCAAAGCGTCGCGCAGGCGCTGCGCTACACCTCGGGCATGAACCCCGAGCAGCGCGGCACCAATACGGACTCGCTCGAATATCTCTACGCGCGCGGTTTTCTCGTCGACGAATTCTGGAACGGGTTGCGCACGCCCGGCCCGAACGGCGGCTTCGGCTACAACGTCACGAGCTTCGACCCGTACATGTTCGAGCGCATCGAGTTGCTGCACGGTCCGGCCTCGGTGCTGTACGGGCAGACCTCGCCGGGCGGCACCGTCAATCTCGTGAGCAAGATGCCCACGGACACCCCGTTCCACGAGATCGGCCTGCAAACCGGCAGCTACGGCCGCATTCAGGGCTTCTTCGACACGAGCGGTCCCGTCGACAAGAACGGTACCGTGCTGTATCGCGTGACCGCCGACGGCTTCAACACCGGCACGCAAACCGACTTCGTGAACGAGCAGCGCTTCTCGATCGCGCCGACGCTCCAGTTCCGCCCCTCGCGCGACACGACCTTCACCGTGTTCGCGAACTATCAGTCGGACCCGGAGGCGGGCATCTACAACTCGGTGCCGTACACGTGGCAAAGCCGCAGCGAAAATCCGGGCGAGCCGACCTTCGACAGCTTCCGCAAGACCCAGGAGTCGATCGGCTATCAGTTCGACCACCGCTTCAACGACGTGTGGTCGGTCAAGCAGAGCTACCGCTTCCTGCATAACAGCCAGACGATCCAGTACGTGGGCAACGACGGTTTCACCACCGGCACGAACACGCTCGCGCGCACCGCGTACCTGAACCAGGGCATGGTGAATTCGCATACCGTCGACAACCAGTTGAACGCGAAATTCAGTACGGGCCCGGTGAAGCACAACGTCACCTTCGGCCTCGATTATCAGAACATCCAGTTCGATCATTATTTCTACGGCAACCTGACCTCGACGCCGGGCCTCGCCGAAAGCAATCCGATCTACGGCCAGACCATTCCGTATCCGAACTTCATGTTCGCGACCTCCACGGCAACCTCGGTCAAGCAACTCGGTGCGTATGCACAGGATCAGATCGACATCGGCAAATGGTCGTTCCTGCTGGGCCTACGCGAGGACTGGGCCAACGAGGACCAGACTTCGTACAAGACCGGCGCGACCACCACGCAGTTCAACCGCGCGTTCACCTGGCGCGCGGGCGGCACGTATCAGTTCGACAGCGGCGTGGCGCCGTACTTCAGCTACTCGCGCTCGTTCCAGCCGCAGGTGGGCACCACGTACAGCGGCCAGGCCTTCGACCCGCTCACGGCGGAACAGTACGAAGTGGGCGTGAAGCTGCAACCGAAGGGCTATAACAGCTTCGTGACGGTCTCGGCGTTCCATCTCACCGAGAACAACGTTGCGACCACCGACCCGCTGCACAACGGCTTCAGCGTGCTCACGGGCCAGGTGCGCTCGCAGGGTTTCGAAGTGGAAGGCCACGCGAGCCTCAGCAACAACCTGCAGCTGATCGCGAGCTACACCTACACGAACCTGCTCAACACGAAGAGCAATTCGTCGATCCTCGATAAATCGCCGGTGGGCATTCCACGCAACACGGCTTCGCTGTGGGCCGACTACACCGTTTCGGCGGGGCCGCTCGCGGGCCTGCTGTTCGGCGGCGGCGTGCGGTATATCGGCGGTTCGTACGGCGACACCGCGAACTCGTTCATGACGGCCTCCGCCACGCTGGTCGATCTCTCGCTGCGCTACGATCTGGGCCGCCGCTTCTCCAGCCTGCAAGGCTGGAGCGCCTGGCTCAACGCGAGCAATCTGCTCGATCGCAAGTACTTCGCCTCGTGCACCGGCGCGAACTACTGCTACTGGGGCGAGGGCCGTTTGGTCACGGCGGGCGCGAAGTATCAGTGGTAGACGTGAAACGCCGGAGCCTCGTGGGCGCGCTGGCCGCCACGCCGCTTTTCGCCCCGCTTTGCAGCCCGCTCGCCATGGCGTTCGCCGCGTCATGCGGCAGCGCGTGGGCGGCTGCCGGCGCGAACCCGCACGCCGCCGCGCGCACGGCGGTGCCGCGCCGCGTGATCGTGCTCGACTGGGGGCTGGCGGAACTCGTGCTCGCGCTCGGCGTGGTGCCGGTGGGCATGGCGAACACGGCGGGCTTCCGGCGCAATTTTCCGGCGTGCGCGGTGCCGGATTCGGTGGTCGATCTCGGCCTCATGTTCCAGCCGAACATGGAATTGATGCTCGCGCTCGCGCCCGATCTCATCGTCATCACGCCCGCCCATGCGTCGATGCGCGGCACGCTCGAACGCCTCGCGCCCACGGTCACGCTCGGCATGTTCCGCGCGAGTGCCGCGCCCTACACGGCGGCGTGCGACGAGACGATGCGCCTCGCGCGCCTGTTCGGCCGCGAGGCGCAAGGCGAGGCCGCGGTGGCGCAGTCGCGTAATGCGATCGACGCGGCGCGGGCGCGGCTCGCCGCGTTGCCCTCGGGGTTCGTTGCGCGTGATGTGCCGATCTATCTCGCGCGCTTTATCGACGAATCGCATCTGCGCGTGTTCGGCGCGCATAGCCTGTTCGGCGAACTGCTCGCGCGGCTCGGCTTGCGCAACGCGTGGGGCGGCGCGCCGCGCGCCGCGTCGGCGATCATTGGGTTCGACGCGCTCGACGCCGACTCGCGCGCGACGCTCGTCTACCTGAAGCCGCTGCCCGCCCTGAGCGCGACGATGATGCAAACGAGCCGCGTCTGGCAAGCGATGCCGTTCGCGCGCGCGGGCCGCATGACGGGCATGGCCGAAGCACCGCCCGAAGGCGGCATCCTGAGCGCGGCGTACTTCGCAACCGCGCTCGTGGAGGCGCTGGCCGCGCTGCCGTCCTCAAACGCCGCAAAGCTGTCATGAAGCGCACGCTCACGGCGCCGCGTTCGCCCGTTCGCCGCTCGCCGCTCGCGGCGGTCTGCACGCTGTTCGCGCTCGCGGCGCTGCTGTTCGCGCTGCATCTCGACGCGCGGCTCGCGCCCGCGCTCTGGTGGCACGCGCTCGTCGCGCCAGCGTCCGCCGACGTCACGCAACTGCTCGTGCACGACAGCGACTTGCCGCGCGTGGCCGTCACGCTGTTGTGCGGCGCGGCCCTCGGGCTCGCGGGCGTCGCCACGCAGCAGGTGTTGCGCAACCCGCTCGCCGAGCCCATGACGCTCGGCGTCTTCTCGGGCGCCTGGCTCGCGCTGGCGCTCGCCACGGTCTACGCGCCGTTCCTGCTCGCGCACGGCCGCGAGGCCGTCGCGTTCGCGGGCGGCGCGGCGGCGCTGGCGGCCGTGTTCGGGCTGGCGGCCCGGCGCGGCATGTCGCCGCTCGCGCTGATCCTCGCGGGCATGATCGTCAATCTGTGCGGCGGCGCGTTCAGTCTCGCGCTGGCGATCTCGCACTACGACCTGTTGAGCGGCCTGCTGGTGTGGGGCGGCGGCTCGTTCGCGCAGCACGACTGGCGCGTGGCGCTCGCGCTCGCCGCGCGGTTCGCGCCGTGCGCGCTGTTGCTGCGCTTGAGCCTGCGGCCGCTCGCGGCCTTCGATCTCGGCGAGACGGTGGCGGCGGGTCTCGGCGTGCCGCTGCGGGTCACGCGCGCGCTCACGCTGGGTGTCACGCTGCTGATCGCCGCGTGCGTGGCGAGCGCCGTGGGCGTGATCGGTTTCGTCGGGCTGGCCGCGCCCGCCGTCGCGCGGCTCGCGGGCGCGCGCACGCTGCGCGAGCGCATGTTCTGGTCGCCACTGATCGGCGCGGCGCTGCTGGGTTTCGCGGATCAACTCGCGCAGTGGTGCGCGGCCCACCTTGCCATGCCGATACCCACGGGCGCGATCACCACGCTGATCGGCGCGCCGCTGCTGCTGGCGATGCTGCGCCGCCTGCGCGGCCGACCCGAGGTCGCCACGGCGAGCGCGCGGCACGACGCCCCGCTTTCGCCGCGCGGCCTGCGCACGGTGGCGTTCGCGAGCGCGCTGGTCTTGTCGGCGGTGGTCGCCGTGTCGCTCGTGCTCGGCCGCGGTCTCGCGGGCTGGCACGCGAGCACGATCCACGAAACCGCCGCGCTGCTGTTTCTGCGTTTGCCGCACGTGGTCGCGGCGGCGGGCGTGGGCGTGCTGCTCGCGCTCTCGGGCGGCATCGTGCAGCGCATGACCGGCAACCCGATGGCGAGCCCCGACCTGCTCGGCATCCCGGCGGGCGGGGCGCTCGGTCTGACGGGCGCGCTCTTTCTCACCGCGCAGCCCGGTTTGCCGACCTTTCTCGCCTGGTGCGCGGCCGGCTCGATGCTCACGCTAGGCGCGCTCGTGCTGATCGCGCGCGCCGCGGCGTTCGCCCCCGACACGCTGATCCTCGCGGGCATGACGCTGAGCGCGGCGTTCCAGGCGGTTTCGGTGATCGCGGTATCGAGCGGCGACCCGCGCGTGATCGTCCTCTATAACCTGCTCGCGGGCTCGACCTATAACGTCGCTCCGGCGATGGCCGCGCTCGTTGCCGGCTGCGCGTTGCTCGCACTCGCGCTGGTGCCGCTGTGCCGCCGCTGGCTCGAGATCCTGCCGCTCGGCGAGGCGGTGCCGGCGGGGCTGGGCGTGCGTATCGGCGGTCTCGGCGGGGCGCGCTTCGGTTTGCTGATGCTGAGCGCGCTGCTGAGCGCCGTGGCGACGCTCGTGATCGGGCCGCTCTCGTTCATCGGCCTGATGGCGCCGCATATGGCGCGCAGGCTCGGCATTCGCCGCGCCGTGCCCTTGCTGTACGTGAGCGCCGCGTTCGGCGCCACGCTCATGATCGGCTCCGACTGGCTCGGCCGTTGGGTGCTGTTCCCGCAGGAAATGCCGGCGGGCGTGATGGCCACGCTGCTCGGCGGACTCTATCTGATCCTCACAATGCTCCGCAGACCGGCGCCAGACCGGCACGGAGCCTGACGCACCCGCAAGGAGTGTCATGACGCTGCTGTTGAAACTCGCGCGCAATGCGCGCTGGACCTTGTTCGTCGCGCTCGTCACGAGCCTCGTGAGCGGCTTCGGCAACGCCGGTCTCGTCGCGCTGATCAACCAGGCGCTCTCGGCTTCCCCGGCGCAACTGGGGCGGCTCGGCTGGCAGTTCGCCGGGCTCGGCGCGATCGTGCTCGTCACGCGCACGGCCTCGCAGACGCTCTTCATGGACCTCGGCCAGCGCGCCAAGGCGAACCTGCGCATGCAGACGATCCGCCGTCTCGGCGACGCCTCGTTCCGTCAGCTCGAACAGCAGGGCGCGGCGCGTTCGCTCGCCGTGCTCACTCAGGATCTGGACGCCATCGTCATGCTGTTCGTGCGCATGCCCGCGCTCGCGATGCAGAGCGCCGTGATCGCCGGCTGTCTCGCGTATCTGGGCGTGCTTTCGTGGCAGATCCTGCTGGTGGCAATCCTCACGATTGGCATTGGCGCGGCGGGATTTCAGCTCGCCAACGGCCGCGCGCTGTTTCATCTGCGCGCGTCGCGCCGCCGCGAGGACGACCTGGTGCGCCACTTTCGCGCGCTGTTCGACGGCGCCAAGGAACTGAAGCTGCATCGCCGGCGTCGCGCCGCCTTTATCGACGACACGCTTGCCACGCATGTGGAAGCCGTGCGCGTGCAGCGTACGCGCGGCTACGTGCTTTACGCGGCGGCGGCGAGCTGGGGCAGCTTCATCCTGTTCGCGTTTATCGGCATCACGCTGTTCGTGGTCGCGCGGCGCGTGCCGGTGAGCCCGCACGTGATGTCGGGCTATGCCGTGGTGTTTCTCTACATGATCATGCCGATCGAGTCGCTGCTTTCGGCCATTCCCAATATTGGCACCGCGCGCGTGGCGCTGGAACGCATCGAGCAGGTGAACGCCGAACTGCCGCCCGAAGCGGTGGCGAACCTGCCCGCGCAACCCGCGTTCGAGCGCATCGTGCTGGAAGGCGTGACGCACCGTTACTTTCGCGAGAAGGAGAACGAGGTGTTCACGCTCGGGCCGATCGATCTCGCGTTCACGCCCGGTGAAGTGGTGTATCTGATCGGCGGCAACGGCAGCGGCAAGACCACGCTGGCCAAGACGATCGTGGGCCTCTATGCGCCCGAAGGCGGACGCATTCTGCTCGACGGCGTGCCCGTGAGCGAGGCGGATCGCGACAATTACCGGCAGTTGTTCGCCGTGGTGTTCAGCGACTTCTTTTTGTTCGACAGCCTGCTCGGCATGCGCTTCGACACGCTCGATCGCAGCGCGCACGACCTGCTCGTGCAACTGCAGCTCGACCACAAGGTGCGTATCGAGAACGGCGCGTTCTCCACGCTCGAACTCTCGCAAGGGCAGAGGAAACGTCTCGCGCTGCTGGTCGCGTATCTCGAAGACCGGCCGTTCTATCTGTTCGACGAATGGGCCGCCGACCAGGACCCGCTCTTCAAGGACGTGTTCTATCGCACGCTGCTGCCCGAGCTGAAAGCGAAGGGCAAGACGGTGGTGGTGGTCACGCACGACGACCGTTATTTCCATCTTGCCGACCGTTGCATCAAGCTCGATTACGGTCAGCTCGTGGAAAGCGGGGCCGGAGATGAAAGCGCGTCGCAAGCACCATTTTTAGCGCCGTGAGTACAAAAACTTATGACTTACGGTGTTTACCCTAAGTCCGCGTGGGAGCTAGACTAGAGGCATGTTGTGCGTTGCATCACGGGCGCATCCGGGTTGTTTCGTTTCCTCTTTCTAGCCGTTTTATTTATGACCACGTTCGCTAAAATTGTTGCCGCTGTCGCCCTGGTTGCGTTGTCCGGCGCTGCGTTTGCCCAAAGTTATCCCGATCACCCGTTGACGCGTGCCGAGGTGCGTCAGCAAATCGTTTTGCTGGAGAAGGCCGGCTACGATCCGTTCACCTCCACTTCGCAAACGTACCCGGCCGATCTGCGCGCGGCCGAGCGTCGCGTACAGGCCGAGCGGTTTTCGACAAGCCAGCGCGCCGCGCACGATGCCGTTCTGCTGAACGCGAGCGCGGCGCAGTAAATCCGCCGCCTTGAATCCGCAGCAAAGCGTTTCGCGGTACACCGCGTTCCGCGGCGCATCCGCGCTATTTATATCGGCGATATTTAAAGTAGATTTGACCCGCGCTTCATCTCGCCAATAAGCTCGAAAGGATCGAGGCACACGGCCGCACGCAAGGCGAAAAGCCCGCGCGCGTCCACACTACGCCATGGAGGCCGCATGCAAGATCCTTTCTGCCATTCGAGCAGCATTCTCGTCGAGCGTCCCGCCGAAGTCACTTTCGCGATCATGTCCGACGGCATCCGCCAGGGGCGCTGGGCGTGGGGCAGCTTCGACCGGCGTGAAGCCGCGCCCGGTCTGTTCGTGGGCGCCTCCGTATTCAGCGGCAAGGACACCTACGTGCGTTTGCATGTGGACCAGGAACGCTTCGTGGTCGACTACGAAGTGGGTGCCTCGCCCGAGACCATGCAGTTCCGCAACATGTCGCGCGTGATTCCGGGGCCGCTGCTGAAGCTCGGCGAGGCGCAGTCCGTGGTGAGCCTGCTCACCTGGCGCCTCGCCACGCAAACCGACGCCGAATGGACGCAAATGGGCACCGTGCACGAAGCCGAAATGTTCCTCATCAAAGGGCTGCTGGAACGCGCCTGAGCGGCGTGCGCGTGGCGGTCGCGCCGCGCGGCGTTGGCGGTTTTCGCCGGCGCATACCGCGTTGCGCTGCACGAAGTCGAACGCCCTGAGATACTAGCCGGATAAACGGGTACGCCCTCGCAGGCGTTGCCCTCTCACCCCGCAGTGCTCTCAGGAATACGTTCGCAATGAATAACTCACGTCGACAATTCGTGGTGTCGAGCCTGTGCGTGGCCGCCTCGACAATGCTGGTGCGTCCCGCGCACGCCGCCGACGATCCCATGCTCAGCGAAACCGACGCGCAGGCGCGCAGCCTCGGCTACGTGAGCGACGCCGCGAAGGTCGACAAAGCGAAATATTCCGCGTACACGCAAGGGCAATCGTGCGGCACCTGTTCGCTGTTTCAGCCCGACCCGGACGCCAAGGCCGGCCATTGCCTGATCTTCAGCGGCAAGCGCGTGGCGGCGGCGGGCTGGTGCAGTTCGTACAGCAACATGTAAGGCGCGGGATTTCCCGGGCGTCGCGCGCGCCGCGTTCAAGCGCGCTTCACCTCTGCCTCACGCCTTCTTCGCTTCCATGAAGCTCTGCACGATCTGTTTCCACAGGTGATCGGCGGCGGGCGAGAGGCGGCGGCCCACGCGCGTCATCATCTGGCTGCCGAATCCCGCCGCAATGGCGTGATCGATGGGCACCGCCACCAGTTCGCCCAGTTCGATGCCGCGCCGTGCCGTGATCGACGACATGAACGCCACGCCTAGCCCCGCGGCCGCGAGCGTCTGCGCCGTGTTGAACAGATCCACGCGATACGCGGGCAGCACGGTCAGGCGCGCGTCGTCGAGCAGCGCCTGCACGAAATGCTGCACGCCGAACGATTCCGTCATGAAGATAAGCCGCTCGTGCGCCAGTTCGGCGGGCGGCACCGTGCTCATGCGCGCGAAGCGATGCGTGGGCGCGACCACGGCGCATAGCGGCCGCGGCGGGAACGGATGGATGCGCATGGCGGGGTCGTCGGCGGAGCGCGCGCACAGGCCAATGTCGACCACGTCGTCGCGCACCATCGAGAGCACGGCGGGCGTCGGTCCCGAGCGTATCTCCACGAGGATGTCGGGGTAGGTCATCGAAAAGCGCTGCAACGCGCGCGCGATCAGATTGCCGATGAACCCTTCGCCCACGCCGAGCGCGACGCGCCCGCGCCGCAAATGCCGGTATTCCTCCAGCCGCGCGGCCAGATCGCGCTGGCGGCGCTGGCCGTCGCGGTAATGGTCGATCAGCACCTGGCCGATCTCGGTGACGACCACGTGCCGCCCGCGCCGCTCGATCAGCGGAAAGCGCAGCCGCCGTTCGAGCGCCGCCACCTGGCGGCTGATGACCGAGGCGTTCACGCCAAGCGCCTCGGCCGCCATGCGCACGCCGCCGTTGGCGGCGATTTCGGCGAGATAGCGCAACGAGCGCTCGCTGATGTCGTCGATGCTGCGCGGCACGGTGGCCTCGCTCTCGCTGCTGGCGTTCATGATCGCGCTCCGTTTTTTTCGTTGATTTATCGCCGATTTTTCGCGGCTCGGGCCGGTTCAGACGCCCGTGACGACCGCGTGTCTGTTGACCTGAAGGCAACATTTTCGACGAGTTTGCGTCATGGGTCGAGATTTTCGTCGGTGCAATACTCGGCGCTTGCACCACTGAACAACGAGGAGATCCCCACCATGAGCGCAAGCCCGCTTTGCACCGTCGACGATCTGGCCGAGTCGAAAGCCGAACTCGACGAGATCCGCCACCATCTGCACCAGCATCCCGAACTCTCGTACGAGGAAGCGGACACGTCGAGCTTCGTCGCCGCGAAACTCGAGGGCTGGGGCTATACGGTCACGCGCCATATCGGCGGCCACGGTCTGGTCGCGTCGCTCACGGCGGGCCATGGCACGCGCACGGTGGGCATTCGCGCCGACATGGACGCGCTGCCGATCCACGAGCAGACCGGTCTCGACTACGCGAGCATTCGCGACGGCAAGATGCACGCGTGCGGCCACGACGGCCACACGACCGTGCTGCTGGGCGCGGCGCGCCAGATCGCCCGCACGCGCAATTTCAGCGGCACCGTGCACCTGATCTTCCAGCCGGCCGAGGAAGCCGGGTCGGACAGCGGCGCAGAGCGCATGATCGCCGACGGCCTGTTCGAGCGCTTTCCCTGCGAGGCGATCTTCGGCCTGCACAATCATCCGGGCGTGGCGACGGGCACCTTCGGCTTTCGCGCCGGTCCGCTGATGGCCGCCTGCGACACGGTCAAGGTGCGCATCACCGGCCGCGGCGGCCACGCGGCGCGCCCGCATCTGGCCGTGGACCCGGTGGTGGTGGGCAGCAGTATCGTCATGGCGCTGCAAACCGTGGTCGCGCGCAACGTGGACCCGAACGAAGCCGCCGTGGTCACGGTGGGCGCGTTCCATTCGGGTCATGCGGCCAACGTGATTCCGGAGTCGGCCACGCTCGACCTGAGCGTGCGCTCGTTCTCGCCGAAGGTGCGCGAGACGCTCGAAGCGCGCATTCGCGCTCTCGTGGCCGCGCAGGCGGAAAGCTATGGCGCGAGTGCCGAAGTCGAGTTCATCCGCGGCTATCCGGTGCTCGTGAACAGCGCGGCGGAAACGGAGTTCGCGCGCTCGGTGGCCGAAGAACTGGTCGGTCCCGAACACGTGATCTCGCCGTTCCCGCCCATCGCGGGCAGCGAGGACTTCGCGTACTACCTGCAGAAGATTCCGGGCTGCTTCGTGCGCCTCGGCAACGGCGAAAACCGCCCGATGCTGCACAACGCGCGCTACGACTTCAACGACGACAACCTGACGATCGGCGCCGCCTTCTGGACGCGCCTCGTCGAACGCTTCTTGCCGAAGGACAGCGCATGACGCCCGCCACCACCACGCAAGCGCCCGCCACGCCCGCTACGGGCACGCGGCCCGCGCTGAGCGCCGCGCAGCAGCGGCGCATCGTACTGGCCGCCGTGATCGGCAATCTGCTCGAATTCTTCGACTTCACCGTCTACAGCTATTTCGCGCTCACCATCGGCCATCTGTTCTTCCCGGCGGGCGATGCGGTGACCTCGTCGCTGCTCGCGTTCGCCGTGTTCGCGGTGGGCTTCGTGATGCGTCCGCTGGGCGGCATCGTGCTCGGCCGCTACGCCGACCGCGCGGGCCGCAAACCCGCGCTCACGCTCACGATCCTGCTGATGGCGCTCGGCTCGGCGGCGATCGGTCTCGCGCCCACCTATGCGCAGATCGGCCTCGCGGCGCCGTTGCTGATCGTCGCGGCGCGTCTGCTGCAAGGCTTCGCGCAGGGCGGCGAGTTCGGCGCGGCCACGGCCACGCTGCTCGAAATGGGCGGCACGGCCAATCGCGGGTTTCGCGCGAGCTGGCAGCTCGCGAGCCAGGGCGCGGCGGCGTTGCTCGGCTCGGGACTCGCGGCGAGCCTCGGCCTGTTGTTGTCGGCGGAATCGATGCAAAGCTGGGGCTGGCGCGTGCCGTTCCTGCTCGGCACGCTGATCGCGCCGGTGGGCATCTATCTGCGCCGTCACATTCCCGAGGAGCCGCACGCGGCCAAAGCCACGGCCGCGCGCAACGACCCGCAGCGCGGCCTCTACGTGCGCAACTGGTTTCTCACGATCTTCTCGATCATGGGCATGACGGTCGCGACCTACGTGATGATGTATTACATGCCCACGTACTGTATTCAGTACCTCGGTCTGCCGAAAAACGTCTCGATGCTCGCGGGCGTGGCGGCGAGCACCGTGTCGCTCGTCATGTGCCCGATCTACGGCGCGTGGTCGGACCGCATGGGGCGCCGCAAGCCGCTCACGATGATCGGCCGCGTCGCGCTGGTCGTGCTGCTGTATCCGGCGTTCTGGATCATGACGCACTTCCCGACGCTGCCGGTCGTGCTCGTCACGCTCGTCGTGCTGATGCTCTGCTACACGATGGGCTCCGCGCCCGCCTATGCGCTGATGCCGGAGAACTTCCCCAAGCACCTGCGCGCGGGCTATATGTCGAGCGCCTATGCGATCGCCGTGTCGCTGTTCGGCGGCACCTCGCAGTTCGTGGCGGGCTGGCTGATCCACGTGAGCGGCAACAAGATGGCGCCCGCGTGGTACATGATCGGGTGCGTGCTGATTTCGCTGTTCGCGGTCTCGAAGTTCGCGGAAACGGGCGGCCGCGAGATCGACTGAGCAAGCGGGCGACGGCGTCACGTCGATCGAAGCCCACGGCGGCGGAAGCGGAGGCCGCCGCCGGTTCCATCTGCGACAATAGCCGCTCGACTCCGCTCTTGCCGCTCGCGACATGGAACTCAGACAACTGCGCTACTTTCTCAGCGTCGTCGAACACGGCAGCATGGGTAAGGCCGCGCTGGAACTCGGGGTGGTGACCTCCGCGCTGAGTCAGCAGATCAGCCGCCTCGAAAGCGAACTCTCCACGCGTTTGCTGCAACGCACCTCCAGCGGCGTCGTGCCCACCGACGCCGGTCTCGCGTTCTGGCGTCAGGCGCAACTCGCGCTGCGTCATGTCGACGATGCGGCGCTCGCCGCGCGCGCGGCGCGGCTGTCCGGCCACGTGAGCGTGGGCATGGCGCCCAGCACCGCGAGCGTGCTCGGCGTCGCCTTCATGCAGGCCATGCGCGCGCGTTACCCCGACGTGCGTCTTCACATCGTCGAAAGTCTCTCCGGTCATCTCGCCTCCATGCTGAGCGCGCGCCAGATCGATCTGGCCGTGCTATTTCGCGAGGAACCGGCGCAACGCTGGAGCGTGATGCCGCTGCTGGAAGAGCGGCTGTTCGTGATCGGCGCGAACGAATTGAGCGGCATGCCTGGCGGCGCTTCGGTGCGCGTGAGCCAGCTCGGCAAGCTGCCGCTGATCCTGCCGAGCGGCACGCACGGGCTGCGCTCGCTGCTCTCCATGGCGTTCAAGCGCGCCAAATACGAACCCAACGTGGTGGCCGAAGTGGACGGCCTCGCGCTGCTGATGGACTTCGTGCGCAGCGGCCTTGGCGCGACCATCCAGCCGGGCGCGGCGCTCGCGCGGCCCGAGAACGCGGCGCTCGCGAGCGTGCGCGTGGCCGAAACCTATGCCACGCGTCCCAACCTGATCGCCAGTGTCTCCGACGACGAACTGTCGCCCGCCGGACTCGCCGCGCGCGTCGTGCTCGCGGACGTGGGCCGGCAACTCGTGCGCGAAGGCCGCTGGCCGGGCGCGCGCCTGCGCGCGGCGTCGGACTTCACAAAAAGTGAAGACCCGTTGACGGCGCGCTGATGGCCGGAGTGGCACGCGGCCCGTAGAGTGCGTCCGAAAGGAGGCAATACGATGGTCGATGTACTCGTGATCGGAGGAGGCAATGCCGCGTTGTGCGCGGCGTTGATGGCGCGCGAAGCCGGCGCCTCGGTCCTGCTGCTCGAATCGGCGCCGCGCGAATGGCGCGGCGGCAACTCGCAACACACGCGCAATCTGCGCTGCATGCACGACGCGCCGCAGGACGTGCTCGTCGACGCTTACCCGGAAGAGGAGTTCTGGCAAGACCTGCTGAAGGTCACGGGCGGCATTACCAACGAGCCGCTCGCGCGGCTCGCGATTCGCGCGTCGTCCTCGTGCCGGCCGTGGATGCGCAAGCACGGCGTGCGCTTCCAGCCGCCGCTCTCGGGCGCGCTGCACGTGGCGCGCACCAACGCGTTCTTCATGGGCGGCGGCAAGGCGCTCGTCAACGCGTATTACCGCAGCGCCGAAGCGCTCGGCGTGGCGATCCGCTACGAAACGCCGGTGGACGCGCTCGAACTCGATAACGGCCGTTTTGTCGCCGCGAAAAGCGGTCACCAGCGTTTCGAGGCGCGCGCCTGCGTGCTGGCGGCGGGCGGTTTCGAGTCGAACCGCGAGTGGCTGCGCGAGGCGTGGGGGCAAAACGAGCGCGGCGAATGGCCCGCCGACAACTTCCTGATTCGCGGCACGCGCTTCAACCAGGGCGTGCTGATCCGGCACATGATGGACGCGGGCGCGGACATGATCGGCGACCCTTCGCAGTCGCACTGCGTGGCGATCGACGCGCGCGCGCCGCTCTACGACGGCGGCATCTGCACGCGCATCGACTGCGTCTCGCTCGGCGTGGTCGTGAACCGCAACGCCGAACGCTTCTACGACGAAGGCGAGGACTTCTGGCCCAAGCGTTACGCCATCTGGGGCCGGCTCGTCGCGCAGCAGCCGGACCAGATCGGCTATTCGATCATCGACGCGAAAGCGATTGGCCGCTTCATGCCGCCCGTGTTTCCCGGCGAAAAAGCCGCCACGCTGCCCGAACTCGCGCGCCAGCTCAAGCTGCCCGAGGCGGCGTTCATGGAAACGCTCACGCGCTACAACGCGGCATGCCGCGTGGGCACCTTCGATCACACCGCGCTCGACGACTGCCACACCGAAGGCGTCGCGCCGCCCAAGACACACTGGGCGCGTCCCATCGACACGCCGCCGTACTACGGCTACGCGCTGCGGCCCGGCATCACCTTCACCTATCTCGGCCTGAAGACCAACGACCGCGCGCAGGTGCATTTCGGCGGCGCGGCCAGCGCCAACCTGTTCGTGGCGGGCGAGATGATGGCGGGCAACGTGCTCGGCAAGGGCTACACGGCCGGCGTGGGCATGTCGATCGGCACGGCGTTCGGGCGCATCGCGGGCACCGAGGCCGCGCGCGCCGCGCTTGCGAATCATCAGCAGAATACGGAGGCGCTCGATGCCGCACACTGACACGCTGGCGACCGGGCGCAACCGCGCGGCGCCGCTCGACGTTCCCACCCCCGAAAACCGCGCCGCGCGCGTGATTCCCATCGTGCCTCTGAGCGCGAGCGAAAGCGAGGTCGCGCGGCAGATGCAGATCTGCAACGCGTGCCGCTATTGCGAAGGCTTTTGCGCGGTGTTTCCGGCCATGACGCGCCGCCTCGAATTCGGCAAGGCCGACGTCAATTACCTCGCGAACCTCTGCCACAACTGCGGTGCGTGCTATCACGCGTGCCAGTACGCGCCGCCGCACGAGTTCGCGGTGAACGTGCCGCAGGCCATGGCGAAGGTACGGCTCGAAACCTACACGGAATACGCGTTTCCGGCCGCGCTCGGCGCGCTCTACAAGCGCAATGGCTTGACGCTCTCGGTGGCGCTGGCGGCGGGGCTCGCGTTGTTCCTGCTGCTCGGCACCGCGTTGCGCGGCGGTTTGTCGGGCGCGGCTGCCGGTGAGGCCGTTGCCGCCAACTTCTACGCGATCTTCCCGCACAACCTGCTCGCGGCGATCTTCGGCGCGGTGTTCCTGTTCGCGATGCTGGCGCTGGGCGTGGGCGTCACGCGCTTCTGGCGCGACGTGACGGCGGGCACCGTGAGCGCGGCGGGTACGCAGGCGCCCGCCATGGCCGAAGCCGCGAAGCACGCGCTCACGCTCAAATATCTCGACGGCGGTCACGGCGAAGGCTGCAACGAGTCGAGCGACGCCTTCACGCTGGCGCGGCGGCGCTTTCACCATCTGACGTTTTACGGCTTCATGCTGTGCTTCGCCGCCACGGTGGTCGCGACGGGTTATCACTACTTGCTCGGCGTGGAAGCACCGTATCCGTTCCTGAGCGTGCCGGTGCTGCTGGGCACGTTCGGCGGCCTCGGGCTGCTGATCGGGCCCGCCGGTTTGCTGTGGCTGAACGTGAAGCGCCATCCGCAACAGGGCGACACCGCCCAGCGCCCGATGGACCGCGGTTTCATCGCGCTGCTGCTGCTGGTGAGCGCCTCGGGGCTCGCGCTGCTCGCGTGGCGCACGACGGCCGCGATGCCTTCGTTGCTGGCGATTCATCTGGGTATCGTCATCGCGCTGTTCGCGACGCTGCCGTACGGCAAGTTCGCGCACGGGATTTTCCGCAGCGCCGCATTGCTGAAATCGTCGCTGGAAAAGCGACAACGCAGCACACTGAGTCTCGGCTCGGATTAGAGTAGGAGGGGAGCGCCACGCTCCCTTGAACACACCAACAACGACACGAGACACCCCATGAATCCGACCCAACCAGGCACCATTTCCGGTGTGGCCGGCGCCCCGCGCGCCTCCCGGGCCGCCGCCGTGCTGCGCGTGACGAGCGGCAACTTCCTCGAACAATTCGACTTCTTCCTGTTCGGCTTTTACGCCACGTCGATCTCGAAGATCTTCTTCCCCGCGTCGAGCGAGTTCGCCTCGCTCATGCTCACGTTCGCCGTGTTTGGCGCGGGCTTCCTCATGCGTCCGCTCGGCGCGATTCTGCTCGGCGCGTATATCGACCGCGTGGGGCGGCGCATGGGCCTGATCGTCACGCTCTCGATCATGGCGAGCGGCACGATCCTGATCGCCTGCGTGCCGGGCTATGCCAGCATCGGCTTGCTCGCGCCCGCGCTGGTGCTGATCGGGCGCCTGCTGCAAGGGTTCTCGGCGGGCGCGGAACTCGGCGGCGTTTCGGTGTATCTCGCCGAAATGGCCACGCCCGGCACCAAGGGCTTCTACACGAGCTGGCAGTCGGCGAGCCAGCAGGTGGCGATCGTGATGGCGGCGGCGCTCGGCTACGGCCTGAACCAGTGGCTCACGGCGCAGCAGATTGGCGCGTGGGGCTGGCGCATTCCGTTCTTTATCGGCTGCGCGATCGTGCCGTTCTTGTTCCTGCTGCGCCGCTCGTTGCAGGAAACGGCCGTGTTCGAGGCGCGCGTGCATCATCCGCAGCCGCGCGAAATTTTCGCGATGCTGCTGGTGAACTGGCGCACCGTGATCGCGGGCATGCTGCTCACGGCCATGACCACCACCACGTTCTATCTCATCACCGTGTACACGCCCACGTTCGGCAAGGCCGTGCTGAAGCTCTCCACCTCCGACACGTTGATGGTGACGCTGCTCGTGGCCGTCTCGAACTTCATCTGGCTGCCGATTGGCGGCGCGTTGTCGGACCGCATCGGCCGCAAGCCGATTCTGCTGACCATTGCCGTGCTGGCGATCTTGACCGCGTATCCGGCGCTTTCGTGGCTCGCGCAGGCGCCGAGCTTCGGCCGTATGCTGAGCGTGCTGCTGTGGTTCTCGTTTTTCTTCGGCATGTACAACGGCGCGATGGTCGCGGCGCTCACCGAGGTCATGCCGGCCGAAGTGCGCGTGGCGGGCTTTTCGCTGGCGTTCAGTCTCGCGACGGCGCTGTTTGGCGGCTTCACGCCGGTTGTCTCGACGTTCCTGATCGAAACGCTGCACGACAAAGCCGCGCCCGGCTACTGGCTCAGTTTTGCCGCGCTGTGCGGGCTGGCGGCTACGCTCGGGTTGTATCGGCGGCGTTCGGGGCGCGAGGCTTCGGCGGCGCCTTCGGTGTGAAGCGCGGGTTGTTTTAGTGTTGGTCGATGGCAGGAAGAGCCCGGCGCGTTGCCGGGCTTTTTTGCATGATGGCCAGCGCTTGTTGAATCGACTTATCGACTTATCGACGTATCAACGTATTGCCGATTTCAAAGCCGATACGAAGCATCGAGCCGATCCAGCTTGCGCAGCAACGCGGGCCACTCCATCAACCCATACGGGCGCCGCGTTTGCGGCTGATAGTTCATATAGGTTTCCTCCAGCACTTCGCGCGGCACCGGATTCAGTTCGGTATGGCAGGCCATGGCCGCGAGTTGCGCCTTGCACGACAGTTCGAGCCGATGCATCGCGTTGAACGCCTCGGGAATCGTCTTGCCAACCGTGAGCAAGCCGTGATTGCGCAGGATCAGCGCGTTGTTCTCGCCGAGATCGCGCACCAGCGACTCGCGCTCGGACGTGTCGAGCACCACGCCGCAATAGTCGTGATAGCCGATCTGGTAGAAGCGCATGGCCGTTTGCGTGAGCGGCAGCAGCCCGCACTTGAGCGACGAGACCGCCATGCCGGGCCAGCTATGCGTGTGAATCACGCAGGTGAGTTCGGGCTTCGCCTCGTGAATCGCGCCGTGAATCACATAGCCCGCGCGATTGATGCCGTAGTCGGCGCCCACGAATAGCGGCTTGCCGAGAATATTGCCCGCGATGTCGATCTTGATGAGGCTCGACGCCGTCACTTCCTCGTACAGCATGCCGTATGCGTTGATCAGATACGCGCCTTCCTCGCCGGGCACGCGCGCGGAAATATGATTGGCCGCCATGTCGGACATGCCGTAGAGCGCGATCAGCCGGTAGCAGGCGGCGAGATCGACGCGCATTTGCCATTCGGCTTCCGTGCACTGTTCCTGCATCGACTGGATCGAGAATTCCGGGAGTTTCGTCATTGGAGGTTCCTTTAACCGTGAGTGGAAGGGGAGTGAATTCGCGCCGCGAGCGTTGGCTCAGGACTCCATCTGCATGTCGCTGCGACGCAGGCTCAAGGTGGCGATCAACGTGCAGGCGATGCACGCCGAGGCATAGAGATAAAAGCCGCTTTCATGGCCGATGCTCTTGAACCAGAGCCCGGCGTAACCCGCCGTGCCGCCGAAGATGGCCGTGGCGATGGCGTAGGGCACGCCCACGCCCAGTGCGCGCAGCCGGGCGGGAAAGAGTTCGGCTTTCATGACCGAGCACACCGAGGTGTAGCCCGAAACGATCATGAGCGCGAGCGACAGCAGCAGGAACACGCTCGTGGTGCTGTGCGTGTGCGCGAGCGCGGTGAGCAGCGGCCAGGTGCCGAAGGTTCCGCCAATGCCGAACCACAGCAGCAGCGCGCGCCGCCCGATGCGATCCGACAACGCGCCGAAGAACGGCTGCGCGACCATGAACAACGTGAGCGTGGAAAGCGAGAGCCAGGCGCTTTGCTGCGCGCTCAGTCCCACCGTGTTGACGAGATAATTGTGCATATACACGGTGTAAGTGAAGAACGCGAGCGTGCCGCCCGTGGTGAGGCCGAACACGAGCAGCACGGGCCGCCAGTGCTCGCGCAGCGCGCCGAGTGAAGCGCCGCGTTTTTCCTTCTCGCCCAGCGCGCGAAAATCCGGCGTTTCGTCGATATTGCGGCGGACCCACCATGCCACGAGCGCGAGCGCCGCGCCGGTGAGAAACGGCACGCGCCAGCCCCAGTCCATGAGCTGCGCGTGCGGAATCGCGGCTTGCAGCACGACCTGCACGAGCGTGGCGAGCAGTTGCCCGAGTATCAGCGTGACGTAGTGAAAGCTGCTGTAGAAGCCGCGGTGTCCGGGTTTGGCGATCTCGCTGAGATACACCGAACTCGCGCCGTATTCGCCACCGAGCGAAAAGCCCTGCACGAGACGCGCGAACAGCAGCACGAGCGGCGCGGCCATGCCGATCTGCGGATACGTGGGGCACAGGCCGATCGCGAGCGAGCCCGCGCACATCAGGATCACCGAAAGCGTGAGACCCGCGCGGCGGCCGTGTCGATCCGCGTATTGACCGATCAGCCAGCTACCAACCGGCCGCAGCAGAAAGCCGATGGCGAAGATCGCCGCCGTGGACAGCAGTTGGATCGTGCGGTTCTCGCGCGGAAAGAACGAGGCCGCGAAGAAGATCGAGAAGGTCGTATAAACGTGAAAGTCGTACCACTCGATCAGATTGCCGATCGAGCCGCCCGTGATGGAGCGGATCGCGCTGCGCCGGCGCGACTGCCGCGTGGCGGCGTCCAGATCGCCGGGTGTGGCGGGAACGGAATGCTCGTGCATGGTTGTCTCCTTTTATTGTGGGAATCGCTCTATCCCATGAACGTGCGAGGCTCAGCGCTCGCGGGGTGAGGACGACAGCGGCAACGCGGCGCCCGCTCTCAGCGTGCGCGCGGGAAACGCCACCAACAGCGTTACGGCGCCGCACGCGATCACCGCGCCCAGCAGCACGAGCCCGATGCCGAAGCCTTCCGCGCCCTTGCTCATCCAGCCGAGCGCCGCCGTGCTGAGCGCGCCGCCGAGCGAGCCGATCACGTTGACAAGCGCGATGCCGGCCGCCGCCGTCTCGCGCGGCAGATACGTGGGCGGAATCGACCAGAACACCGCGAGGCACGTGTAATGGCCCGCCGAGGCCACCGCGAGCAGCGCGAGCGCCGTGGCCGTGTCGTGGCGAAAGAACGGCAGCAGGGCGAGCGCGGCGGCCGCCGAGATGAGCGCGAGCGCGGCGTGCCAGCGGCGCTCCAGCGTGCGGTCCGAATGGCGTCCCGCCACGATCATCACGATCACGCCGAACAGCGCCGGCATGGCCGCGAGCAGGCCCACGTTGCCCACGTGCGCGACGCCCGAATCGCGGATCACCGAAGGCGCCCAGAACGCCAGCGTATTGCCGAGCGAAAAGCTGCACGCGAACGTGAAGCCCGCGCACAGCACGCGCGGGTCGGCGAGCACGGTGCGCAAGGCGCCGCGCGTGGCTCGACCGGCAAGACCGTGGGGGCGCGAATGGCGCGGCTTGTTCGCGTCGTCGAGATCGATTTGCGCGAGCACGAACGCCTTCTCGCCGGGCGTGAGCCACCTTGCGTGCTGCGGGCGGTCGCTCAGCACGAAGAACACCACCACGCCGAAGATCGCCGAGGGCGCGCCTTCGAGCAGAAACAGCCATTGCCAGCCGCGCAGGCCCAGATCGCCCGCGAACGCGTGCATGATCCAGCCCGAGAGCGGCGCGCCCACGATCGCCGCGATCGGAATGCTCAGATAGAAGATCGACGTGATACGCGCGCGCCGCCGCGCGGGAAACCAGTAGCTCAAGTACAGAAAGATGCCGGGCGTGAAGCCCGCTTCGGCCACGCCGATCAAAAAGCGCACGAGGTAGAACTGCGTGGGCGTGCGCACGAACATCGTCATGGTGGAGAGCAGGCCCCACGCGACCATGATGCGCAGGAAGGTCTTGCGCACGCCCACGCGGTCGAGCATGAGATTGCTCGGAATCTCGAACAGCACGTAGCCGACGAACAACAGGCCCGCGCCCAGGCCGTAAGCGGCGTCGCTGAAACCGAGATCGGTTTTGAATTGCAACTGCGCAATGCCGATGTTGATGCGGTCCAGATAGTTGAGGATGTAGCAGAACACGAGCAGCGGCAAAATGCGCCACGCGATCTTGCGATAGACCGCGCGTTCCTGCGCTTCCCGCGCGGCGTCGTGGGCCGCGCTTGCCGTTATCGGCGTGTCGATGCTGAGGCTCATCGTGGGTCCTCTCCGGTGTCTCCGGCTCGTGGCGTCCGTCTGGATCGCGAGCCTTATTGATGTCGATGGGTATCGTGAATCGGCGTGAATCGGCGTGAGTCGGGCGAGTCTCAATGCGCCTCGTTGACGAGCGGTTCGCCGCGGCACCAGCGCGCGAGGTTGTCGAGCCACAGGCGGCCGACCGCGTCGTAATAGCTGTCCGACTGCCCGGCCATGTGCGGCGTGAGGATCACGTTCGGCAAATCCCACAGCGGCGAAGCGGCCGTGAGCGGTTCATGCTCGAACACGTCGAGATACGCGCCCGCGAGCCCGCCGTCGCGCAAGGCCGCGATCAGGTCGGTTTCGACGATCACTTCGCCGCGCGCGACGTTCACGAGGTGCGCGCCGCGCGGCATCAGCGCGAGACGTTTCGCATCCACAAGACCATGCGTTTGCGGCGTGAGCGGGCAGGCGAGCACGAGCCAGTCGGCGTGCGGCAAGACGCGGTCGATGTTGGCGAGGGCGATGCTGCGCGGCAACGTCTCGGCGTTCGCCGGCGCTTCGCGGCGCACGACGATCACGTTCATCTCCAGCGCTTCGAGCAGCATGGCGAGCTTGCGGCCGATCGCGCCATAGCCCACGAGCACGGCGGTCTGCCCGGCCAGATCGCGCGGCGAGGCTTCGAGCAGCAGCGGCCGCCACGCATGCTCGCGCTGCGCTTCGTGCAGCAGCGGCAAGCGCCGCGCCAGCGCGAGCACACCGGCCAGCGCGGAATGCGCCACGGTGCGCGCGTTCGCGCCGGACGAGGTCGTCACGCGCACGCTGCGTTGCAGCAACGCGTGAAACACCGGCCGGTCGGCGCCCGCCGAATGCGCATGGACCCAGCGCAGTTGCGGCGCACCGAGCATCGCGTCGTAGAAGCGGCGCGTGGCGGCCGTGAGTTCGTGCTTGGTCGAATGGCCGGTGACGTCGCGGCTCACGAAGGCGATCTGCGCTTCGGCGTGGGCGTCGTCGTCGGGTGTCAGCAGGCGGAACGGCGCGCCGTCCAGCGTGCGCGCGATGTCGTGGTGGAAACGCTCGGCGGCCACGTCCGAAATGAGGATGTTCAAGGGCGGCATTGTCTCCATCGTCTTGTTGTTCATGCGCGGGTTTTTCCGGATGCCGGTGAGGCGTCGGCTATCTCGAATCGGAAAACCCACCTGCGCAATGAACACATTTTGATCAATGGCAAGGCGCGTGTTGCGCGTTTTGGTGTAAGCACCGTTTCCAAATCGATAACGCTCGGCGGCTTGCGGCCAGTACCATGAAAGCCTGGATTGCCTCGTTTTCATCTCCTTACGACGCCCCTCGATACCTCATGACACGACCCTGTCTCGGCCCGCTGCCCGTTCCCGCCACGCCTCCCTTCACGCTGCCGCCGCACGCGTGCGACAGCCACGCGCACACGTTCGGGCCGTACGCGGCGTTCCCGCTCGCTGGCGACCGCAGCTATACGCCGCCCGAGAACGCGCCGGAACGCTTCGTCGCGCAGCTGGACGCGTTGGGTTTCGAGCGTGGCGTGGTGGTGACGGCGAGCGTCTACGGCATGGACAACGGCGCGCTCGCCGACGCCTTGCAGCGCTATCCCGCGCGCCTGCGTGGCGTCGCGGTGCTGGGCGCGGAGACGACCGAGGCCGAACTCGACCGCCTCGCCGCGTTGGGCGTGCGCGGCGCGCGCTTCAACCTGTTCCGGCGCGACGGTCAGGCGGTGTACCGCAACGGCGCGGGGCTCGAAGCCTTGCGCGCGCTCGCGCCCAAACTCGCCGCGCGCGGTTGGCACGCGCAGATCTGGATTCACGCGCCCGATCTGCCCGAACTCGAGCCAATGCTGCGCGCGCTCGGGCTGGATCTCGTCATCGATCACATGGGACGCATGAGCGTCGAGCGCGGCGTGCGGGACCCGGGCTTTCAGCGGCTGCTCGCGATGCTGGCCGACGGCGTGGCGTGGACCAAGATTTCCGGCGCGGACCGCGTGACCGTGCAGGGCGCGCCGTACGACGACGTCACGCCGCACTTCGAGGCGATCGTCGCGGCCAATCCGCAGCAAGTGGTGTGGGGCAGCGACTGGCCGCACGTCAATTACTTCGACGCCGCGCAGATGCCCGGCGACAGCGCGCTGCTCGCGTTGTTCATGCGCGCGATACCGGGCGCGGCGCTGCGCCAGGCGATTCTCGTCGACAACCCGGCGCGGCTGTACGGTTTCTGAAGCGTGGCTTCTGATGCGTGGCTTTCGATGCGCGGGTTTTGACGCGAGGCTGTTGCGGCGCGGCTTCTGATGCACGGCACGGCGACGTATGATGGCGGCACCCGGCCGCGTGCGGCCGGACCACCTTCTCGTGTCCCCATCGATTGCCTCGCCTATGAAAATGGATCTGCAAGGCTTGCAGATGCTCGTCTCGGCCATCGAGTCGAAGAGCCTCTCGCGCGCCGCCGAACACGAAAACCTCGCCACCTCGGGCGCGAGCAAGCGCATTGCCGAACTGGAGCGGCGGCTCGGCGCCGTGCTGCTCGTGCGTCACGCGCGCGGCGTCGAGCCTACGCCCGCCGGGGTGGCGCTCTATCACCATGCGAAGTCGATCCTGCGCGGCGTGGAGCTGGCGCAAAAGAGCGTGGCCGAGTTCGGCGCGGGCGGCATGCCGAAGATCCGTCTCGCCGCGAACCGCTCGTCGATCATTCAGTATCTGCCGCTCGCCGTGAGCCGCTACTTCGCGACCGAGCCCGGCGCGCAGATCGACTTGCAGGAGCGCTACAGCTACGACATTCCGCGCCTCGTGACCGAGGGCGAAGCGGACCTCGGCATCTATCACGCGCGCACGGCCGCGCCCGGCGTGCACTCGGTGCCGTACCGGCAGGATCGCGTGGTGCTGGTGGTGCCGCTCGATCATCCGCTCGCGCACCTCGAAGAAACGCCGCTCGAAGCCGCGATGGACTATCCCTTCGTCGGCTATTTCCCGCGCCACTCTTATGAGGCGTTTTCCTCGCTCGCCGAAGAGAGTTTGTCGCGCCCGCTCAACGTGCGTATCGAGGTGTCGAACTACGAGGCGCGCTGCCGTTTGATCCGCGAGAAGGTGGGCATTGGCGTGATGCCGGAACTGATCGCCGCGTCGTATCTCACGCTCTTCGGGCTCAAGGCCGTGCGGCTCACCGACGACTGGGCGCGGCGGCAATTCTTCATCTGCATGTCGACGAGCGACCATCGCATCCTGCGGCCCGCGCTCGTCGCGTTCGTCGATCACCTGCTGGCGAATTGACGGGCGTTCGCGCGGCGCGGCTGCGCGCATGACAAAACGTTCACGCTGCTGATTGCCTCCGGCCGCTCGCCGATGCGTATGCTCGCTCCATCGGCAGAAAATGGATGCGATGCAGCGTGCGCGAGCGCGTCTAGACATCTCACAGTTGGCTTGCTGACGGTTTACGGAGCGAGGAGGGAGACACTCTGATATCGGAAGACACGACGGCAAGACATGAGCACGCTCTGGATAGAACGCAACCGGAAGCCCGCGGCGGCCACGCTGGCCGAGGCCGGTCCGGCCCCACGGCAAGGGCAGAACTGGCACACGACCACCTTCCGGTGGCTCACCGCGTATGCGGTGATTTTTTCGCTGGGTTTCATGGTGCTGCTCGGGCTGATCCAGTATTCGGTCACGGGCGCGATGGAGCGCGAAGCCGACAGCGGATTGCGCTGGCAGTTGCGTTATTTCGATTCGCGCGACGACGCCGACCTGCCCCGCGCCATCGCGAGCCGCGCCACGCATGGCGGCGGCCTTTTCCACAGTCACTACGGGCTGTTCGCCGCGAATGGCCGGCATCTCGCGGGCGACCTCGACGAAGCGCCGCGATTGCGGCGCTACGATCACGTCGATCAGGCGCACGAGAGCGCCACGGGGCAGACCATGACGCAGCGCGTGGGCACGGTGCGGCGCGAGTTGCGGGCGATGGGCGAGATCCGCCCGGACGGCAACGTATTGATCGTCGCGCGCACGCTCGACGACGTGCGGCGCGTGCACGCCGAGCTTGTGAAGGCGCTCGTGGCGGGCGGAATCGTATGCCTGAGCGCGAGCGTGCTCGGCGGCTTGCTGATCGGCTTGCGGCAAGTGCGGCGTGTCGCGGCGATGCGCAAGGCCACCGCCGCCATCGCGGCCGGCGATCTTTCCTTGCGTCTGCCCGTGAAAGGCTTCGACGAAATCGACATGCTCGCGCAGCTCGTGAACCGCATGCTCGACGAAGTCGAACGGCTCATGACCGAAGTGAAATTCGCCGCCGACGGTATCGCGCACGACTTGCGTACGCCGCTCACGCGTTTGCGCTTTTCGCTGGCGAACGCGAAAGCGGAGGCCGACCGCCTGAAGGCGGGCGAAGTGGCCTCGCTACTCTGGGGCGCGCGCGACGAAGTGGACGCGCTGATCGCGCGCTTCACCGCGATGCTGCGCATTGCGCAACTGGGAACGCGGCAGCGCCGCGCGGCGTTTACCTACGTGGATCTGGCGCCGCTCATCCACGATTTGTGCGAGCTGTATCGTCCGCTTGCCGAAGACAAGCGCGTGCAGATTCATACGTCCATTGCTCCGGTGGAAACGGTATGGGCCGACCGCGAACTGCTGTTCGAGGCGTTCAGCAACCTGCTCGACAACGCCGTGAAATTCTCACCGGACGACGGTCATGTGCACGTATGTCTCGAACTCGAGGAAGCGGGCGCGCGACTGCGGATTTTCGACAACGGTCCCGGTATTCCCGAAGCCGAACGCAATCTCGTGTTGAACCACTTTTATCGCAGCCGCCATACCGCGCACGTGTCGGGCAGCGGACTCGGGCTTGGCATCGTTTCGGCGATCGTGAGACTGCACGATTTTCGCCTCTCGCTGGGCGGCTCGGAGCAGGGCGCGATCGTGTGCGTCGAGTGCTGGCCGCATGAACCGGATGCGGGGTGAAAGGCGCGGGACGGCGTTTGATGCCAAGGTGAAAACAGGTAGCGAAAAAAGAAGCGGCCGTGATGTCCGGATCACGGCCGCCTCGTTGTATCGGCATCGATCAAAGCGGATCGTTCGACCCGCTGTTCCACGTCGTGCTTACTGCTGGGCGACGCTCGCAGACGTGACGCTCGTCGAATGCGTCACCGCCGCCGTGCGGTTCGCCGTTGCTACGCAATCCTGACGATACTTGACCTGAAGTTTGGCTTCGGCCTGTTCGAGATCGCTCGGGTAGTCGTCCTGATCGCCGGCGGACGGGTCGTAGCCCACGGATTCGAGTTCCTTGAGTTCGTTCTGCAATTGCCGATGCGTCACGGGCTTGTCGAGCTTCACGAACGGGTAGTCGTTGCACTGCCGGGGTGAGAGCGTGGTCGCGGCGAAGGCCGGCACGGCCAGCGAGGCCAGCACGGTGGCGGCGGCGAAATGGCGGAAACGGGAGAGACGGGCGAGCTTGCGCATGAGCGATGCACCTTTTGAGTTGTCGAGGCGCCCAGATTACGGGAGCGGTGCTCGCGGCAAGTCGTCACGAGGATTAATTTTTGTTTACCTGCTCAAGCGGCGCGGCTGCGGCCACAGCGAAGTGCGCCGAAAGCTTGTATCGTGGCAACCTGATTGCCACCACCCGTGATGACTTCGCCCATGACCGATCTTTCCTCGCGCCGCGCGCCGCGACATATCGCGCTGCCTTTGCTGTTCGCCGCCGCCTTCGCGGCTGCGGCCGCGACGCTTGCCACCGCAGGCTGCGCGGCCGCGCCGCAAGCGGTGTCCAGCGCGTCGCCCGTGTCCTCGCAGGATGCCGCCGCACTCGCCACGGCTATCGGCGGCACGCAGCGCGGCGACAAGGCGCGTGCGCGCGACGTGTACCGGCATCCGCAGGACACCTTGCAGTTCTTCGAAGTCGGCTCGACGCAAACGGTGCTCGAAATCGCGCCGGGCGGCGGCTGGTACACGGACATACTCGCGCCGTATCTGCACGATCGCGGGCACCTGGTCGAAGCGCAATACGTGAGCACCGCGGCGGATCTGGCGGCCGAGGACCGCGCCGGCGACGCCGCTTACGCGCGCAAGCTCGCGGCCACGCCGGCTATCTACGGCAACGTCGTGGTGGGTACGTTGCGCGCGGGCGAGTTCACGGGATTCGACGCGAATGCGCGCTTCGACCGCGTGCTCACGTTCCGCAATATCCACAACTGGATGAAAGACGGCCAGTTCGACGCGAACCTGCGCGCCTTCTATCGTGCGCTGAAGCCGGGCGGCATGCTGGGCGTGGAGGAGCATCGCGCGCGGCCCGGCACGAGCTTGCAGCAGATGATCGATACCGGCTATGTGACGGAAGACTACGTGATCGAGCACGCGAAGGCCGCCGGTTTCGTGCTCGCGGCGCGCAGCGAAATCAATGCGAACGCGCGCGACACCAAGGACTATCCGAACGGCGTGTGGTCGCTGCCGCCTACCTACAAGGGCGGCGACGTCGACCGCGCGCGCTATGCCGCCATCGGCGAGTCGGATCGCATGACGCTGCGGTTCGTGAAGCCCGAATGATGGCGATGGCGTGGGCGGCGCGTTGGGAGGTTTGATCGGCGCGCTCGATCGACACCCGCGATCGACACCCGCGAGCGCGGCAATGAAAAAGGGCGCTGCTCTCGCAGCGCCCCGGTACAACAACCGCCCATCAACGGTTACTTGCTACTCGTTTGCCAGGTATCAGCTACCCGCTTTCGCGCGCACGGCGGCCACGTCCTTCGCGGTGATGGCCGGGCCCTGATTGCCCCAGCTCGAACGCACGAAGGTCGCGAGTTGCGCGACGTCGTCGTCGCTATAGCGCCAGCCGAAGCCCGGCATGGCGAGCGGCGAGGGCGCCGTTTGCGTCGAAGGCAGGCGCGAGCCCGCGAGGATCACGGCGATCAGCGAGTCGGGGTTCGCCTGCGTGACCATCGCGTTGTTCACGAGCGAGGGGAACACGCCCGAAGCGCCGCGCCCGTTCATGCGGTGGCACGCCGAGCAGCTGTCGAGGTACATGTCCGCGCCGCGGCCGTGCGCTTCCCCCGCGAGGATCGTCTTGAGCGTGTTGTCGTCGGCATGGAACGACGGCGCTTGCGGCGGCGTGCCGAGGCTCTTGAGGTACACGGCCATCGCCTTGAGGTCGGCATCGCTCAGATACTGCGTGCTGTTCTCGACGACTTCGCCCATCGGACCCGAAACCGATGCATGCGGATTGCGGCCCGTCTTGAGCGTGGCGACGATATCCGCCTCCGACCACGCTTCCAGACCGCCGCCCGCCGAGGAGCGCAGGTTGATCGGCGCCGTATGGTCGAGCGACGAACCGGCCAGATACAGGTCGGTCTTGCCGCTCACGTCCAGCTCCTGCATCGCCGCGCCGCGCGGCGTGTGGCACGTGCTGCAATGCGCGAGGCCTTGCACGAGGTACGCGCCGCGATTCCACTCCACGCTCTTCGTGGTGTCGGCCACGTAGCGCGAGTCGTCATGGAACGCGCGGCTCCAGTACGCGAGCGGCCAGCGAATGCTCAACGGCCAGGCGATGTCGGATGCGCGGTTCGGTTGCGACGACTGCGGCACCTGCTGCGTGAAGTACGCGTACAGATCCTGCAGATCGGCGTCCGAAACCTTGGCGTAGGACGTGAACGGCATGGCCGGGTACAGACGCTTGCCGCCCTTCGCCACGCCTTCGCGCATGGCGAGCGCGAACTCCTCGAACGTATAGCCGCCGATCCCGTGTTCCTTGTCGGCGGTGATATTCGTCGAGTAGATCGTGCCCACCGGCGTTTCGAACGGCAGGCCGCCCGCGAACGGCGTGCCGCCCTTGGCCGTATGACACGCGATACAGTCCGCCGCGCGCGCGAGATACGCGCCGTGCACCGGATCGCCCGCGCGATTCGCCACCGCGGCATCCACCGTCACATTCGGCGTGACCGATGCGAACGCCCACAGCGCACCCACGGCCACGACCCCGACCGCCACCACTCCAGTGATGATTTTTTTCATGTGTTATCGCTCGCTCAGACCTGCACCATCGCGGCGCCCGGATTCTTCAGGTATTGCGAGCGGATGTTGCTCGCCGCCCAGTAGGCGAGACCGCCCACGAGGCCCGTCGGGTTGTAGCCGATGCCGTGTGCGAAGACGTTGGCGCCCAGCACGAACAGATTGGGCACGTCCCAGCTCTGCAGGTACTTGTTGACGACGCTCGTCTTCGGGTCGGCGCCCATCGCGGTGCCGCCGCTGATGTGCGTGCTCTGATACGCGCGCGTGTCCCAGTGCGTGCCCGGCTTGATGATGCGGCCCGAGATCGACTTGGGGTTCATCGCACGGCCGATTTCCATCATCTTGCCGGCCACGTACTCCGAGGCGCGCAGGTCGTTGTCCTGCCAGTCGAGCGTGATGCGCAGGAGCGGCGAACCGTAGGCGTCGCGATAGTTCGGGTCGAGATCGAGGAAGTTGGCGCGATACGCCATGTTGCTGCATTGCGATTCGATGCGGCCCGTATGCAGGAAGTTGTCCTTCACGGCCTGCTTCCACTCGGTGCCCCACTTGGGCGTGCCCTTGGGCAGCGGAATGCCGCGCACCGGACCGTTGCCGGTCTGACGGCCCCAGATGATGCCGCCGCCGATAAAGCCCAGATTCGAGTGGTCGAAGTTGTCCGCGTTGAACTCTTCGATCGCCTGACCGCCGCCGCCCGCGCCCATGAACTGGTTGATGTACGTGTCCTTGTCCCAGAACATGTTCACGCTATTGAGCAGCTGGTAGCAGAAGTTGCGGCCCACGGTGCCTTCGTTCGTGTCCGGGTTGTACGGCTGGCCGATCTTCGAGAGCAGCATCAGGTGCACGTTGTGCAACTGGAACGCCGCGAGAATCACCATCTCCGCCGGTTGTTCGACCTCGTTGCCTTCCGGGTCGATATAGGTCACGCCGGTCGCGCGCTTGCCCGTGGAGTCGGTGTTGACCTTCACGACGTGCGAGTTCACGCGCAGCTCGAAATTGGGCTTGCGCAGCAGCGCCGGAATGATGGCGGTTTGCGGCGAGGCCTTCGAGTAGTTCAGGCAGCCGTAGTCGCTGCAGAAGCCGCAGAAGTTGCACGGCCCGAGCTGGCAGCCGTACTCGTTCGTGTACGGGCCCGAGGCGTTGCCCGCGGGCAGCGCGAACGGCTTGTAGCCGAGGCTCTTCGCGGCGGCCGCGAACAGCTTGCCGGTGGGGTGATCCGCGAGCGGCGGCAGCGGGTATTCGTTCGAGCGGCGGCCTTCGAACGGGTTGCCGCCTTCAACCGGTTTGCCCTCGATATTGCCGGCCTTGCCCGAGGTGCCGCACACGCGCTCGAAGCGGTCGAAAGACGGTTCGAGTTCGTCGTAGGTCACGCCCCAGTCCTGCAGGTTCATGCCTTCGGGGATGAACTTCTCGCCGTAGCGTTCGCTGATATGGCTCTTGTAGCGCAACTCGTCGGGCATCACGCGCGACTGCACGCCCGACCAGTGCGCGCCCGCGCCGCCCACGCCTTCGCCCGGCTTGAACGAGCCGATCTGCCGGTAGGGCACGGCGGTCTGATCCTTGTTATGGCGATTCGTGACGGTCGTCTTGGCGAGGTTCTGCAGCAGCGCCTGGCGCGCCGAGTACTTGATTTCGTCGACGATCTGCGGATACGCGAAGTCGGGGATCGTCTCGCGCGCGTCGCCGCGTTCGAGCGCGACCACGTTCAACCCCGCGTTGGCCAGTTCGATCGCCATGATCGAGCCGGTCCAGCCGAAGCCGACGATCACGGCGTCGACCGGTTTTTTCTTGATGCTGGCCATGCTTATCCTCGCTTGCCGTAGAGACTGACCGGTGCGTACGGATAAGGCTTGGCCTCACCCACGAACTCCAGGTAATCGGCGCGCACGCCAGGGTAGCCGATCATCTTCCAGGCGGCCATATCCTTGTTGCCGCCGTACGAGGGATCGCCGAAATAGCCTTCCATGACGTTCTTGAGCAGGAAGCCGCTGAAGAAGCCCTTGAAGTTGAAGTCGTCGCTCTTGATCTCGGCCGACTCGATCTTCTTGAAGAAGTCGGTGCGCTGCGCGGGCGTGAAGTCGGCGAAGGTCTTGCCGCTGAAGTGCGCGCGGCAGTACGCGTTGATCGCGCGAATGCCAAGCCGGTATTGTTCCTTCGGCGTGAGCTTGGCCTGATAGCCGAACTCCGGCTCGACCTTGAAGAACGGGCCTTGCATGTACCAGCGCGACGCGTCGCCATACGGCGTTTGCATCTGGCGGTCGATGTACTGCGGCACGCCCAGTTCCACCGCGCCGGGGCCCACGTCGTCCTTGGGGATCAAGGTGTCGCAGGCGGCGTTGATGAACGCCCATTCTTCCGGCGTGAACCAGCCGGGCGTGTAGTGCTCGGCGGTGGGCTGATCGGCGGGCGGCAGGCCGCGTGCAGCGGCCGGTTGGCCGTTGTGGGTCACGGCGCTCGAAATGCCGACGACGGCTATCGGTGCAATCGCGATGGAGCCTTTGAGAAAGCTCCGCCGGCTGCGATCTTTCGCTTCTGTCATGGTGCGAGTCGTAGTGGGTATTGTTTTACGTTGGGTGGTCTTGAATCATGCGAACGCGCCCGGGCAACCAGCCATGCCCGGGCGCGCCGACGTCGCCGCACCCGCGGTTCGAGGGAGGCCGGGGCGTGTGCTGCCGCGCCCGCCCGAACTCCGGATCGCCCGCAAGGCGGGCGTAAACCGGTTTACGGCAAACGTTTAAATAACTTTACAGAACAATTTCTCACGGGATAGAACACCCGCGCTTCCTTGCCACCGCCGGGGCGGGTCGTTCCGCGGCTTCAAAAGCCCGTTCACAAGCCGATCGGCCGATACACCCGCATGGCCGTGTCGTGGAAGAACGCGCGCTGTTCGGCGGCGCTCCACGCGGCCACGAGCGTCTTGAAACCCGTGAGCAGCGCGTCGAGCGAGAGGAACAGGCCATCGACGGGAAAATTACTGCCGAACATCAGCCGCTCCGCGCCGAACAGGTCGTGCAGCGTGGCGAGCACCTCGCGGTTGGCGTCCACGCTCCACGGTTTGCCCGCTTCGCACAGGCCGGAGACCTTCACGGCCGTGTTGGGGCGCGCCGCGAGCGGGGCGAGCGCCTCGCGCCAGCCGTGCAGCGTCGCGGCCGAGCGGTCGCCGGGCACGCCCGCGTGATTGACGATCAGCAGCGTTTCCGGGAAGTCGCGCGCGAGCGTGGCCGCTTCGCGCAGGTGATGCCACGGCGTTTGCAGTTCGAAATGCAGGCCGTGCTGCGCGAGCTGCGCATAGCCGTCGCGCCAGCGGCCGTTCGACATCAGCGTGTTGCCGGGCGAGGCGTGCGCGTGCGCCGGCTTGTGGCGCACGCTGCGCACCAGCGCGAAACGGCGCTGCGCGGCGAGCACCTCGGAGACGTCGGCGGCGTCGAGCCAGGCCTGCGCGGCCATCGCGTTCGGCAGGCCGTATTCGCGCGCGAGTTCGGTCACGAAGCGCGTTTCGTCGAGCGGCGTGGCCGGGTCCCATTCGGCTTCCACGTAGACGGTGCCGATCACGTCGTGACCGGCGGCGTCGCGGCGGTAGTCGTCGGGCAGATAGTCGTGCTTGATCGCCTCGTAGTCGCCGTAGCGGTGGGGCACGCGCACACCCGGCGCGAGCCACGGATGACGACGCCCCGCGAGCGTCCAGAAATGCTGGTGCGTGTCGATGATGGGGCCGTCGTACATCGTGTTCATACCGTTTCCGTCGTCCTGCGAGGGGTGGGTTTCGCGCTGAAGTCGATCAGCAGCGAGCCGATGAGATAGGTGAGCGCGCAGGCCGCGAGGAACAGCAGCACCGCGTGATAGCCGCCGGTGACGTCGACGATCACGCCCACCACGATTGGCACCGCGATCGCGCCGCCCGTGCCCGCGAAGTTCATCACGCCGCCCACGAGGCCGATCTGTTCGCGCGGCGCGAGCATGGCCGGAATCAGCCAGTACAGGCCGCCCCACAGGTGGAAGAACACGCCCACCGAGAGCACGACCACGGCGAGCCGCACGTCCTGAACGAACGGCAGCGCCACGAGGCACAGCAGCGACATGCCGCCGGAGACGCCGAACAGCAGCTTCATCGCACGCTCGCGCGGCATCTTGCGTTGCAGCCAGTCGGCGATCGCGCCCGAAAGAATTTCGCCGATCGCGCCCGCGAGGAAGATCGCGAAGGTGGCGAGACCCATGCTGCGGATGTCGAGCCCGCGGCCGACGGACAGATAGTTCGGGCCCCACGTGACCAGCCCGAAGAACACCATCGCCCAGCCGATACGGCCGACCACCATGGCCGCGATCGTGCCGCGCGAGAGCGGCGCATTGGCCACCGCGCCGGGCGCTTCGCCCGCCGCGCGTTTGGCTTCGCGAATCTCGCTGGCTTCGCTGGCGGCGAGGCGCGCGTGCTGCTCGGGCGTTTCGCGCAGCATCTTCCACACGGCGATGCCGAGCACCACGGTCGAGACGCCCACCACGATGAACGCGGTGCGCCACGACCCCGAAGCGCCGATCAGCGCGCTGATGACGAGGCCGCCCACGGCCGAACCGAGCGGCGCGCCGCTGTCGATCAGCGTGAGGCCGCGCGCGCGTTCGCCGGGCGGCAGCCACGCGGCCGCGAGCTTGGTCGCCGAAGGCATGTAGGGCGCCTCGAACACGCCCAGGCCAATGCGCGTGAGCAGCAGCATCACGCCGTTCACGGCGAAGCCCGCAATGCACTGGAAGCCGCCCCACAGCACCGCCGAAATGCCGATCATGCGGCGCGCGCCGAAGCGGTCGGCGGCCCAGCCCGCGGGAATCTGGAACGTGCTGTAGGTCCAGAAGAACGAGGAGAGCACGAGGCCCTGCATGGTGGGGCTCAGCGCGAACTCGCGCACGATCGACGGCATGCCGACCGAGAGCGACATGCGGTCGATACAGTTCACCGTGTAGAGGCCGAACAGCATGAGGATCATGCGCCAGCGCGTGGTGGCGAGCAGCGCGCGCAGCGTGCGCGGCCGCGCGTGCGGGGAATCAATCGGGCGAGCTTCGGTATCGGCTTGCATGGGTCTCCTCCGGGTGTCGTGTTGTGTCGTGTTATGGGTTGGTGTGACGCGGGTGCGATGGGTGACGATAAGAACGCCGCCGCTTACCAGCGCGCGCCGAACGTCGTCCTCAATTCGTCGATCTGGTCCGCGCTCAGCGGCTCGACGGGCTTGCCTTGCGCCTGCATCATCAGCACGAGGCGCGCGGTTTCTTCCAGCTCCTCGAGCATGGCCGAGGCCTCGCGCAAACTGCGATGCCACACCACCGGCCCGAGCCGGTCGAGCAGCACGCCGCGCACGCTGCCCGCGAGCTCGCGCACGCGTTCGGCCACTTGCGGGTCGCCGGGGCGGCGGTACGCGATCAGCGGCACGTGGCCAACCTTCATCACGTAGTACGGCGTGATGGGCGGCAGCACGTCGTCTTCACGCCACACGCCCGCGAGCGTGAGCGCGACGAGATGCGTGGAGTGCGTGTGCACGACCGCGTGCATGTCGGGCTGATGGTCGTAGACGCTGCGATGCAGTGCGAGCGTCTTGGAAGGCTTGTCGCCCGCCACCCATTCGCCGCTCGTGCTGACCTTGGCGATGCGCGCCGGGTCGAGATCGCCGAGACAGGCGTCGGTGGGCGTGATGAGCCAGCCGTCGTCGAGCCGTGCGCTGATGTTGCCCGCCGTGCCCGTCGCGTAGCCGCGCTCGAAAAGGCTTTTGCCGATGCGCGCGATCTCTTCGCGCAGCGTGCTTTCCTGATTCATGGAAGTCCTGGTTATGACTGAAGCGCGAGGGCGCGGGTGAAGAAGTCCGTGCCGCCGAAATTGCCGGATTTGAGCGCGAGCGCGAGGTGGCCTTGCGGGCCGTCGCCGAGCGTCCAGGGCACGCCCGGATCGATGGGCGCGCCGATGCGCAGCCGCGTCACGCCGAGCGCCTGCACCACGGCGCCCGAGGTTTCGCCGCCCGCCACCACGAAGCGGCGCACGCCGCGTTGCGCGAGTTCGCGCGCGATGGCCGCGAGCGCGCCTTCCACGAGCTGCCCCGCGCGTTCCACGCCGAGCTGCGCCTGCACCGCGCCGAGTTCCTCGGGCGCGGCCGTCGCGTAGAGCAGCACGGTGTCGTTCGCGTGGTCTTCGAAGAACGCGAGCGCGGCCTCCACCACCGGTTCGCCCGCGGCGAGCGCGAGCGGATCGAGCCGCAGCGCGGGACGGCTTTCGCGCCAGTGCGCGACCTGCGCCTGGCTCGCGCGCGAACTGCTGCCCGCGAGCACGACCGCGCGGCCGCCCACGGCGGGCAATTGCGCGGCTTGTTCGCCCGCGCCCAGCAAACCGGCGCGGCGGAAGTTCTCGGGCAGGCCGATGGCGAGGCCCGAGCCGCCCGTGAGCAGCGGCGCCTCGGCGAATGCGCGGCCGAGCGTGCGCAGGTCGTCGTTGGAGACGGCGTCGGCAATGGCGAGGCGCACGCCTTGCGCGCGCAGCTTCGCGGCGGCGTCGCGCGTGGGTTGCTCGCCGGCGGCAATGGCGTCGTAGCGCAGCAGGCCGGTCGCGACCGTGCTCTGCGCGGCCAGCACGCGCACGATGTTCGGGTCGGTCATGGGCGTGAGCGGATGCTTTTCCATGCCGGATTCGTTGAGCAGCACGTCGCCCACGAACAGGTAGCCGCGATACACGGTGCGGCCGTTCTCGGGAAACGCCGGGCAGGCAATGGCGAAGTCGGTGCCGAGCGCGTCCATCAACGCCTGCGCGACCGGGCCGATGTTGCCTTCGGCCGTCGAATCGAAGGTCGAACAGTATTTGAAGTAGAACTGGCGGCAGCCTTGCGCCTTGAGCCACGCGAGCGCGGCCAGCGACTGGGCGATGGCGTCGGCGGCGGGAATCGTGCGCGACTTGAGCGCGACCACGAGCGCGTCGGCGGCGACGGGTTCTGCGCTGGTCGGCACGTCGATCAGTTGCACCGTGCGCATGCCGCCGCGCACCAGCATGCTGGCGAGATCGGTTGCGCCGGTGAAGTCGTCCGCGATGCAGCCGAGCAGCGGCGCGTTCGCGGCGGGTTCCGGTTTTTGGGTCATTGCGTGGCTCTCCTCGATGTCAGCCGATTATGCCTCAATGTTCGAATATGTTAAAGCATGATATAAAAGTTGACTAACGTGGTAATGAAAGTTAAATTCGCTGTGAAGATATCGGCGATGCCCGGGCTCGCAGTCCGCCTCACCGCCGCATTCCGCCTACGTATGCCACGCGTCGCCTTCGCCGGGTTCTATCGACGATCGATCGCCGGGCCGCTTCCAACTACCGGGGACACCCCTTATGAACTTCGAATTGCTTTTCCGTGCGGGTGCGCAACGCCCTCAAGCCGCTTCGGGCGCCGAACCGCAGGTGGTTCGCTATGCGCTGACCGGCGCGGGCGGCGGCTTCGCGCGCACGCTGCTCGCACAGAGCCGGCTGCTCGGTCGCCTCGCGCCCACGGTGCTGTGCGACCTCGATCTCGCGGGTCTGCGCGCGCTGTGCCTCGAACTCGGTTATGAAGCGGCTGCGCTGGTGGAATGCGCGGACGCGGCCAGCGTGCGCGCGCTCGTGCCGGGCCAGATCGCGCTGGTGCGCGACGTGAATCTGCTCGATCCGGCCGCCTTCGACATTCTGGTCGAAGGCACGGGCAATCCCTCGGTGGGCTATCGCGCGGCGCGTGCGGCGCTCGAGGCGAAGCGCCACGTGGCGATGGTCAGCAAGGAAGTGGACGCGGTGGCCGGTGTCTCGCTCGCGCAACTCGCGGCGAGCCAGGGCGTGGTGTATACGACGGCGGACGGCGACCAGCCGTCGAATCTGATCGGCTGGGTGTCGTGGGCGCGCACGCTGGGTCTCGAGATCGTCGCGGCCGGCAAGTCGAGCGAATACGACCTCGTGTTCGACGCGGCCACGGGCGAGGTGACGCAGCTCGACCAGCGCTTCGCCGCGCCGGAACTCGCGAACCTGATGACGCTCGGCGACGACGTGGCCGCCACGCTCGCCGCGCGCCGCGCGGCGCTGAACGGCCGCAAGACTTCGGCCACGGCCGATTACTGCGAAATGACCGTGGTCGCGACCAACACCGGTCTCGTCCCCGACGTCGAACTGCTGCATTACCCGGTCGCGCGCACGACCGAACTCGCCGACATCTACGCGCTGCGCGAAGACGGCGGCGTGCTCTCGCGCCCCGGTGTGATCGACGTGTTCAACATGCTGCGCCGCCCCGACGAGGCGAGCTTCGCCGGCGGCGTGTTCGTGGTGGTGCGCACGCACGACGCGCCCACGTGGGCGCTGCTCGCGCAGAAGGGCCACGTGGTGAGCCGCAACGGCCGCTACGCCTGTCTCTATCTGCCGTATCACTTCATGGGTGTGGAAACCCCCATCACGCTGCTCGAAGCCGTGCTGCACGGCCGTCCGACCGGCGCCGCCCAGCCCACGCAGTGCGCGGTGCTGGCGGGCCGCGCCACGACCGACATCAAGGCGGGCACGGTGCTGCACATGGGCGGCCACCATCACGATGTGACCGGCGTGCAGGCCGTCATGATCGAGCGCGCCGCCATGCCGGCCAACGTCGCGCCGCTGTATCTCGCGGCGCACGCGACGCTGGCGCGCGATGTGACGGCGGGCGAACTGCTGACGCTCGACCATCTGCAAAACCCCGACGCCGCGCTGCTCGAAGCGTGGCAAGCGGGCGCGGCCTGAGCGATGCGAGCGGCGGGCGCGTTTCGTTCATGACGCGCGCCCGCGCCGCCACCCGCAGGTCATACCAACACTAGACAAACGCCAGGCAAAAACCAGGCAAAAACAGGCAAGCATCAGGGAGACACCATGCGGGGAGAGATGGGCACCATCGCGATGGCCATAGGCGCCATCGTCGTTTTGATCATTCTGATCGCGCGCGTGCGGTTGAATCCGTTCGTCGCGCTCACGTTGACGGCGCTCGGGCTCGGCCTGCTGGCCGGCGTCACGCCCGAGCACAGCATCGAGAGTTTCACGAAGGGCTTTGGCGGCGCGCTGGCCCGCACGGGGCCGGTGGTCGGGCTCGGCGCGGTGCTCGGCGGCATCCTGATCGGCACGGGCGGCGCGGACCGCGTGGCCAACGCGTTCGTCGGCAAGCGCCCGCTCTGGCTCGCGCCGTGGACGATCTGCGCGGCGGCGCTGCTGGTCGGCATGCCGCACCTGTTCGACGTGAGCTTCATCATGCTCGCGCCGCTCGTGTACACCATCGCGCGCCGCACGGGCAGCCATCTGCTCTATATCGGCCTGCCGGTCGCGGCCGGGCTGTATGTGTCGCACGGCTTGCTGCCGCCGCATCCGTCGCCCACCCAGGCCGTGGCCGCGTATCACGCGAACACGGGCCTCACGCTGCTCTACGGTCTGGTCATCGCCATTCCCAGCGCGATCGTGTGCGGGCCGCTGTTCACGCTCGCCGCGCGCCGCTTCTTCGGTCCCGCGCCGGATCTGGCGAAGGGCCCGGGCGGCACGCGCGGCGAAGACGATGCGCGCACGACCACGGCTTCGCTGCCGCTTTCGGTGATCTCGCTGCTGATTCCGCCGGGCCTCATGCTGGCGGGCACCGTGGGCATGGGTCACGTCGAGAAGAACAGCGCGGCCTACGTGGTGTTCCAGTCGCTCAACGACCCGATTCTTTCGCTGCTCGCCGCCGTGATCTTCGCGTGGTTCGCGCTGGGCGTGCGCGGCCGCCATCCGCTCGCCGACCTGCAGAAGATGGTCAGCAAGGGCATTGCGCCGCTCAGCACGATCCTGCTGATCCTGGGCGCGGGCGGCGGCTTCAGCCAGATGCTCAAGTCGATTCATCTCGACACGATCATCGTCGAGCACTCCACGCACTGGGCGATCAGCCCGCTGCTGCTCGCGTGGGCGCTCGCGGCGCTGCTGCGCATTTGCGTGGGCTCGGCCACGGTGGCGACGGTGGCGGCGAGCGGGATCGTCGCGCCGCTGCTGGTGGCGCATCCGGGCGTCTCGCCGGAGCTGATGGCGCTCGCGACCGCCTCGGGCGCCGTGATGCTCTCGCACGTGAACGATTCCGGCTTCTGGCTCTTCAAGGAGTACTTCCAGCTTTCGGTCGCGCAGACGTTCCGCACGTGGACGCTGATGCTGTGCCTGCAATCGCTGATCGGGCTCGCGGGCGTCATGCTGTTGAGTACGTTCATTGGCTGAGTTGGCCGATGCGTTTGTCAATGCGTAGGCCGATGCGTTTGTCAATGCGTAGGCCGGCGAGGCCATCGGCTAAAATCGACGGCTAAATCGTCCGCTTACTCCAGCGTCCCAGAACGATCCGCATCCAGAGAACCCGTATGTCGAGCAAGACCAAACCCGACGAAACCACCACGGCGCCGCTGATTCCCGATCAGCGCCGCGAAGCGATGCTGCGCCTTCTGCGCCGCGACAAGGTGCTGTCGCTGCATCAGTTGATGGAGTCGCTGGGCTGCTCGCACATGACGGTGCGGCGCGATATCGCGCTGCTCGAACGCGATGGGCTCGTGCATTCGGTGCCCGGCGGCGTGCGTGTGGCGAGCCAGCTCGCCACCGAACCGAGCCATGTGTCGAAGGCGTTGATCGATCCCGCCGAGAAAACCGCCATCGCGCAAATGGCGGCGTCGTTCCTGCGACCCGGCATGACGGCGTATCTGGACGCGGGCACGACCACGCTCGCGCTGGTGCCGCACATCCTCGCGCTCTCCGACATCACGGTCGTGACCAACGACTTCCCGGTCATGCAGGAACTCATGAACGCGGGACACGTGGCCGCGATTCACACGGGCGGCCTGCTCGATCACGCGAATCAGTCGAGCGTGGGCGAACTCGCGGCGGCCACGCTGCGCCAGCTTGCCGTGGATGTCGCGTTCATCTCCGCCAGTTCGTGGGATTTGCGCCGCGGCGTGACCACGCCTTCGCCGCCCAAGATCGACGTGAAGCGCGCGGCTATCGAAGTGGCCGAGCAAACCGTGCTGCTCGCCACCAGCTCGAAGTACGGCACCTTCAGCACGTACAAGATCGCGGGCCTCGAGCGCTTCGACCATATCGTGAGCGACGCGGGCTTGCCCGAAGCGGCGGCGTCGGGTATTCACGCGGCGGGGCTTTCCTTGAAGCTCGCGCAGGTCGCCCGCTAGGCGGCGCGAGGCTCGGTTCGCACTCGCCAGCCCGCGCGAACCAACCGTTTTCTCTTCAGCGATCCGGCGAACGCGCGCCACACGCGCGCAGGATCATGCTCACCACTTCTTCTGTTGTCGCTTCGAAGCGTTTCGCCGACAAGGCGCGCCGCCCCGCGAGCGCGCGAATCTGCGCGTCGAAATCGGCATAGTGCTGCGTGGTCGCCCAGATCATGAACAGCAGCGTGGGCGGGTCCATGGGCGCGAGCAGCCCTTTGTCGATCCAGCGCTCGATCAGTTTCACGCGCGTGTCCATCCACGGCTTCACGCGTTCGAGCAAGATGCCCTGCATATGCGTCGCGCCGCTGATGATCTCGTTCGCCCAGACTTTCGAGCCGAGCGGGCGGCGGCGCGACAATGCCATCTTCGCGCGCACGTAACCGCCGATCGCCGCGACCGGGTCGTCGCTGGCGTCGAACAGATTGGCGGCCGCATTCCATTCCTCGAACACGTCGTCGAGGACGCGCCAGTAGAGCGCGAGCTTGGTCGGGAAGTAGTAATGCAGATTCGCCTTCGGCAACCCGGCGCGCTCGGCGATCAGCGCCGTGCTCGCGCCTTCGAAACCGCGTTCGGCGAACACGCTCTCGGCGCAGGCGATCAGATGCGATTCGTTCGACGCGCGAATGGACGCCTTACGCCGGCCCGGTTGCCCTGGCTTGTGCGCCGCGTCAGTGTCGCGCGGCGCGCTTGCGCTCGCACGGGTGGCGAGAGACGCGGCACGCGTGGTGGGTTCTTCGTCGCGCATCGTATTCGGTCCATTCGTCCGCAATAGGAGAAGCACGCGACGAGACAGCGGGCGCTGCGAAGGCTTCCGGCACGCGTGCCAATTCATTGTAGCCACGATACTCGTGCGCCGCGTCGCGGGCGGCATCGGGACAAACGCGCACGTGCGCCATGGGTTTTTTCGCGCAGTGCAGCATCGATGGCACGTTTCTCGCTCGTAACACCGCATTGAATTCGCGAAGTTTATCGTCTAAAACCTGTCCAATCGGACAGGATTCGACGAGCGGGAGATCGCGCCACTCACCCGCGCCGCGCAGCGCCACCGAAGCGTGCACCGTCGCGGCGCTTCTCGCCCCACACGGTGGCACGCATGCACGTTTGACGAACACGCACAGGAGAACCCGCATGAACGCAGTAAGCGAAGCCGCGCTGACCACCGCGATCCACGTGAATGGCCAGCGCCTGTGGGGCAGTCTGATGGAGATGGCGAAAATCGGTGCAACGCCCAAGGGCGGCGTGTGCCGTCTCGCGCTCACCGATCTCGACAAACAGGGCCGCGACCTCATCGTGCAATGGGCGAAAGAGGCGGGCTGCACGGTGAGCGTGGATCAGATGGGCAACGTGTTCATGCGCCGCGCGGGCCGCAACAACGATCTCCCGCCCGTGATGACCGGCTCGCATGCCGACTCGCAACCCACGGGCGGCCGCTTCGACGGCATCTACGGCGTGCTCGGCGGGCTCGAAGTGATCCGCTCGCTCAACGATCACGGCATCGAAACCGAGCATCCGATCGAAACGGTGATCTGGACCAACGAAGAAGGCTCGCGCTTCGCGCCCGCCATGGTGGCCTCGGGCGTGTTCGCGGGCGTATTCACGCTCGACTACGGACTCTCGCGCAAGGACGTGGACGGCAAGACCCTTGGCGAAGAGCTGAAGCGTATTGGCTATGCGGGCGATCTGCCGTGCGGCGGCCGCAAGATCCACGCGGCGTTCGAACTGCATATCGAGCAAGGACCGATACTCGAAGCGGAACACAAGACCATTGGCGTGGTGACGGACGCGCAAGGGCAGCGCTGGTACGAAGTCGTGCTCACGGGCCAGGAGGCGCACGCGGGCCCCACGCCCATGCCGCGCCGCCGCGACGCGCTGCTGGGCGCCTCGCGCGTGGTGCAGCTCGTCAACGAAATCGGCCTGCGTCACGCGCCGCTCGCGTGTGCGACGGTCGGCATGATGCAGGTGTATCCGAACTCGCGCAACGTCATTCCGGGCCGCGTGTTCTTCACCATCGACTTCCGCCATCCGCAAGACGACGTGCTCGCGCAGATGAACGCCGAACTGCGCGAAGGCATCGCGAAGATCGCGGAGCAAGGCAAGCTCGAAGCCGAGGTCGAGCAGATTTTCTATTACGCGCCCGTGCCGTTCGACACGGCGTGCGTGCAGTCCGTGCGCGCGGCGGCGGAGCGCTTCGGCTATGCGAACCGCGACATCGTTTCGGGTGCGGGCCACGACGCGTGCTATCTCGCCACGGTCGCGCCCACCTCGATGGTGTTCGTGCCGTGCATCGACGGAATCAGTCACAACGAGATCGAGGACGCGACGATCGAATGGATCGAAGCGGGCGCGAATGTGCTGCTGCACGCCATGCTCGAACGCGCCAGCGAACCGGGATGATCGTCATGTCGACGCGGCTTCCAACGTTGCGTCGATAACCCCCAGCGGCCAGAGAGCCGCGCAGTCTTTCCAACGTTTCCCCACGTACCGGCCGCGCGTTTCACGCGCACGGCCGGCGGACCCGTGTTTTGTTTCGCAAGGAGCATCCGGATGTCCCAGCCCACCTCGCATGCCGCCGACGGCATCGCCCCCGCGCGCCTCAGTGCCGAGCAACTCGGCTGCCGCTTCGCCGATGTCGCGCCGCCGCTTTCCGCCAACGCGGCCGTGATCGCCGCGGACCGCTGCCACTACTGCTACGACGCGCCGTGCGTGAACGCGTGCCCCACGGGCATCGACATTCCCGGTTTTATCCGCAAGATCGGCAACGGCAATCTCAAGGGCGCGGCGCGTGACATCCTGAGCGCGAATCCGCTGGGCGGCATGTGCGCGCGCGTGTGTCCCACCGAGATTCTGTGCGAAGGCGCGTGCGTGAGAAATCATCAGGATGGCGAAGCAGTGCAGATTGGCGCGTTACAGCGTCACGCCACCGACTATCAGATGGCGCGTGAAGCGGCCGGCGCGCCCGCGCTGTTCAAGCGCGCAAGCGAAACGGGGCGGCGGGTGGCCGTGATCGGCGCGGGACCGGCCGGTCTCGCGTGCGCGCACACGCTGGCGCTCGCGGGCCATCGCGTGAGCGTGTTCGACGCGCGCGAGTTGCCGGGCGGGCTCAACGAGTACGGCATCGCCGCGTACAAGACCGTGGACGACTATGCGCAGCGCGAAGTGCAGTGGCTGCTCTCCGTGGGCGGCATCGAACTGCAGCAGGGTAAGCGGCTCGGGCGTGACATGACGCTGGCGGACCTGCGCGCGTCGTACGACGCGGTATTCATCGGCGTGGGACTGGGCGGCACGCACGCGCTGGCCATCGAGGGTGAACAGCTCGAAGGCGTGCTCGATGCCGTCGACTTCATCGCGCGCCTGCGCGCCGCGAGCGACCTGACGACAGTGCCGGTGGGCCGCAAGGTCGTGGTGCTCGGCGGCGGCAACACGGCCATCGACGCCGCCGTGCAAAGCCGCAAGCTGGGCGCGGAGCAGGTGACGCTCGCTTATCGCCGCGGCACAGAGCAGATGAGCGCGACGTGGGCCGAGCAGGAATTCGCGCGCGCGCAAGGCGTGACGCTGGCCGAGTGGATGAAGCCGCTGCGCGTGATCGGCGCGGAGGGCGGTGCGCGGGTGCAGGCCGTGGAATTCGAGCGCACCGAACTCGATGCGAACGGCGCGCTGCGCGGCACCGGCGAAGTCGTGCGCGTGGCCGCCGACATGGTGCTGAAAGCCATTGGCCAGACGCTCGTGCCGGCGGGACTCGACGGCTTGCGGACGAGCGCGGGCGGCACGCGCATTGAAGTGGACGCGGACGGCGCGACCTCGCTCGAAGGCGTGTATGCGGGCGGCGACTGCGCGGGTCACGGCGCCACCGATCTGACCGTGCAGGCCGTGCAGGACGGCAAGCTCGCGGCGCGCGCCATCGACCGTTTCCTCGCGAATCAATCGGCGAAAGCGGCCTGAAATGCCGTTGTGAAGCGCCGATGTGAAGCGTCGTTGTGAAGCGCGCGGCTCATGCCGCACGACAGCCTCACCTTCCAGACCATACGAAAGGAGTCGCATCATGGCCGACTTGCGCTGCACGATTGCCGGCATTCAATCGCCCAACCCGTTCTGGCTCGCTTCCGCGCCGCCCACCGACAAAGCCTGGAACGTCAATCGCGCCTTCGAGGCAGGTTGGGGCGGCGTGGTCTGGAAAACACTGGGCCTCGATCCGCACGTGGTGAACGTGAGTTCGCGCTACGGCGCGACCACGTGGCGCGGCCAGCGTATCGCGGGTCTGAACAACATCGAACTCATCACCGACCGGCCGCTCGACGTCAATCTCAAGGAGATCGCCCAGGTCAAGCGCGACTGGCCCGACCGCGCGCTTATCGTTTCGCTGATGGTGCCGTGCAACGAGCGCGACTGGAAATGGATCCTGCCGCTGGTGGAGGACACGGGCGCGGACGCCGTGGAGCTGAATTTCGGTTGCCCGCACGGCATGAGCGAGCGTGGCATGGGCGCGGCCGTGGGGCAGGTGCCCGAGTACATCGAAATGGTCACGCGCTGGGTGAAGGAGGGCACGCGGCTGCCGTGCCTCGTGAAGCTCACGCCCAATGTGGCCGACATTCGCCATGGCGCGCGCGCCGCGCTCCAGGGCGGGGCGGACGGCGTGTCGCTCATCAACACCATCAACTCGATCGTGGGCGTGGATCTCGACGTGATGGCGCCGCTGCCCACCGTGGACGGCAAGGGCACGCACGGCGGCTATTGCGGTCCCGCCGCGAAGCCCATTGCACTGCACATGGTGGCGGAAATCGCCCGCGACCCGCAAACGCAGGGCTTGCCCATCTCCGGCATCGGCGGCATTTCGGACTGGCGCGACGCGGCCGAATTCATCGTGCTGGGCGCGGGCAGCGTACAGGTCTGCACGGCCGCGATGCACTACGGCTTTCGCATCGTCAACGACATGATCGACGGTCTCTCGAACTGGATGGACGACAAGGGCTACGCGAATCTCGACGCCCTACGCGGGCGCGCCGTGCCCAATGTCACCGACTGGCAGTATCTGAACCTCGACTACGACATCAAGGCGCGTATCGATCAAGACCGCTGCATTCAATGCGGGCTCTGCCATATTGCCTGCGAAGACACGTCGCACCAGGCGATCACGGCGACGCGCGACGGCCAGCGCCACTTCGAAGTGGTGGATGCGAACTGCGTGGGCTGCAATCTCTGCATGCACGTTTGCCCGGTGGACGAATGCATCACGATGGCGCGCGTGGATTCGGGCGAACGGTACGCGAACTGGACCACGCATCCGAACAATCCGGCGCGCGTGCCCGACCCGAAAGCCGCTTGATCGTTTCTGACCCGCGCCGAGATAGTTCGGATATCGAATCGATTCAAACGAAGTCACATAAACGACAAGCCACGGAGAGTTCGCATCATGAGTCAACCTCTAGCCGCCGACGCCACCGCGCGCCGCGCCAATAGCGAGCTATACAACGACGACCTCGCGCCCACCGGCATCGCGCAGCGCACCTGGCGCTGGTATCACTTCGCGGCGCTGTGGGTGGGCATGGTGATGAACATCGCGTCCTACATGCTCGCGGCCGGTTTGACGGAGCAGGGCATGTCGCCGTGGCAGGCCGTGACGACCGTGCTGCTCGGCAACGTGATCGTGCTCGTGCCGATGCTGCTGATCGGTCATGCGGGCGCGAAGTACGGCATTCCCTATGCGGTGCTGGTGCGTTCGTCGTTCGGTACGCAAGGCGCGAAGCTGCCCGCCATGCTGCGCGCCATCGTGGCGTGCGGCTGGTACGGCATACAGTCGTGGCTCGGCGGCAGCGCCATCTACACGCTCGCCAACATCCTCACGCACAACGCGCTGGTGGGCGACGCACTGCCGTTTCTGGGCATTTCCATCGGGCAGGGCAGCTGCTTTCTCGTGTTCTGGGTGCTGCAGTTGTACTTCATCCTGCACGGCACGGACTCCATCCGCTGGCTCGAAAGCTGGTCGGCGCCCATCAAGGTCGTGATGTGCGTGGTGCTCGTGTGGTGGGCCTGCTCGAAAGCGGGCGGCGTGGGCTCGATGCTCTCGCAGCCTTCGCAATTCGCGGCGGGCGGCAAGAAGGCGGGCCTGTTCTGGGCGACGTTCTGGCCGAGCCTCACGGCCATGGTGGGTTTCTGGGCCACGCTCGCGCTCAACATCCCCGACTTCACACGCTTCGCCAAAACGCAGAAGGACCAGTTCGTGGGCCAGGCGCTGGGCTTGCCCGTGCCCATGGCGCTGCTCTCCGTGGTGTCGGTGGTGGTGACTTCGGCCACGGTGGTGATCTACGGCAAGGCCATCTGGGACCCGATCGACCTCACGAGCCGCATGGAAGGCGTGGGCGTGGGCATCGCGCTCGTGATCCTCACGCTCGACACGATGTGCTGCAATCTGGCCGCGAACCTCGTCGGCCCGGCCTACGATTTTTCGAGCCTGTGGCCCAAAGGCATTTCGTACAAGGCGGGCGGCCTGATCACCGCCGGTATCGCCATCGTCATGATGCCGTGGAAAATTCTCGCCACCACGCAGGGCTATATCTTCACGTGGCTCGTGGGGTATTCGGCGTTGCTCGGCCCGGTTGCGGGCATTCTCATGGTCGATTATTTTTTGATCCGCGGCACGCGGCTCGACACGGCGCAACTGTTCGAGGAGAACGGCGAGTACGCGTATTCCAACGGCTGGAATCCGGCCGCGGTCATCGCCTTGCTCGCGGGCGTGCTGCCTAACCTGCCGGGCTTTCTCAACATCGCTTTCCCGAACGCGTTTCCTTCCGTACCCGACGCGTTCAAGGGCCTCTACACGTACGCGTGGTTCGTGGGTCTCGCGATCGCGGCGCTGGTGTATGGCGTGCTCATGAAGCTCGGCAAGAGCCGGCGCCCGACCGTGGCCAGCGCATGACCGTTGCGGCGCGTGGCGCGTAGCGGAAAACCGAAGGATACCGAAGCATCTAGAAGGAGACAGAGCATCATGGCGATCCTGATTCGAGGCGGCACCATCGTGAACGCGGACAAAAGCTGGCGCGCGGACGTGCTCTGCGAGCACGGCGTGATCCAGGCGGTCGGCGACAATCTCGAAGCGCCCGCGGGCGCGACCGTGGTCGACGCGGGCGGACAGTACGTGATGCCAGGCGGCATCGACCCGCATACGCATATGGAGTTGCCCTTCATGGGCACGACCGCGAGCGACGACTTCTATACGGGCACGGCGGCGGGGCTCGCGGGCGGCACGACGTCGATCATCGACTTCGTGATTCCCAATCCGAAGCAGCCGCTCATGGACGCGTTTCGAGCGTGGCGCGGCTGGGCCGAGAAGTCGGCGTCCGACTACGGTTTTCACGTGGCGGTCACGTGGTGGGACGAGAGCGTGCATCGCGACATGGGGCTGCTCGTGAACGAGCACGGCGTGTCGAGCTTCAAGCACTTCATGGCGTACAAGAACGCCATCATGGCCGACGACGAAATCCTCGTGAACAGTTTTGCGCGCTCGCTCGAACTGGGCGCGCTGCCCACGGTGCACGCGGAAAACGGCGAACTCGTGTTCCAGTTGCAGCGCGAGTTGCTGGCGCGCGGCTTCACGGGGCCGGAGGCGCATCCGCTCTCGCGGCCGCCCGAAGTGGAAGGCGAAGCGGCCAATCGCGCCATTCGCATCGCCCAGGTGCTGGGCGTGCCCGTGTATATCGTGCACGTTTCGGCGAAAGACGCGCTCGAGGCCATCACGCGCGCGCGCAGCGAAGGCCAGCGCGTGTTCGGCGAAGTGCTCGCGGGGCATCTCGTGATCGACGAGGCCGTGTATCGCGACCCGGACTGGACCCGCGCGGCCGCCCACGTGATGAGCCCGCCGTTTCGCAGCCAGGAACACCGCGACGCGCTCTGGCGTGGCCTGCAAGGCGGTTTGCTGCACACCACGGCCACCGATCACTGCGTGTTCTGCGCCTCGCAGAAAGCCATGGGGCGCAACGACTTCACGCGGATTCCGAACGGTTGCGGCGGCGTGGAAGACCGGATGGCCGTGCTGTGGGATCAGGGCGTGAACACGGGCCGCCTCACGCCGAACGAGTTCGTGCGCGTGACGTCGACGAATGCCGCGCAAATTTTCAACCTGTATCCGCGCAAGGGCACGATCGCCGCGGGCGCCGACGCCGATCTCGTCGTCTGGGACCCGGAAGCCACGCGCACGATCTCCGTGAAGACGCATCACCAGAACGTGGACTTCAACGTGTTCGAAGGGATGACGGTGCGCGGCGTGCCCACGCATACCGTCTCGCAGGGCGAACTCGTGTGGGCGAACGGCGACTTGCGCGCGCGGCGCGGCGTGGGGCGGTACCTGAAGCGGCCCGCGAATCCCGGCTATTTGCAGGCATCACGGCTGGCAAAGCGGTTGAAGGAGACGCAGCCCGTGCATCGCGAGGGGGACGCGGCCTGAGCGGGGCGCGGTGCCGGCGGTCCGGCCCGCATGGGAGCGATATTTGCAAGGGAATGCGCTCACGCCGGCCCGGCGGCCCACGACGGTACGCCGGGTCGCCCACGCCCGATCCCGCCTTGCATTCGCGCCTTCGCCATGACCCAATCCCGCCGACGCCATACCGCTCCCGCCTCCCCAGCGGCCAGTTTCGCGCCCACCGGCTTCGTGCAGGTGCGCGGCGCGCGCGAACACAATCTCAAGAGCGTCGATGTCGATGTCCCGCGCGACGCGCTCGTGGTCTTCACGGGTGTTTCCGGCTCCGGCAAGTCGTCGCTCGCGTTCGGCACCTTGTACGCGGAGGCGCAGCGGCGCTATTTCGAGTCGGTGGCGCCGTACGCGCGGCGTCTGATCGAGCAGGTCGGCGCGCCCGACGTGGACGCCATCGAAGGTCTGCCGCCCGCCGTTGCCTTGCAACAGCAGCGTGGCACGCCGGGCGCGCGCTCTTCGGTGGGCAGCGTGACCACGCTGTCCAGCGTCGTGCGCATGATGTACTCGCGCACGGGCAGCTATCCGCCCGATCAGCCGATGCTGTACGCCGAGGACTTTTCGCCCAACACGGTGCAGGGCGCCTGTCCGACTTGCCACGGCCTGGGCCGCGTGTACGACGCGACCGAGCACTCGATGGTCCCCGACGACTCGCTGAGCATACGCGAGCGTGCGATCGCCGCGTGGCCGCCCGCCTGGCACGGCCAGAATCTGCGCGACATCCTCGTCACGCTGGGCTACGACATCGACACGCCATGGCGTGACCTGCCCAAAAGAGACCGCGACTGGATCCTCTTCACCGAAGAGCAACCCACCGTGCCGGTCTATGCGGGCTTCACGCCGAAGGAGACGCGCGCCGCGCTCAAACGCAAGGCGGAACCCAGCTATCAGGGCACCTTTTCCGGCGCGCGCCGCTACGTGCTGCATACCTTTGCGAGCACGCAGAGCGCGTTGATGAAAAAGCGTGTCTCGCAGTACATGATCAGCAGCGACTGCCCGGCGTGCCACGGCAAACGCCTCAAACCGGAAGCGCTTGCGGTGACGTTCGCGGGATTCGATATCGGCGAACTGTCGCAATTGCCGATCGCGCGGCTCGCGGCCTTGCTCGAACCCGTGTCGCGCGGCGAGTGGGCACCGGAAGCGGCGGCCAACGTCAGTGCTCCGCTGGCCCGCGAAGCGCGCCGCGCGGCCACCGCGCGCCGGGTTGCGGCAGGCGGTGCGGCGCACGCCGCCGCGCCCGACGTGCGCCGCACGCCCAATCTGTCGGCGGAAAAGCGCATGGCCGCGCAGCGGCTCGCCATCGAACTGCTCGAACGGCTCGGCACGCTGATCGATCTGGGGCTCGGCTATCTCTCGCTCGACCGCGCGACGCCCACGCTCTCCGCGGGCGAATTGCAGCGTCTGCGGCTTGCGACCCAGCTGTCGTCGCAGTTGTTCGGCGTGGTGTACGTGCTCGACGAGCCCTCGGCGGGACTGCATCCGGCGGATGGCGACGCGCTGCTCGAAGCGTTGCAGCGCCTGAAGGCGGCCGGTAATTCGCTGTTCGTCGTCGAGCACGATCTGGGCGTCATGCGACAGGCCGATTGGCTTGTCGACGTCGGGCCGGAGGCGGGTGAGGCCGGCGGTCGCGTGGTCTACAGCGGGCCGCCCGGCGGGCTCGCGCGCGTGAGCGCTTCGCATACCCGTCGGTATCTGTTCGCCGACGAAGGCGTGCGCCCGGCGCGCGCCAACGCGGCGCGCCGCGAACCTCGCGGCTGGTTGCGGCTCGCGGGCGTCACGCGCAACAATTTGCATGACCTGAACGCCGCGTTCCCGCTCGGGTGCCTGAGCGTCGTGACCGGCATTTCGGGTTCGGGCAAATCGAGCCTCGTGAGCCAGGCGCTGCCCGACCTCGTGGCGGAGCGGCTCGGCCGCGTGCCCGAGGCGCCTGACGAAGACGACCTCGATCCGCTGCTCGCCGCCGCGCCCGCGACCACCGACGGGCGGATCGTGGCGGGCATGGAGGCGATTCGCCGGTTGGTGCGGGTCGATCAAAAGCCGATCGGCCGCACGCCGCGCTCCAATCTCGCCACCTATTGCGGTTTGTTCGATCACGTGCGCAAGCTGTTCGCGCAGACACCGGCCGCGCGCAAGCGTCGCTACAGCGCCGGGCGTTTTTCGTTCAACGTGGCGCAGGGGCGTTGCCCGACCTGTGAAGGCGAGGGCTTCGTGATGGTCGAACTCCTGTTTTTGCCGAGCGTGTATGCCGCCTGTTCCACCTGCCACGGCAGCCGCTACAACCCGCAAACCCTCGACATCCGCTGGCGCGAGCGCACGATCGCGGACGTGCTCGCGATGACCGTGGATAGCGCCTGCGAGTTCTTCGCGGGCGAGGCGCCGGTGATGCGCTCGCTCGAGGTGCTGCGCGCGATCGGGCTCGGTTATTTGCGGCTTGGACAGCCGGCCACGGAACTCTCGGGCGGCGAGGCGCAGCGCATCAAGCTCGCCACCGAACTGCAGCGCGCACAGCGCGGCGACACGCTTTATATCCTCGACGAGCCGACCACGGGGCTGCATCCCGCCGACACCGACCGTTTGATGGAACAGCTGCATGGTCTCGTCGACGCGGGCAATACGGTCATCCTCGTCGAACACGACATGCGCGTGGCGGCGCAAAGCGACTGGATGATCGACGTGGGGCCGGGCGCGGGCGACGAGGGCGGGCGGATCGTCGCCGAGGGCGTGCCGGAAACGGTCGCGCAGGTGGGGACAAGCCGGACTGCGCCGTATTTGCGCACGGCGCTGGGGTAGCGTGTTTGGCGGTGTTGCTGGCCGTGTTGGGTACGCCGCGTGCGCTCGAATGAATGACTTCGTTCGTACGCCTGTATCGTAGGCCGGCCTTGCCGGTCTATCCACATCGACATGGCAATCCCACCCATTGCATTGCCGCCGAGGTCACCCGCGTTGTGACTGATCCTTGTGTCGAGGTGCGTATGAACACGGCCGCTGCTTACTTCTCGATCGATTCCACCCCGCGTCGTGCCGATGGCGAGTACATCGCGCACGCCCGCATCAACGCGCGCCGCGCCGACGGCGGCGAATACGAACTGCACGCGAGCGGCGATCTGGCGGGCTTCGACTTGCGCGATGACGCGGTCGCCTACGCGAATACGTGGGCCGAGCGCTGGCTGGCCGCCTGCTTCGGATAACGAAGCATTCATAACGCGCGCTCGCTCAGCGCCTCGACGCCAACGCTCCGTGCCGCGGCGTCGCGCGGCGAGCGGCGAGCGGAAACCGCCGAGCCGTCACGCCATCACGCCAACGAGCCAACCGCGCCCGCGCCGAGCGCGAAAATGTACCGCGATAGCGCAAACTGCTGCGCGACGTTGACGCGTCCCGAGCCTTTCACCCGAGCGCCACCACGAGCGTGGGCACAGCTACACTTTGCAAGCCCGCGCCAATGCCGTCGACTAACTGCACCGGCCTTACGCCGTGCGCGAGCGGTGGCAGGTTAACGGCGACGTATGCTAACGTCCGATCGACCGTTCAAGGTTCGTTTGGGGGAGGTAGCGATGGCGGCACCATGGCAATTCCAGATTCGCATCACGGTGGCGGCCGGGCAGGCCGAGGCCTTGCGTGCGCACCGGCCGTTCGAAGGCAGCGAGGCGCTCGACGCGGTCCTGCGCGAGGGCAACGCCACGCTGGTGTGTCAGTACGATGCGTTTGCCGGGTACGTGAGCGAGGCGCAGCGCGTGGGCGTCGAGCAGTATCCGCTGTATCAATGGACGAAAGCTACGATCGACAACCCGGAGAAAAAGGCGAAGTATCTGAAGTCGTTCACGGTGTATGTGGACGGCGAACAGGTGTATGGCGAGACCCGCGCCGACTGGTTGCACGAGCGGCTTTCCGCGCTGGTCGGCACCGCGGGTATCGAAAGCGTGAGCCGGTTCGATACGAATCCGGCCAACAATCCGCAGCCGCCCGCGCGGACCTGAGCGAGCGCATACCGCTCTCGTGCGCGCGTTGCGACGCACCATGCGGCGCGAGCGATCCGGCGGTCAGCCCAGGCGATCACTACGAGTTCGCCGAAGGCGTTATGCTCTCTTTCGGCGCATATCCATCATTCTATTTACGGAGGCGAGCGTGCCAGGTCTACTTCCCGATGTCGACCCCGAAGGACTTCTCGAATACTCAGTGGTCTACACCGACCGCTCGATCAATCACATGTCGCAGCGCTTTCAAGGCGTCATGCGCGACCTCTCCACCTCGCTGAAAAAAGTCTACAACGCGAAGGCCGTGGCGATCGTGCCGGGCAGCGGGACCTTCGGTATGGAAGCGGTGGCGAGGCAGTTCGCGACCGGCAAAAAATGCCTTGTGATCCGCAACGGCTGGTTCAGCTTCCGCTGGTCGCAGATCTTCGACATGGGCCGCATTCCGTCCGAGTCGATCGTGCTGAAGGCGCGCCCCGTCGAAGCCGGCCGGCAGGCCGCCTACGCGCCGCCGCCTATCGAAGAAGTGGTGGCCGCGATCCGGCAGCACAAGCCCGATCTCGTGTTCGCGCCGCACGTGGAAACCGCTTCGGGAATGATGCTGCCCGACGCGTACCTGCGCGCGGTCGCCGACGCGGTGCACGGCGTGGGCGGCATGTTCGTGCTCGATTGCATCGCCTCGGGCACGGTCTGGGTCGACATGGAAGCCAGTGGCGTGGACGTGCTGATCAGCGCGCCGCAAAAAGGCTGGAGCGCGTCGCCGGGTTGCGCGCTGGTCATGCTCGGGGCGCTCGCGCGCGAGCGTATCGAAAGCACCACGAGCACGAGCTTCGCCTGCGATCTGCGCAAGTGGTTGCAGATCATGGAAGCCTACGAAGGCGGCGGCTTCGCCTATCACGCGACCATGCCCACGGACAGCCTCGCCACGCTGCGCGACGTGATGAAGGAAACCGAGGCCTATGGCTTCGACAAGGTAAAAGCGGAGCAACTCGAACTGGGCACGCGCGTGCGCGCGCTATTGGCGGACCGCGGCCTGCGCAGCGTGGCGGCGGCGGGCTTCGAGGCGCCGGGCGTGGTGGTGAGTTACACGGACGACGACGGCATTCGCACCGGCAAGAAGTTCGTCGATGCGGGCGTGCAGATCGCAGCGGGTGTGCCTTTGCAGGTTGACGAGCCCGAGGACTTCAAGACCTTCCGCATTGGCTTGTTCGGGCTGGACAAGCTGAACGACGTGGAAGGCGCGCTCGCGCGATTCACCCGGGCGCTCAATCGCGTGCTTTGATTTGCGCTGAATGTTTGCTATCGAATCAAACATCACGCGGTTTCGACCTGAAATACGAACAAAACGCGGGCGAAAAAAAAGCCGCATACAAAGACGCGGCCGAGGGGTTACGCCCGACGGGGGCTATTCCGTATAGGGCGTCCTCGCAGATTAACCGCCGTTCATGACAGTCACGGGTTGGACAAAATAAAGTCACTCAATTGTCGGGACATTGCAACACAATAAAAGGGCGTGTTGCAACGCACCATCGTTTTGAGTTAGATTGATTCGGTCTCCTCCATGTCTCCATGACGTGGATTCACCCGCCCGCGTGGCGGGTTTTTTATTGCCGTGAGTTTTCATGCGGTTTCCGCAAGGCTTTTGCACCGTGGGTTCGCGAGCTAGAACTGCACGCCTTGCGTGAGGCCGCCATCCACGAGCAGGTTGGTGCCCGTGACGAAGCTCGCCGCGCGGCTGGCGAGAAATACCGTCGCATTGGCGACTTCGTCGGGCCGGGCCATGCGCCCCAATGGGTTCGCCGCCAGGCACTCGGCAAAGGTTTCCGGCGTGTCCTGCTCGATCTTTCCCCACACGCCATCGGCGAAATACACATTGCCGGGCGATACGGTGTTCACGCGTATACGGTCCCGCGCGTGCCGCGCCGAGAGTGTCTTGCCATAGTGACTGAGCGCGGCTTTAAGCACACCGTAAGGTTCGCCGAAGCGATCCACCTCGCGACCGGACACGCTCGAGATCAGCACGACCGCCGCCGTTGCGGAGCGGCGCAGGTGCGGCAACGCGGCGTTCACGAAGCTCACCGTGCCGAGCAGATCCGTCTCGAACGCGCGGCGCCACGTCGCGAGGTCGCCGCCGCCCGCGAGCGCGCTCACGTTCGGCACGATGATGTCGATACCGCCGAGCCGCTTCGCGCTCGCTTCGACCCAGCCTTCGATTTGCGCGGCGTCCGTGACGTCCACGGCCTGCCCGAACACGTCGTTACCCACAGCCGCTTCGGTTGCGCGCACACCGGTCTCGCCACGCGCGCAAAAGCCCACGCGCGCGCCTTCTTTCACGAACGCCTCGACGATCGCGCGCCCAATGCCGCGCGAGCCACCGCTGACCAACACCTTCGCCCCTTGCAAACCGAGTTCCATCGTCCGTTCCTTGCCGTTGCCAATCGAGCGGGTACTATAGGCGGCCTCGACGGTGCGTCAGTCTGGCCGCGCGTCGAAACCGGCCGAAGTTCGTCATGGCCGAATTTTTCAGGAATGCGCCACGGCGGGAGGCAAACGGAAGCATGTCGATGGAGTGTGAAAACGCGCGTGTGGAGAGGCCAGAGCCCGAACGCGAAGCGCGCTCGATGCAGTCGGTGCAACGCGCCCTGCGTCTACTCGAAACGCTCGGCGAGCTTGGCGGTTCGGCGCGCCTGAGCGAGTTGGCCGACGCGGTGGGATCGAGCCGAAGCACCGTGCATGGCGTGCTCGATACGCTCGTGGAGATGGGTTACGTCACACGCGAACGCACGCGTTATGTGCTCGGGCACCGGCTGGCGTTAGCGGCGCACCCGGCGCGTACGCGCGCTGACGCGCTGCGCAGGGCGTTCGCCCCGGCACTGCGCGCGTTCAACGAATCGTGCGGCGAGAACTGCTTTCTCACAGTGCCCGGCGGCACGCGCGCGTATCTCACGCTCGACGCGCTCGATGGCGAAGGCCGCGCGCTGCGACTGCCGGCCAACGCGCGGCGCGATGCGCTCACCACATCGGCGGCCGGCAAGATCTTTCTCGCGAACGATACGGCGCTCGCGACGCGCTTGCGCGGCGCGCGGCGCATTTCGCACGCGCTGGACGCGGAACTGGCAACGATTGGCGCGGCGGGTTATGCGCTCGACGTACAGGCCTCGGAGCGCGATCTGAATTGCGTCGCGCTGCCGTTACGGTTGCGTGGCCGGGTAGTCGCGGCCCTCAGCGCGAGCGGTCCCGCCACGCGGCTCGATCCCGCGTTCATGCGCCGTCTCGCGAAACGCTCGATGCGTGATCTGTTCAACCTGGTCAAAGTCTGACTCGTAACGATGGCCGTGCGCGCTGCCGTGCGCGCCCGATCTTGTCGATCGTTCTTGCCGGTGTCTTCCGCACCGATCCGCAATACCCATCTCCCGCACGCCACGCGCACCATCATCACGCCATGCGGCGCCACCGCCGTGCACCGCGCGCGCACGACGCTGGAGTCATGCCGCGTTCGAGTGCCGTCACGCACCATCGCCGGGCAGGCAATTCCCAATTGCGTTTTCTATTTTTTTCCACTTGCGGCGCGGTTTTTTGATTGTGCATTATGTGTTGTGCACAGCACAAACGCACACCACGTACCGATGGAGATGTCCATGAGTCTCTCTACCCAAACCGTTGCGTCCGCAACGGCTGCAATCGATACGACGCGCGCGTCGGGTACGGACCGCCTCAAGGTCCAGCAACTCAGTCATTCGTTTCGGACTGCCGATGGAATCGACGTGCCGATCTTCGAGCGCCTCGATTTCAGCGTGAAGAGCGGCGAGATCGTCTCGATCGTCGGCCGCAGCGGCGCGGGCAAGAGCACGCTGTTCAACCTCGTTTCCGGGCTCATCGCGCCGCAGTCGGGGCAGGTGAGCGTGGGCGCGCGCGCGGACGGCGGCGCGGGCCGCATCGCCTACATGCTGCAAAAGGATCTGCTGATGCCGTGGCGCACGGTGTTGCAAAACGCCGTGCTCGGCATCGAGCTGTATCGCAAGGTCAAACCCGCCGACTACGAGCGTGCGCGGCAAATGCTGGCGCGTTACGGTCTGGCTTCGGTGGCCGGGTCGTATCCGCATTCGCTCTCCGGCGGCATGCGCCAGCGCGTGGCGCTCACGCGCACGCTGCTCGTCGATCCCACGCTCGTGTTGCTCGACGAGCCGTTTTCCGCACTCGACTACGAGACGCGCCTCGCGCTGGAAGACGACGTCATGGCGTTGCGGGCGCAGAACGGCACGAGCGTCGTGCTCGTCACGCACGATATCGAGGAAGCGATCGCCATGAGCGACCGCGTGATTCTGCTGGGCGGCCGCCCGGCGCGTATCGAGGACGACATCGACGTGCGTCTCACCACGCATGGCCCGCGCACGGCGGTATCGGCGCGCGAGGCGCCCGAATTTCGCACCTTCCACTCGCGCGTCTGGAACGGACTGCGCAGCCACACCATCCAGCACTCGGGAGCGACGGCATGAGCGACGTAGCGATCTCCAGCAACGCGCCGGTGCGCCGGCGCGCGAAGCCGCGCCACGCGGCGAAATTCGGCACCACGGGCGCGGTCGCGCTCATCGTCATCGCGCTGGTCGGGCTGTGGCAGGTGGCCGTGACGGCGGGATGGATCAACGGGAAGCTGCTCGGCTCGCCGGAAGGGATCTGGCTCGCCGCGCAGCAAGGATTGAACGGCGGCACGCTCGTGAGCGACACGCTCGTCACGCTCTACGAAACCGTGCTCGGTCTCGTGGTGGGCAGTGGGCTCGGCATCGCGCTCGGGTTGCTGCTGTGGTTCGTGCCGCGCGTTTCCGGCGTGGCCGAAGGATTGTCAGTCATCCTGAACAGTATTCCGAAGATCGCTCTCGGACCGCTGATCGTGATCTGGTTCGGTTCGGACATGACCTCGAAGGTCTGGCTCGCGGGCATTTCCACCTTCGCCGTGGCGATGATCTCCTCGTGCGCCGCCGCGCGCGAAGTCGACAAGGACCTGCTCAACCTGTTCCGCTCGTTCAACGCGAAGCCTTCGATGATCTTCACGAAGCTCATTCTGCCGGGCGCGATGCCGTGGGTGTTCTCCACGCTGCGCGTGAATATCGGTTTCGCGCTGATCGGTGCGGTGGTGGGCGAGTACATCGCATCGCAGGCGGGGTTGGGACACGAAGTGTTCGTCGCGGGGTCGCTGTTCGATCTGAACACCGTGTGGCTCGGCATCATCGTGCTCACGTTGATGGCGACGCTTTTGAGCTGGGTCGTTCAATTCACGGAATCAAAGGTCATTTCATGGAAGGCAAAACGATGAAACGGATGAACGTGCGCGTGGGCGCGATCGCGGCGGCAGTGGCAGCCGCCGTCACGGGGATCGCTGTGCAAGGGCCCGCGCAGGCGGCCGAGCCGGTGACGGTGTATCAGGCATTCCAGTCGATCCAGTATCTGCCGCTCTACGTGGCGATCGACAAGGGCATCTTCGCGAAGAACGGTCTCGACGTGAAGAAGGTCACGGCGGGCAGCGGCGCGGCCGGCGTGGCGGCCGTGATCGGCGGTCATGCGGACTTCTCGCTGCAGGACCCGATGACGGCCGTGCTCGCCAATCTCAAGGGCGCGAGCGTGATCAGCGTGGCGAACGTGGTGGCGGGCGTGCCGGTGTGGGTGATCGCGCCGCCCGACGCGGGCGTGCATGCGCCCGGCGACATGGCGAACAAGAGCGTGGCCGTGGCATTGCCGCCGTCGACCAGCACGTATCTGCTGCAAGGGCTCATCAAGGATCAGAAGATCGAGAAGGTCGCGCTCAACACGGTGCAGCTCGGCACGGAACTCGCGCCCGTGAGCGCGGGCCGCAGCCAGGCGGCGGCCGTGTACGAGCCGCAGGCCGACACGGGCATCGCGCAGGGTTACAAGATCGTCTATGGCTTCCCGAAGGCGTATCCGGGCGGCTATGCGTTTTCCACGCTCGACGCGCTCGCCTCTACGCTCAAGGACAAGCCGAAGATGGTGGCCGCGTTCGTGAAGTCGATCGGCGAGGCCGAGGCGCTCATTCATCAGTCGCCGCAAACGGCCAAGGACGTTGCGAAGAGCGAGTTTCCCTCGCTCGACGCGAAGATCGTGGAGGCGGCCGTGGGCCGGTTGATCGACCAGAACATCTACGCGCCCAAGCCCGAGATTTCGGAGCAGGCGTTTCGCAACGCGCTCAATCTCCAGGAGTCGATCGGCAATATCAAGCCGGGCAGCGTGACGTACGCGGGCTCTGTCGACAATTCGTTTGCCGCCGCGCTGAAATAACGTCGCCTGTCACGCAGTTTTCGTTGCGGCAGTCATCGATCAACGCGTTCGTGCGCTTGCGTGCGAACGCCTCGAAGGAAAGGGCATCATGACCGAAACCACTTCGTCGTTCGTGACGGCGCTGATCGCGCAGCGCGGCAACGTGGCCGCGAGCCGCGCGTGTATCGACGCCGCCATCGCCCGCGCCGACGCGCTCGAAGGCTCGCTGCACGCCTTCACGCACCGGCCGCGCTCGTACGTCGAGCCCGATGCGTGCGCTCCGCTCGCGGGCTTGCCGGTGGGCGTGAAGGATCTGATCGACACGATCGACATGCCCACGAGTTACGGCTCGCCGATCTATCGCGGCCATCGTCCGCAGGCCGATGCCGCCATCGTCACGCTGCTGCGCGAATATGGCGCGCTCGTGTTCGGCAAGACCGTCACCACGGAATTCGCGTGGCGGCAGCCGGGCCCCACCGTGAACCCGTGGCGCGCCACGCACACGCCGGGCGGTTCGTCGAGCGGTTCGGCGGCCGCCGTGGGCGCGGGCATCGTGCCGCTCGCGCTGGGCACGCAAACCGTGGGCTCGGTGGTGCGGCCCGCCGCGTATTGCGGCGCCGTGGGTTACAAGCCGAGCTACGGCAGCATTTCGCGCGAGGGCGTGCATCCGTTGGCGGCCTCGCTCGATCACATCGGCTTCTTCGCGCAGTCGGTGGAGGTGGCCGCGCTCGCGCATGCGCTGTTCGTGGCCGCGAAGCCCGAGGCTATCGACAGCGTGGCGGCCTGGCAAACGTGGTTCGCGCCGCTGGCCGCGCCGCCGCGTCTGGGTATCGTCCGCACGCCGTTCGACGGCCGCATGCAGGACGCGCAGCAAGCGAATTTCGCGGCTTCGCTCGCCCGGTTGCGCGCGGCGGGCGCCGAGGTGGTGGAGATCGAGTTCGGCGCGGATCTCGCGCAGATCGTCGATGCCTTGCAGGTGATCCTGCGCGTGGAGGCGTGGCACGCGGTGGGGCCGGCGGCGCAAGCGCATCGCGCGCTCTTGAGCGAGCCCATGCGCAACCTGATCGACGAAGGCGCGGCGATGCCCGAGGCGCGTTACCGCGAGGCGCTGGCGTTGCAGGCGACGCTGCGCGAGCAGTCGGCGGCGTTGCTTGCGGGCTGCGATGCGCTCGTGAGCGTGCCCGCCACGGGCGGCGCGCCCGAAGGCCTCGACGATACCGGCGACCCGGTGTTCTGCGCGCCGTGGAGTCTGCTCGGCGTGCCCGCGGTGACGGTGCCCTCGGGCTGGACCGAACTGGGCTTGCCGCTCGGCTTTCAGATCGTGGGGGCGTTCGGCGAGGATCTGGCCACGCTCCGCGCGGCCGCGTGGGTCGAACGCGCGCTGGCTACGCCCGCCGCACCGCGCGATCTCGCACCCGAGGCGCCGGGCGAAGTCGCCGCTTGAAGTTGCCGCTTGAAAGCGCTGCATCCACGAGACAAGATCGGGAGACGTCATGGGCAAGCCGTATCGCACCATTCAGGAATATGTGCTGGGCACGCTGCGCGTGGAAATCCTGCAGGGCGTCTACGTGGCGGGCACGCGCCTGCGTCAGGAGGAAGTGGCGAAGCGCCTGGGTGTGAGCACGACGCCGGTGCGCGAGGCGTTTCGCGATTTGCGCGCGGAAGGCCTCGTGGCGATCGACCCGAACAAGGGCGTCGAAGTGCGCGGTCTGACCGCCGACGACGTGAGCGAGATTTACGAACTGCGCATGATGCTCGAACCGATGCTCGCGGCGCGCGCGTGCCTGCGTGCGAGCGCCGCGCAACTCGACGCCGCGCACGCGTGCCACGCGGCGATGAGCGCCGTTGCGCCCACCTCCGAGCAATGGACGCTGCTCAACGAGGACTTTCATCAGGCGCTGATGCAGAGCGAGGCGAGCACGCGCTTGTTCGACGTCGTGCGCGGGCTCTCGCTGCTCGCGCGGCCGTATGTGTCGCTGTCGATGTATGTGCAACCCGATATCATGGCGAGCAACAACGCGGAGCATGCGCAACTGCTCGAGGCCTGGCGCGCGCGCGACACGGAGAGCGTGCACGAGCAGACGCGTGTGCATCTGCTCAATACGCGCGACGCGATCGTGGCCTGTGTCGATCAATCGGCGCGAGCGCTCGCGGCATGAGGTGCTGCGCGAGCGCTCGATCTTCCGCTAACTCCATACGAACCGAATGTCCGAAGCCCTGCTGGAATTGTCCGCCGTCGAGGCGCGGCGCCTGATCGGCGCAGGCGAGCTCTCGCCGGTCGAATTGCTCGATGCGTGCCTCGCGCGTATCGAGGCCATCGAGCCGTCCGTCAATGCGCTCGCGGCCACCGCGTTCGAGCGTGCGCGCGCCGAAGCGCATCGCGCGCAGGAGGCCGTCGCGCGCGGCGAGACGCTCGGTCTGCTGCATGGTCTGCCGATCGGCGTGAAAGATCTGGAGGAAACGGCGGGCCTGCTGACGACCTACGGTTCGCCGCTGTATCGCGAGCACGTTCCCGCCGCCGATAACGCCTTCGTCGCGCGCTTGCGCGCGGCGGGCGCCATCGTCGCCGCGAAAACCAACACGCCCGAAATGGGCGCGGGCGCCAACACGCGCAACGCCGTGTGGGGCGCAACCGGCAATCCGTTCGATCCGCGCCTGAACGCCGGCGGCTCGTCGGGCGGCTCGGCGGTTGCGCTCGCAACGGGCATGTTGCCGTTCGCCACCGGCTCGGACCTGGGCGGTTCGCTGCGCATTCCCGCCGCGCTGTGCGGCGTGGTGGGCTTTCGCGCGTCGCCGGGTTGCGTGCCTTCCGCGCATCGGCAGTTGGGCTGGGCGCCGAACTGGGTCAGCGGACCGATGGCGCGCCACGTGGCCGACGTGCGCCTGCAGCTGGCCGCCGTTGTCGGCCACGCGCCCGGCGATCCGCTCGGTTATGCGGCGGCGCTCGACGCGCAAGCGGGCGCGCGCATCGACCCGGCGAGCTTGCGCATTGGCTACACGGAAGACTTCGGCGTGTGCGCGGTCGACGCGGCAACGCGGGCGACGTTTCGCGCGAAGCTCGCGCGCATCGCCACGTTGGTGCGCGTGTGCGAGCCGATCGATGCGGCGGAATTCAACATGGGCGACGCGCATCGCGTGTTCGACGTGGTGCGGGCGCAGGAATTTGTCGCGAGTCTGCGCGAGACCTACGAGCGCGATCCCGCGGCGCTCGGCGCCAACACGCGCGCCAACTACGAGATGGGCAGCGCGCTCACGCTCGCCGACGTCGCGCGCGCGGACACGCAGCGCACGGCGATGTATCGGCGCTTCCAGACGCTGTTCGAGCGCTACGACGTGATCGTCGCGCCCGTGTCGCCGGTCACGCCGTTCGCCTGGAGCACGCCGCATTGCGCGCAGATCGACGGCGTGGCGCTCGAAAACTACTATCGCTGGGTCGCGCTCACTTACGTGGTCACGCTGCTCACGAATCCGTCGATGTCGCTGCCTTGCGGCGTCGATCACGCGGGCATGCCGTTCGGACTCCAGATGATCGGCGCGATGCGCGGCGAGGCGCATTTGCTCGATGTCGCGCAAACCCTCGAAACGGCGTTCGCCCGCGACGCAGCGTTGGCGCGCCCCGTGCCGGATCTGCGCCAACTGCGCGCGATGCGCGAGAACGTGCAGGCGGAACTGCGCGCGATCGTCACGCATCCGCCGCGGCGCTGAATCGCCGGCAAGAAAAAGCCGGCGCCGCCACGAAGCGCGTTGGCTTCATGACGACGCCGGCGGTGGGTACGTCGGCTAGCCGTCGGCAGGTTACTCGGGGCGTTTCCAGTGCGACGCCGATTCCTTTTCGGTAATCCGCACGTTCGCCAGTAGCGGCTTGTAACCGCGCAGAATGATCTCGCTGATCGCGAGCGTTTCCGAGCGGAAGATGTCGTGGGTGAATTTGCTGCCGTCGGCGAATTCGAGCGAATATCCGTCGATCGGTCCCCATTGGCCTCGCGGCAACGGCTCGATATACACGTCCATCATGGTGATCCTCCTGCGATTGAAAAACCGGTAGTTGGAATCAGTCTAAAGGAGCGGACGTGCCTCGCCGATGGAACCACCTGTTGAAAAAATGCCTGCGATATCAACGGGTTGCGTGATCCTTTTTACGATAAGAAAGCGGCTCCTCCGATACGAAACCGTGAATCGCCGGCCAGCACGCGCGGTTCTCATCCATTGGTTGCGCATTGCACGATACGAAAGCGCCGCATTTCAGACGGCGGGGGAATTTACGCGCGGGTCCGGTTGCGTATGCAAGACGAGGAAGGCGGCCAGCAGCGCCAGGCGCGCCAGCGCCGGCAGGAACACCGCGAGCGCCGCGAACGCGAACACGGCCACCATGATCCACGCCCGGATCCGCTGCGTACGGCGGCGGCCGAGCGTGGCGGCGTCGCTGGCGGGGCACTGCCGGAAGCTTTCGTACATCAGCACCATATAGGTCGCCTCGACCAGCAGAAAGACGCTGGCATAGGCGGTCAACGGCACGGTCGCCACGCGGCTCGACGCGAGCCACGCGGTGGTGAAGGGAATCAGCGAGATCCAGAACAGATTGGCGAAGTTCGACCACGCGAGCAGACTCGTGAGCGACGCCGCATGCTTGAACACGTGATGATGGTTCAGCCACACGACCGCGATGAACGCATAGCTGACCACGTAGCTGACGAGATCCGGCCAGAGGTCGAGCAGGGCGTGCGCATCGTTGTGCGCGGGAATTTTGAGCGCCAGCACCATGATCGTGATGATGACGGCGAAGATGCAGTCCGAGAGCGCGCTGAAGCGGCCGAGATTCGCTTCCGGATCGTTCATGGCCGCGCTCCAGAACTGGATCCGGCCGATTATGCGCTCAAACGAAAAAGCCACAGGGAATCGACGATTCCTGTGGCTTATGCTGCGATGCGTGATAAACTCCGCTTCGTCTGTCAGACAAAGCCGGAGTCGATCGCATCGCGATCAGACATTTCCTAACCCGGTAGCGGTAAAAAAGACGGCGTGGCTTGCTCTGACGAACGGCTTGATGTTTGCACGAAGGGGTCTAGATCTACGTGTCAATCGTCACAGCTGGCTAATGCCCAACACCTCTCGAAGAGGTGGTCCCCACAATACCCGGTACGCGTTGCATTCGGTTCGACAGCGTGCTGCGGTTCATTACCTCCAGGCATTTGAAGTCCGGCTGGTCAGGCGGATGTCGCTGCTCGTCCGGACTCGCTGCGTGGCGTGGCGCGGTGATATTCAACCTCGCTCAGACGTTGCTGCTGTCGATGGATGAATTCTAGTTGATAACAATTCCCATTTGCAACTAGTTTTTTGCGCGAGCGAAAAGTCGCGTTCGCGCGGCCAGAAAAAAGTTCGTCGGACGATGTCAGGGTTTCGCATCGCCGCGCGTCTTCTTCGGTAATGACTTTCTTTCGTTACCTGTTGGAGATGTGTTCGATGTCGTCCCCTCGCTTTCCGCTCGCCGTCATCACGGCGGCCGTCATCATGGCCGTGGCTTCGCTCGAGGCGCCCGCCGCGCGCGCGCAGACGGCGCCCGCGCCCGCCGCGGCGTCCGCCACGAACTTCGCGATTCCGGCCCAGCCGCTCGGCAGCGCGCTCACCGAACTCGCGCGCCAGGCAAACCTGCAATTGCTCGCCAATCCGAAGCTGATCGCGAACAAGACGGCGCCCGCCGTGAGTGGACGCATGACCGCGAAGCAGGCGCTCGCGCGCGTGCTCGACGGCAGCGGCCTCGCGGCCGATCTCGAAGGCGGCACGGTCACGCTGAAGACGGCACCGGCCGCGCCCGTCGCGCCAGTCGATCAGGCGGAGGCGACCTTGCCCGCCGTGAGCGTGACGGCCAGCGCCGACGACGCCCAGCGTCCCACCGAGCAAACGCACGCCTACACCATCCGCTCGACGACCGCAGGCAGCAAGATCGCGCTCTCGCCGAAGGAAACGCCGCAATCCGTTTCCGTGCTGACGCGCCAGGAAATGGACGACTTCCAGCTCAATAGCGTGAACGACGCGCTGCGCCACGTGACCGGCGTGACGGTCGAATCGTACGACTCGTATGCGACCGACTACACCTCGCGCGGTTTTCACATCACCAATCTGCAATTCGACGGCGTGGGCATTCCGCTCGAATACACCGCGCAATACGGCGACATCGACATGGCGATGTTCGACCGCGTGGAAGTGCTGCGCGGCGCGGACGGCCTGAACGCCGAAACCGGCAACCCGTCCGCGACCGTCAACTTCATCCGCAAGCGGCCGACCTACCAGTTCCAGGCGTCGGGCAACGTGTCGTACGGCTCGTGGGATACCAAGCGGGTCGATGTGGATATTTCCGGGCCGCTGAACAAGGCGGGCACGGTGGCGGGGCGGCTCGTGGCCGTGCATCAGGACGGCGATTCGTTCACCGACCGCCTGCAGCCGAGCAAGGACCTCGTGTACGGCGTGGTGGAGGCGAACCTCACGCCCAGCACGGTGGCCACGCTCGGGTTCAGCTACGAGTACAACCGGCTCAAGGGCGCGAGCTGGGGTGGGCTGCCCTTTCTCGATGCCGAGGGCAATCAGCTGAGTTACGGCGTGGGCACGAGCATGGCGCCGAAATGGGCGTACTTCAATACGCAGGACCAGCGCGCCTTCGCGGAAGTCACGCAGCAGCTCGGCCGGCGCTGGACGTGGAAGACCTCGGTCAATTACAACGACATCTTCAATAACGCCAAATTCTTCTATCCGTATGGATCGCTGAACGCGGATGGCTCGGGCGTGGATTCGTACACCTCATCGTATGTCTCGTCGAACCGGCAACTGGTGCTCGACACCAACGTGACCGGCAAGCTCGATCTGTTCGGGCGCACGCACGACCTCGTGTTCGGCGCGAACTTCTCGCGCTCGGAATTCACGAATCCGTCCGGCGAAGGCGATGGCGACGGCGTGCCGGTGAGCTACGCGGAACTGCTGGCCGGGAGTTACCCCGAGCCGGTGTTCGGCGCGGCCACCTCGCACACCAATTATCTGGACGTGCGGCGCTCGCTCTATGCCTCCTCGCGCTGGAGCCTGACCGATCGCGCGCACCTGCTGCTGGGCATCAATTACACGCAGGCCGCGAGCAGCGGCAGTTCGGACGGCACGGGTTACAACCAGCAGTCGTCGGGCTCGGCGCCTTATGTCGGCCTGACTTACGATCTGACCAACCAGATCACCGCGTACGCCAGCTATACCAAGATCTTCAATCCGCAATATCAGCTCAATGTCGAGAATCAATTGCTCGGGCCCGCGCGCGGTCACAGCGCGGAAGCCGGGATCAAAGGCGCGTTCTTCGATAATCGCCTGAATACGTCGTTCACCGTGTATCGCGTGCGTCAGTCGAATATCGCCACCGAAGCGGGCTTCAATGCCGACACCGGCAACTACTATTACTCGGGCGGCAGCGCGACCTCGGAAGGGATCGAAGCCGAAATCGCCGGGCAAATCACGCACGACTGGAACGTGAGCGTGGGCGCGACCATCCTGCGCGTGAACGACGACAACGGCCAGCCGACGCAACTGTTCGTGCCGCGCAAATCGGCGCATGTGTCCACGACCTGGCGCGTGCCTTACTTCGACCACAAGCTGACCGTGGGCAGCAGCCTGCGCTGGCAAAGCGCGACGAGTTATGTCGAGGAAGGCGTGGGCACGGCACGGCAGGGCGCTTACACCGAACTGGACTTCATGGCGCGTTACGACGTGAACAAGCACTTCACGATCACGGGCACGCTCAACAACGCGCTCAACAAGCAGTACTGGTCGACCATGGAGTACAACTACGGCACCTATGGCGCGCCGTTGAACGGCAGCGTCAATCTGGCGTGGCGATATTGAGCCGCTGAGGTCTCGCGCCGCTCGCTGCTTGCCGCATGTCGGGTCTGCACGCGCGAAACGCAGGCAACACGTAGTGTGCGTATCATGCCCGTTGCAGACTCCGGCACATTTTCAGGCAGAGACTCATGGCGGCAGCAGCCGATATTCCGGCGATGGAACCGAACGCCCGCTTCGACGCGGAATGGGACGCGGGCGATCTCGGTTGCGGCGAATTGCTGCTCAAGCTGCGCGTGAAGTTGCGCGCCATGCCGGGCCGCATCATCCGGTTGATCGCGCGGGATCGCGGCGCGATCGAAGACATTCCGTCGTACTGTCGTATCACCGGACACCGGCTGCTGATGGCCGACCCGGAGCAGGGTATTTTCTTCATCCAGGCGAGGGACTGACGCCGCCCGTCGAGCGGCGGCGGCTCTCGTGCAATCCACCCGCAGGAGCATCAGGAGACTATCGTGTCTGGAAAATTCGTGGTCAGTCTGACTCGAGCCAAGGATGACACCGACCGTGCGACGGTCGCTTTCGTCGTCGCCAATGCGGCGCTCGCCAGCGATAAAGACGTTGTCGTGTTCCTCAACATCGAAGGGACGCGTCTCTCGCAGTCCGGTTACGCGGACGACATCCACGAGGCCGGCTTCGCGCCGCTCAAGGAACTCATCGGCAGTTTCGTGGAGGCGGGCGGCACGATCTACGTCTGCTCGCCGTGCTTCAAGAAGCGCGCGCTCGACGAAGAGAAACTGATTCCCGGCGCGAAGATCGTGGGCGGCGCGATGCTCGTGGAGTTCATGGGCGAAGCCTGCCCGAGCCTCAGCTACTGACGTTCGCGTGACCCTGCGTGGCACGCCCGCCGGCGCTGCCGCGTGGCGGGCGATGTCGCGTACGCTTCGAGCGTCGCGCACGCGACATCGCCATGACGCTTTCAACGGACTCCGCGCGATGGAACCTTCCGCACAGCATGCGTATGCGCCCGCCGTCAGCTTCGACGGCGGCGATCTCGATTGCGGCAACGGCTTGTTGCTGCTGATCCGCAAGCATATCGACCCGCTCGAGCGCGGCCAGTTGCTGGAAATCCAGTCGACGGAAACCTCGGTGGAAGCGGACCTGCCCGCCTGGTGCCGCATGACGGGCAACCAGCTCGTGTCGTGGACCAAAGCGGGCAAGCGGCGCAGTTTTCTGGTGAGCAAGGGCGCGTTCGCGGGCAGTGCAGATCATGCAGATCAGCCGCCGCAAGCCGAACCCGAGCCGGAAACGCCGGAAGCCGCGCGAGCGCGCGCGGCCATCCCGATCGTGGCTGTCACGATTCCCCGCACCTTGCCCGCACCGGTCGCGGCGCCGCCGATCCGGCCGTTGTCGGTGATGGGGATCGGCAGTTGGCCGCGGCCGCGCTGGATGCTGCAGGCGCTGCACGATCACATGGAGGGGCGGCTCGACGAGGCCGCCTTCCAGTCGAGCGCCGACGACGCCGTGCAACTCGCCGTGGCCGCGCAGCAGCGCGCGGGCGTGGACGTCGTCACCGACGGCGAGCAGCGGCGCGACAGCTATGCGAGCTTCGTCGGCGGACGGCTCGACAATTGCCAGCTGATTCCGTTGACGGATCTGCTGCCCTACGTGGACGATCCCGAAGCCTTCGAGCAGGAGTTGCGCGCGCTCGACGTGCCGGCCGGCGAGGTGCGTCACCCGGCCGTGTTCGGACCGTTGGGCCGTAGCCGTCCGCTCGCGGCGCACGAACTGGACTACGTGCGCGGATTGACCGCGCAGCCCGTGAAAGTCGCGCTGCCGGGGCCGTATCTGCTCACGCGCACGATGTGGATGGAGTGCGTGTCCGACCGCGCGTATGCGAGCCGCGAGGCGCTCGCGGCGGACGTCGTGCGGGTGCTGCGCGAAGAGCTGGCGGCCTTGCTGGCGCAGGGCGCGGCGCTGGTGCAGTTCGACGAGCCGGTGCTCTCCGAAGTGGCGTTTTCCGGCACCACGAGCCAGCGCAGCTTCATGTGCGGCGCGCTCTCGGAAAAGAGAGATCCCGTGACCGAACTCGCGTTCGCGCGCGATCTGCTCAACGCGGTGGTCGACGGATTCCCGCAGGAGCGTGTCGCGATGCACATGTGCCGCGGCAACTGGACCACGGACGAGAGCAAGGCGATGGCAGGCGACTATCGTCCGCTGGTGGAGACGCTGGCGGCGTTGAACGTGGGCACGCTGTTCCTCGAGCTGTACACGCCGCGCGCCGGTGAAATGGCGGTGCTGCAACGTTTGCCCGAGCGGCAGCGTATTGGCGTGGGTCTGTGCAATCAGAAGCACGCGCACGTGGAATCGCTCGAGGAAGTCCTGCGCAAGGGCGAGGAAGCGATCCGCCTGTTCGGCGCCGGGCGCGTGCTGTTCAACCCCGACTGCGGCTTCGCGACGTTCGCGGATGCACCCGTGAGCAGCGCCCGGATTGCGGAGGCGAAGTTGCGAACGCTCGCCGAGGCGGCGGCGATCCTGCGGCAGCGGTACGGGGTGTGAGCGGCGTAATCTCCGGCGTTATCCCCGCGTTATTGCCCGCATTACCCCTGCTGCGGCCGCTTCGCCCGCGCGAAGAACTGCGAGGCGGTGGGGCGATACAGGAAGTAGACCATGGCCGCGGTGAACGCCACCGGGAACACGATCCGGCTCGGCAAGCCGACCGCCAGTACGCGAATGCCGATGAACGCGGTCATGCCCACGAGGCAGGCCACATAGATCGTGCGCGCGAGACGCGAGCCCCTCAGCATCCACACGCTGGAGAGCATTTCGACGCCGGTGACGACGCAGATGAGCGTCGCGACGACCGGTCCCACCATCACGCTCGGGATTTGTTCTCCGCTCGACTTTTGCAGCAGGCCCAGGGCGCCGCAAATGATGGTGAGCCACGCGACGACGCTAACGGAAAATGGCCGGGTATTTGCCATGGTTCGGTAAAAATTGGGGATGTTGCGTCACGATCTTGTTCCTGACTCGAATCGCTTTGTGACGGGAGCAAGCGACGGCTCCCACTTTCCAGCACGCTTTCAACGACGAATGCGGGCACGCTGACCGACAACCCGAGAATGGCGTAAAAAGCCTGGCCAATGGCGTTGATGTCGGGGCCCGAGCATTGCGCCAACGTTTGCGCGATGCGCCGTGAATATATTCTATCTCCGATACCCATCCGCGTTGTATGCACGCTATTGCTGGTGATTTCCGGAGCGGCTAGAATCGCCCGGGGTTACAAATTGTAACTGCAAAAACAAGGCAATCGTTTTCGGGGTAAGCATGAAATTCACCAGGGCAGCCGGTCTGGCGTGTGCTCTCGCGCTGGCGGGTTGTGCGTCGATCACCAACGGTTCGAGGCAGATGATTTCATTGCAGGCCGTCGACGCCTACGGCACCGTGCCGGGCGCCAACTGCATGCTTACGAACAGCAAAGGCACGTGGTACGCGAGAACGCCTGCGTTCGTCACGGTCCATCGCGACTACGGGCGGCTGATCGTGCGCTGCGAAAAGGCCGGCTACGATTCGGGCTTGCTCACGGCCAAGTCGTATACGAAGGGCACTGTCTTCGGCAATCTCTTCGCAGGCGGTGTGATTGGCGCGGGTGTCGATATCGGCGACGGCTCCGCGTACAACTACCCTCAGTTCATCACCGTCCCAATGACGCCGAAAAACGTCGACGCCATGCTTCCGCAAGCGGGAGACCCGGTCAGCGTGCCCGGCGACGGCGGCGAGATCGCGGTTTCCGGCCTGCGCAAGTAAGGCGCGCGGCGCGCCGGCGGGCGCGGCTAGCGCAAGGCCGTCCACAGCAGCGACATCGAAAAGAACGTCACGACGATCGAAGCGCCCCGTTGCAGGCTGGCCGGGCGAATACGCGGCTGCCCGCCGTGATTCGGCGAGGCGCCAATCGCGATCCACACGAAACCGATCGGGACCAGCAGGGCGGTGAATAGCGCCATGGACTCGAGCCACGCGGCGACCCGCGTGAACGCCTCGGGCGGAAAGATCGAACCGGCGAACAAGATGGCTTTGGGGTTGAGCAGCGTCGCGCCGAACAGCGTACGCAAGCCAATCACGCCGGTGGCCGACGTTTCGATCGTATTGGCGGTGAGCCACAAACGAATGGCGAGCCACAGGAGATAAACGCTGCTGGCGATTTTCAAAGCGCGCGGCAGCCAGCCCATCGACTGCGCGGTATGGGTCAGAACGAGGCCCCAGAGCGTAATCGAAATCAGATAACCCGCGAGTTCCGCCGCGGTCAGGCGGGCGGAGCGCCGTAGCCCGTGTTTCAGGCCGGCCGCGGCCAGCAAGGTGTTGGTGGGCCCGGGCATGAGCAGCACGATGGCGCAACCCGAGGCCATCAACTCGAGGGTGGTGGTGGAGAGCATCGGAGACCGAAGAAAAGTGCGAACCGGCATGCGGGACCGCGCAGCCGTCGAGCGATTGCCGTAACCCGTTGCCTCGTTGTTGCGCCGGGTATTTTACGGGGTTCGACGCCAGGCGTCCCGGGCACGGCGATTTTCGCGGTGGCGGCCAATCTGGAATCTCGCGACCGCGCCGCTATTTAACGCTTCATGACAGATATTCTCGCAAGCCCAGCGTTTGCGGTTGCGAGGCTGAATCGAACGCGGCTCGAAACGGACTCTCCCTGACAGACGTGGCGTTGACGAGACATCAGTAGAAATGCCGATCGCCTCGTTGCCAACTCAACGGTTCGTGCATTTCACGCCATTAATCAGGCGTTTTCCGCAAGTTTCACGATCGCATTGAATCGCGCAGGGCGATTGGCCGCTCGCAATTCCGGCTTCGGGTATATGCGAATCAGATTGAATCCGTGCCAACTGTTTCGAATAGTCCGGCCAACCATTCGCCAATTTCCGGAATGCGTCTTGACTGGGGCAAGCTGTTCGAAAATAATTTGTAACTTGTCTAAATTATTTCTCAATATTGCCGTAAAAAGGCCCGCGAGAACTTGCCCCGAGTATTCGGTGGCCAAGAAAAAATAAACTTGCGCCGTGGGAGTCGCACGCTCGACTCCGGCGGCCGACACCGTCAATTCCCTATGCCCGCTATGTCGTGGACGCTGCCCGTCGCGCGATGGTCCTGCTGGTCTTCCCATCCGGAAAGCACGCCAGAGGTTGCGTTCGTCGATCCGATGATGCGGCGCCGGTTGAGCTCGCTCTCGCGCATGGCGTTGCAGGTGGCGGACGACTGCGTCGATGCGCGAACGAAAGCGCGGGTCGTCTTCGGCTCGCGACACGGCGAACTGCGCCGCACGACCGAGATCCTGAGCGGCATCGAAGCGGGCAAGCCGGTTTCGCCGAATGCGTTCAGCCTCTCGGTGCTGAACGCCATGACGGGCCTCTTCGGGATTTCGCGGCAGGACCGCTCCGCGGCCACCGCCGTTTCGGCGGGCGCGCAAACGCTGGGCTATGCGCTGCTCGAAGCCTATGCCCAATGGTCGGAAGATGCTGCGGGGCCGGTGCTGATGGTCTATGCCGACGAAGCGGCCGACGCGCGCTACGGCGAAATCGAACACGAGGTTCGGCGCGGCGCATTCGCGTTGCTGATCGAGGCGGGCGCGGCGTCGCAAGGCGAGCTTGCCTGCACGGTCGCACAAGACGCGCGCGGCGGCGAGCGCCGCTTCGACACGCAGAGCGAAGCGCTGCAGCACTGCCTGAGTTCGGGCGAACAGGCCGTGTGGCGGGGCAACGGCGTCACGTGGCAATGGAGCTGGCATGCGGGCACGGCTTGATTACGGCTGGCGCCTCTTCGCCACGGCGCTCAGCTTCACGGTATTCGGCATTTGCGGGCTGCTGTTCTCCGTGATCGCGTTTCCGCTCGCGGCGCTCTGGCCGCATCGCGCTTCGCGGCAACGCGCCGTCACCGCGCTCATCCACAGTTTCTTTCGCGCGCTCGTCGCGGCCTTGCAACGCATGGGCGTGATGGAACTGGAGGTGGCCGGCGCCAGCGCGTTGCGCGCGCGCACGCCCGTGATCGTCGTCGCCAATCATCCGACCTATCTCGACGTGGTCGTGCTGCTGTCGCTCAAGCCGGCCGCCTGCTGCGTGGTCAAGAACGCGCACTGGAGCAATCCTTGCCTCTGGGGCATCGTGCGCGCGGCCGAATACGTGAGCAACGCCGAAGCCACGGGCTTCGTGCAGGACTGCGCGCGCCAGCTCGCGAACGGCTACAGCATGATCATTTTTCCCGAAGGCTCGCGCAGCCCTGCAGCGAACCGCTTGCACGCGTTTTCGCGCGGCTTCGCGCATACGGCGCTGGAAGCCGGCGTGCCGATCTTGCCCGTGCTGCTGCACTGCGATCCGCCGGCCTTCACGCGGCAGATGCGCTGGTATCACGTGCCGCAGCGGCGCTTTCGCATCAGCGTCAACGTGCTGGAGCCGGTTGGCGTGAGTCCGCTCGCCCCGCGCGACATGCCTTCCGCGCTGGCCGCGCGCAACGTCACGCGCGCCATCGAAGCCCACATTACGCAGTACCTGTTCGACTATGGATTCTTTAAGACTGGAAATTAAGCGGCTCTTGATCGAGGCGCTCGATCTCGAACATCTCACGCCCGAGACGATCGACGACGACGCGCCGCTGTTCGATACCGACGGTGTGGGCCTCGACTCGATCGACGCGCTCGAGATCGGCATTTTGCTGCGTCAGCATTACCAGCTGACCATTGCCGCCGACGACGAGAACGTGCGCGGCCACTTTCGTTCGATCAATACGCTGGCGGCGCTCGTCGCGGCTCATCGCAACGCTGGCGACACGCTGGAAGCTGACGCAGGCAAGGGGAACTGAATCATGAACCAGGCAGAAATTCTCGAGCGTATTCGCGAGATCTTCCAGGAGAACTTCGAGATCGAACCGTCGCGCGTCACACCCGAGGCGCATCTGTTCGAGGAACTGGATCTCGACAGCATCGACGCGGTCGACCTCGCCATCAAGCTCCAGGAGCTCACCGGCCGCCGCATCAAGCCCGAAGAGTTCAAGTCGGTGCGCACGGTGGGCGACGTGATCGCCGCCGTCGAGTCGCTGCTCGCGCCGCAGGCTTGAGTCCGTTCGTGACGGCCGGTTCCGGGCGCGAAGCAACGGCGCCGGCGGCGAATGTCGACGCCGCCGCCAACGCGTGCGTGCGCAACAAGGCGCGCCGCTGGCTTGGCGTGTTCGCGAACCTCGCGTATCCGGTGGTCATTCTCGGCGCGTGGCGCTGGCATTCGCCGCGCTTTGTCGGCCTGATGCTGCTCGCGCTGCTCTGGACCCAACGCGTGGCGGGCACGGGCGCGCTGGCGGCCTCGTTGCGCAAGCTGTCGAAGGTGGACTGGGCGGTCGCGCTCACACTCAGCGCCACGTCGTTCGCCATCGTGCTCACCAACAGCGCGACGCTCATGCGGCTCTATCCGTCGCTCGTGAATGTCGGGCTGCTCGTGGCGTTCGGTTCGACCTTGCGGCACGGCCCGTCGATGATCGAGAAATTCGCGCGGCTGACCTACGTCGATCCGCCCGCGCATGTCGTGCGCTACACGCGGCGCGTCACGCAGTGCTGGTGCGGCTTCTTCGCGCTGAACGGCGTGTTTTCCGCGTGGACGGCGCTGCGCTGGCACGACGAGGCGTGGTCGCTCTATAACGGCGCGATCGCCTATGTCGTGATTGGTGCGCTGATCGCCGGCGAATTCGTCTGGCGCCGCTGGGTCGTGCTGCCGCGTGCCGCCGCGCGCGGGGAGGCGGCATGATCGCGCTGCACGCCTTGCTCGTGACGCCGTGCGATGGCGGCCGCCCGGTATGTTTCGACGATCACCACGTGGTCGATTTCGCGACCTTTCGCGCGCACGCGCTCGGCGTGGCCGCCCGCATGCAGGGGCAGCCGGGCCGGCGCGTCGTTTTGTGGAGCGACGATCCCTACCGGTTCGCCTGCGGTTTGTTCGGGCTGCTGGCGGCGGGCAAGGTGCCGCTGATTCCGGCTAGTGCCGCGCCGGGCACGCTCGCCGAATTGCGCGACATCAGCGACGCGATGCTGGACGACCGCCTGCTCGCGCCCCGGTGCGCCGAGACTTCGGCCACGCGCGACGCTACGCACTCCGGCCTCATCGACGCGAATGCCGCGCTCACGTTGTTCACCTCGGGCAGCAGCGGCGCGCCGAAAGCCGTGCCCAAGACGCTCGCGCAATTCGACGCCGAAGTGCGCACGCTCGAAGCCGCATGGGGCGCGCTGGCCAGCGAGGCCGTCGTGCTCGCGAGCGTGCCGCATCACCACATCTACGGCTTGCTGTTTCGCGTTTTCTGGCCGCTCGCGGCGGGGCGCGCATTCGACCGCGCCACCTGTGTCGAGCCCGCGCAGTTGCAGGCGCGCATCGCAGGTATTGCGGGTATCGAGCGGCGCGGCGCGAGCGTCGTGGTGTCGACGCCCGCGCAACTTTCCCGCTGGCCGGATCTTCCCGGCTTCGCCACGCTCGCGCCGCGCCCGCGCGCGTTCTTCTCCTCGGGCGGCCCGTTGCCGGGCGAGACGGCGCAGCGCTATGCGGCCGCGCTGGGCGCCGCGCCGCTCGAAATCTACGGCAGCACGGAAACAGGCGGCATTGCCTGGCGCCGCCAGAGCGAAGGGGACGCGTGGACGCCATTGCCCGGCGTCGCGGTGCGCGCGGGCGAGATTGCCGATACGGTCGATACGCCCGAAGCGCCCTCGGCAGGCGGGCTCGAAGTGCGTTCCCCGCACCTCGTTCACGCGGACTGGCATCGCACCGACGATCAAGTCGAATTCGACGCGCAAGGCCGCTTCCGCCTGCGTGGCCGGCTCGATCGCGTGGTCAAGCTCGACGGCAAACGCATCTCGCTCGGCGAGATGGAAAGCCGGCTGCTGCTGCATCCCGGCGTGGCCGAAGTGCGCACCGTGCCGCTCGGCCGCGAGCGCGCGGGCGCGCGCGAACGCATCGGCGCACTCGTGGTGTTGTCGGCAGCGGGCCGCGAAGCGTTGCGCCGCGACGGCCGCGTCGTGCTGCTGAAGGCGTTGCGCCGCCATCTCGCGAACTGGTTCGACGCGGTCGTGCTGCCGCGTCACTGGCGCATCCTGCGCGCGCTGCCCGTGGATGCGCGCGGCAAGGTGCCGGCGCAAGCGGTGGCGCGCGCTTTCATGGCGCGCGAAGAAGGCTTCGAATTGCTGGCCGAGTGGGACGAGGCGAACGGGCGCGCGTTCGAATTGCGGGTGCCGCCTGCGCTCGCGCATTTCGCGGGGCACTTTCCCGGTTTGCCGATCTTGCCCGGCGTGGTGCAGGTCGACTGGGCGATGCGTCTCGCGGGCGAATGGCTGCCGCATGCGCGTGTGCTCGCCTCGGTGGAGCAATTGAAGTTTCTCGCGCCGGTGCCGCCGGGCGCGCTGCTCGGGCTCGCGCTCACGCACGACGCGGCGCGCCGCCGCGTGACGTTCGCGTGGCGGCTGGGCGCGCGCGACTGCGCCTCGGGCGTGTTCGTGTACCGGGAGGCCGCGTGAGTCTCGCCGCCTGCATCGTCGTGCCGATTTACAACCACAAGGACGCGATTGGCGGCACCGTGGCGAATCTCGTCGTGCACGGCTTGCCGCTCATCGTCGTGGACGACGGCAGCGACGCGGCCACCCAGCAGGTGCTCGCGCAACTCGCGCGGCGTTACGCGGGCCAACTCACGCTGCTGCGCCGGCCCGAAAACGGCGGCAAGGGCGCGGCCGTGATGGCGGGGCTGCGCGCGGCGCGCGACGCGGGCTACACGCACGCCTTGCAGATCGACGCGGACGGTCAGCACGACGCCGCCGACGTGCCGCGCTTCCTGCACGCCGCGCAAGCGAACCCGCGGGCGGTCGTGATCGGCCGGCCCATTTACGACGAGAGCGTGCCGAAGGCGCGTCTCTACGGCCGCTATCTGACGCACGTCTGGGTCTGGATCGAAACGCTCTCGTTCACGATTCGCGATTCGATGTGCGGGTTCCGGCTGTACCCGCTCGATCTCGCCTGTGCGCTGATCGACCGCGTGAAGCTGCCCGAACGCATGGATTTCGACATCGAGATCCTCGTGCGTCTGCATTGGCGCCGCGTCGAGTTCGTGTCGATCCCGACGGCCGTCACCTATGCCGCCGGAGGCGTGTCGCATTTCGACGTGCTGTGGGACAACGTGCGCATCAGCCGCAGTCATACGCGGCTCGTGGCGGGCATGCTGGCGCGCTTGCCGCTGCTGCTCGCGCACAAGCTGCTGCCGCGCGCACGGGCGCACGGCGGCGCGCCCTGGTGGCGCACGGCGGAGCGGGGCAGCCGCCTCGGCATGCAGTTGCTCGCACTGAGTTGCCGTGTGTTCGGGCGGCGTTTCACGGCGCTCTGGCTGCACCCGATCGTCGCGTACTTCCTGCTCACGGGGCGGCCCGCGCGCGAGGCGTCGCGGCGTTATTTCGAGCGCTTGCGGCAGGCGGCGCCCGAGCCGCGCACGCCGCGCCCCGGCTGGCTCACCGCGTATCGCCATATGCTGGCGTTCGCGCAATCGGGTTTCGACAAACTCGCCGCCTGGTCCGGCCGTGTCGAGCCGTCCGACGTGTGTATCGACGACGCCACGGCCTTCGACGCGCTGGTCGCGAGCGGCCGCGGCGCGCTCGTGATCGGTTCGCATCACGGCAATCTGGAAATGGCGCGCGCGCTCGCCGTGCGCGGCGCGCACACCAAGGTCACGGCCATCGTCTACACCGGGCACGCGAAGCGCTTCAACAGCGTGCTGGCGGGCGCGCACCGCGACTTCGCGCAGCATTTGATGGAAGTGAGCGACTTCGGCCCGCAAACGGCGCTGATGATGCAGGAGCGCATCGAGCGCGGCGAATTGCTCGTGATCGTCGGCGACCGCACGCCCGCGAGCGAAAGCGGGCGCACGACCGAGGCGCGTTTCCTCGGCGCGACCGCCGCGTTCGCGCAAGGTCCGTACGTGCTGGCGCATGCGCTCGCGTGTCCCGTTTATCTGCTGTTCTGCCTGAAGGAGCGCGGCGGCTACCGGCTGTATTTCGAACCGTTCGCCGAGCGCATCGAGTTGCCGCGGCGCGCGCGCGCCGAGCATATCGCGGCGTGGGCGCAGCGCTTCGCGGCGCGTCTCGAACACTATTGCCGCAAGGCGCCTTACCAATGGTTCAACTTCTACGACTTCTGGGCGCGTCCCAATGGAAATCCCAGCGGAAACCCCAGCGGGAGCGCCCATGGCCGAACGTGATCTGAGCGATGTCGATGCGCGCGAGGTCGTGATCGGCGGCCGCCGCCTGAGTATCGAGGACGTGGTGGCCGTGGCGCGTCACGGCGCGGCCGTGCGTTTGAGCGACGACGCGGCGTGGCGCGCGCGCATCGAACGCGGCGCGGCGTTTTTGCGCCGTCATCTGGCGGCGGGCGCAACCGTGTACGGCGTCAACACCGGTTATGGCGACGCGTGCGTGGTGGATGTGCCGATGGCGCTCGTCGAAGCGTTGCCGTTGCAGCTCACGCGCTATCACGGCTGCGGTCTGGGCGAGTATCTCGACGATGCCGCGGCGCTCGCCGTGATCGCCGCGCGCCTGAATTCGCTCGCGTACGGCATGTCGGGTGTGCGGCTCGTGCTGCTGGAGCGGCTCGCCGACCTCGTCAACCATCGCGTGCTGCCGCGCATTCCGGCCGAGGGCTCGGTGGGCGCCAGCGGCGATCTCACGCCGCTTTCCTACGTCGCGGCGGCGCTCGCGGGCGAACGCGACGTGCAGTTTCGCGGCGCGGCCTGCACGGCGCGCGAGGCGTGGCGCGCACTCGGCCGCGAACCGCTCGTGCTCGCGCCCAAGGAAGGCCTCGCGCTCATGAACGGCACGGCGGTGATGACGGGGCTCGCGTGCCTCGCATTCGCCCGCGCGGCGCAGCTCGCGCGACTGGCCGCCCGCCTGACCGCGCTCGCCACCGTGGCGCTCGACGGCCGCGCCGCGCATTTCGACGCCTTGATCTTCGAAGCCAAGCCGCACGCCGGACAGGGCGAAGCCGCCGCGTGGATTCGCGCCGACCTCGCCGGGCGTCCGGACACGCCCGGCCACCGCTTGCAGGACCGCTATTCGATTCGCTGCGCGCCGCATGTGATCGGCGTGCTCGGCGACGCGCTCGCGTGGATGCGCCGCGATATCGAAAACGAGCTGAACAGCGCGAACGACAACCCGCTGATCGACCCCGACGGCGAGCGCGTGCTGCACGGCGGCAACTTCTATGGCGGCCATATCGCGTTTGCGATGGACGGCCTGAAGACCGCCGTCGCGAACCTCGCCGATCTGATGGACCGTCAGATGGCCTTGCTCGTCGACGATAAATTCAGCAACGGCCTGCCGCGCAATCTCACCGGCGTGCGTGGCGAGCGCGCGGCGATCAATCACGGTTTCAAGGCCGTGCAGATTTCGTCGTCGGCGTGGACGGCGGAGGCGCTCAAGCACACCCTGCCCGCCAGCGTATTCTCGCGCTCCACGGAGGCGCACAACCAGGACAAGGTGAGCATGGGGACGATCGCGGCGCGTGATTGCCTGCGCGTGCTGCAACTGACCGAGCAGGTCGCGGCGGCGCATGCGCTCGCGTGCGTGCAGGCCGCGCGTTTGCGCGTGCGAATGACGCAGACGACCGTGCTGCCCGCGCCGCTGGCGAGCCTGATGGCGGAGGTGGCCGCCACCTCGCCGTTCGTCGACGAAGACCGCGCGCTCGAAGCGGAGTTGCGCGCGATGACGGCCCGCATCGCCGCCGGCGATTTCATCGGGCGCCACGCGGGAGACGGGCAATGAGCGGCGCACGCATGCCAGCTGCCGTGTTGAGCGCGAGTGCACGGGTCGAAGTGCCGTTCCACGACGTGGACGCCATGAACGTCTGCTGGCACGGCCATTACCTGAAGTATTTCGAATTCGGCCGCGCGGCGCTGCTGCGCAAATTCGATTACGACTATCGCGAGATGCAGGCGTCGGGCTATCTCTGGCCGGTGGTGGAGGCGCATCTGAAATATGTGCGTTCCGCCGTCTACGGCCAGCAGCTGGAGGTGTGCGCGCATCTGCTCGAATTCGAAAATCGCCTGAAGATCGGCTATGAAATCGTCGATGTCGCGTCGCGCACGCGACTCACCAAGGGCTACACGATCCAGGTCGCGGTGCACGCGGGCACGCAGGAACTCCAGTTCGTTTCGCCGCCCATCGTGATCGACAACATCGAGCGCGCTCGCGCGCGCGACGGGGAGCGCGCATGCGCAAGTTGAAACGAGTCGCCTCGAAGCTGGCGACGGTGCCTGTCGTGGTTCCCGCGCGGGTCCCGGCGTTGATTCCCGCTCTGGTCCCGACGTTGATTCCCGCGTTGGTCCTCTCGCTGGTGCTTGCCGCCCATTCGCCCGCCGTGGCCGCCGCAGCGCCCGCGCCGACGAACGCCGCCACCGCGAGCGACGCCGCGCTGGTCTCGCAGATCGCCGCGCATCTCGGTCGCGCGCAGGGCGTGCGCGCCCGCTTCACGCAAACGCAAACGCTCGCCGCGATGAAGGCGCCGCTCGTGAGCACTGGCGCGCTGCTGTTCTACCGCGAGCGCGGCGTGATCTGGCAGATCGACACGCCGTACCGGAAGACGTGGGTGATGAGCGACAGCGGCATCGTCACCGTCGACGCGCAGGGCCATCGTGTGGCGAACGGCTCGGCGCAAGGCGCGCGCGGCGCCGCCGAGATAGCGAAGACGATGCGCGCGATGCTCGGTGGCGACCTGAGCGCGCTCTACTCGCAATTCGAGGTCGAGGCGAGCGGCACGCCTTCACAGTGGCAGCTGCATCTCACGCCGCGCCAGCCGCAGATCGCGCAGTCGCTGCGCACGATCGAGATGACGGGCGGCGACTTTCTGCGCAGCCTGCGCATCACGTTCGCGAACGGCGACACCACGCAATACGAGTTCAGCGGCAGCGCGGCCGTGACGGCGCTCACGCCCGCCGACCAGTCGCTCTTCGGAACGGCGCAGTGACGACGCCCGATCTGCGGTTCGCGAGCGTGGCGTGGCGTCAATGGACGCTGCGCGCGGCATGGCTGCTGCTCGCGCTCGCCGCGGCGCTGTATTGCGCATGGCGCTTCGCCGGGCCCACGCCGCTGCAGACGAATCTGCTCGCGCTGTTGCCGCCGACCGAGGCCGACCCGGTGGCGGAAGAGGCCGTCGATCAACTCGCGCGCGTGCTCGGCAATCGCGCGGTGCTGCTCGTGTCGAGCCGCGACGCGGCGCACGCGAAGGCGGCCGCCCGGCAGTTGGGCGACACGTTGACCGCGAGCCGCGCCTTCGCTTCGGTGACCGCGCGCTTGCCGCCGTTCGATCCCGGCAGGATCACGCGCTTCTATCTGCCATACCGCTTCCACCTGCTGACGGCGCGCGATCGCGCGACGCTCGCGGGCAGCGCGAACGACCCCACGGCGTTGCACGACGCGCTCGCCGAACGGCTTTACGGGCTGCCGAACGCGGGCCTCGCCACCTCGCTCGCCGAGGATCCGTTCGGCTGGCTCCAGCACTGGCTCGGTGCGCTGCCGCTGGCCGCGTCGAATCTCGGTATCGAAGACGACTTGCTGGTGGCGCATCGCGGCGCCATCACGAGCGTGCTCGTGGTCGGCACGCTGCCCGGCTCGGCGTACGAGTCGGACGTCCAGCGCGGCGTGCTGCGCGCGCTCGCGCACGGCGAGGCGGCGCTCCATGCGGCATGGCCGGACGTGAGCGTGGCGCGCACGGGCGCCGTGTTCTACGCCGAAGCCGCGCGCCGCGCCTCGGAGCGCGACGTGCATCGCATCGGCGTGGTGTCGGCGGTGGGTATCTCGCTGCTCATGCTGTGGATCTTCCGTTCGCCGCGCCTGATCGTGTTCGGTTTGCTTTCGACGGCGCTCGGCATTCTGTGCGCGCTGGCCGCGACGCTGCTCGTGTTCGGCAAGCTCCATTTGCTCACATTGGTGTTCGGCGCGAGCCTGATTGGCGAAGCGGTCGACTATTCGATCCAGTATTTTGTGGTGTATCTCGGCGCGCGCGAGCGCTGGGCGCCGTGGCGCGGCGCGCGCGAGGTGCTGCCCGCGCTGGCCGTGGCGCTCGGCACGAGTCTGCTGGGTTACGCCATCCTGACCTTCGCGCCGTTTCCCGCGCTCAAGCAGATCGCCTGCTTCGCGATCGTCGGCATCTTCACGGCCTTTGCTTCGGTGCTCAGCCTGCTGCCGAGCCTCATGACGCGGCCCGCGCGCCGCAGCCCGCGCGGGCTGTTCGCGGTCGCGGCAACGTCGCTCGCCAAATGGCACGCGGTGATCGGGGGCCGGCGCGCATGGGGCGTCGGGCTGGCGCTCGTGATCGTCGCCGTGCCGGGCTGGCTGCAACTGCGCAGCGACGACGACATCCATCTGCTGATCCAGCGCGATCCTTCGCTGGTGGCGCAGGAACGCGCGGTGAGTGCCGCCGTGGGCGCCGACAACAGCGCGCAGTTCTTCGTGGTGCGCGGCGCGACGCCGGAAGACGTGCTGGAGCGCGCCGAAGCGCTGGGGGCGCGACTCGGCGCGCTGCAAGGCGAGGCGGCGCTGAGCGGCTGGCAGTCGGTCACGTCGTTCGTGCCCTCGGTGCGGCAGCAGCAAGCCGACCACGCGCTGCTGGCCGCGCGCGTGTTCGCTGATCCCGCGCGACTGCGCGCGCTGCTCGGCGAAGCCGGCTTTCGCGACGACGTCGCGCAGGCGTGGCCCGCCGCCTGGGCGCAATCGGGCGCGGCCGTGCTGCACGTCGACGACTGGCTGCGCGAGCCGTGGTCGCAGCCGTTCCGCCATTTGTGGCTCGGCCGCTCGTCGAGCACGCCGGGCGCGTTCGCGGCGGTGGTGTTGCCGCAAGGCGTGTCGAGCGCCAACGAAGCGGCGCTGGCCGCGCTCGCGAGAACGCTGCCCGGCGTGAGTTTCGTCGACAAGGCGGCGAGCGTGTCGCGGCTGTTCGGCGCTTACCGGCAAGACGGCGCGATCTGGCTCGCCGGTGCGCTCGCGCTCGTGCTGGCGCTGCTGATGCTGCGCTACGGCTGGCGCGCGGCGTTCGCGGTCGCGCTGCCCGTGTGTCTCGCGATCGGCGTGACGCTCGCCGTGTTCGGCTATGCGCAGGTGCGCATCAATCTGTTCAATCTGCTCGCGCTGATGCTCGTGCTGGGCGTGGGCGCCAACTACGCGGTGTTCCTGCGCGAAGGCGCTCTGCGCGCCGCCGCCGATATCGGCGCGGTGTGGACGGGCGTGCTGCTTTCGGCGGCCACCACGCTGCTCTCGTTCGGCATGCTCGGCATGAGTTCGATGCCCGCGCTCAAGAGCTTCGGCGCGACGCTGTCGCTCGGCATCATGGTGGCGGTCCTGCTCGCGCCGATCGGCATGTCCGCGGGCATGTTGCCGGCGCAAGGGAGAAAGACGTAATGGCGCTTCCGGTTTATCTGCACGCGCTGGGTATGGTCAACGCGCTGGGCGCGGGCGTGGCGGCGATCGCCGAGGCGCTCGCGCGCGGCGAAACGCCCGGCATGGGGCCGATTGCGACGCGGACCGGCACGGCCTTCGCCGGCAGCGTGACGACGCCGCTCGACCACGCGCCGCCCGCGCCGCTCGCGCACTACGACTGCCGCAACAACCGCCTGCTGCTTGCCGCGCTCGCGCAAATCCGGCCCGAGATCGACGCCGCGCGCGAGCGGTTCGGCGCGGAGCGCGTCGGCGTGGTGCTGGGCACGAGCACGTCGGGCATCGGCGCGGCGGAAGCGGCGTTCGCACCCCATGCGCGCGAGCCGGCGGGCGCGCGCTTCGATTACCGGCAGATGGAGATCGGCACGGCCGCGACGTTCGCCGCCGCCGCGCTCGAACTGCGCGGTCCCGCGTTCACGATTTCCACGGCGTGCACGTCGAGCGCCAAGGCGCTCGTTTCGGCGCGTCGCCTGCTGCGCGCGAAGCTGTGCGATGCCGTCGTCGTGGGCGGCGTCGATTCGCTGTGCGAGCTCACGTTGCAAGGCTTCGCATCGCTCGAGTCGACCAGCGCCGTGCGCACGAATCCGTTCAGTGCCAACCGGCGCGGCATCAACATCGGCGAAGGCGCGGCCGTGTTCCTGATGAGCCGCGAAACCGGGCCGGTGCGGCTCGCGGGCGCGGGCGAGTCCAGCGACGCGCATCACATCTCGGCGCCCGATCCCCAGGGCGTGGGCGCCGGGCTGGCCCTGCGCGCGGCGCTCGCGGACGCGGACGTGAGCGCCGCGGCGATCGGCTACGTGAATCTGCACGCCACCGCCACGCTCAAGAACGACCAGATGGAAGCGCACCTGATGGCGCGCGTGTTTCCCGAGGGCGTGGCCGCGAGCGGGACCAAGCCGCTCACCGGGCACCTGCTCGGCGCGGCCGGCGCGAGCGAAGCGGGGCTCGCGTGGCTCGCGCTCGCGCGCAACGAACTGGCGTTGCCGCGCCACTGGTGGGACGGCGAAGCGGACCCGTCGCTGCCGGCGCTCGATCTCATCGGCGACGTGCGCCATCTGCCGCGCGACCCGGCGCGCCGCTACGTGATGAGCAATTCGTTCGCCTTTGGCGGCAGCAATGTTTCCCTGATACTCGGGCACTGATGAATACCCTGAACCTGCCCGCGCCGGCGGTTGCCGAAGACCTCGCGCCAGACCGCGCGTTCGCGCCGATCGAAACGATCATTCCGCATCGAGGGACGATGAGGCTGCTCGACGCGGTGCTCGCCTGCGGCGACACGTCGCTCACGGCGCTCGCCACGGTACGCGCCGACGCGTGGTACGCCGACGCGCAGGGCGCGATGCCCGCGTGGATCGGCATCGAACTGATGGCGCAGGCGATCGCGGCCCACGTGGGCCTGCTCTCGATGCGCGAGGGCGCGCCCGCGCGGCCGGGCGTGCTGCTCGGGACACGCCGCTATACGGCGCTCGTCGCGGCGTTTGCGGGCGGCGCGCCGCTGCACGTCACCGTCGACGAATTGCTGCGCAGCGAGGAAGGTCACGGCGCTTACGGCTGCCGCATCGAGCAGGAGGGCGTGCCGTGCGCCGAGGCCACGATCAAGGTCTATCAGCCGCACGATTTCCAGAATTTCATCGAGGAGAGTTTCCGATCATGAGCCGGCGTGTTCTCGTCACCGGCGCGAGCCGCGGGATTGGCCGCGCGATCGCGTATCAGCTGGCGGCCAACGGCTTTGCCGTCACCGTGCATTGCCGCACTGGCCTCAACGAAGCGCAGGCCGTCACCGCGGGCATCGCGGCGCAGGGCGGCTCGGCGAGCGTGCTGCAGTTCGACGTGCGCGAGCGCGCCGCCTGCCGCGCGGCGCTCGAGGCGGACGTCGAAGCGCACGGCGCGTATTACGGCATCGTCTGCTGCGCGGGCGTGACGCGCGACGGCGCGTTTCCCGCGCTGACCGACGACGACTGGGACATCGTGCTGGAGACCGGGCTCGACGCGTTCTACAACGTCGTGCATCCGCTCGTCATGCCGATGGTGCGCGCGCGCAAGGGCGGCCGCATCGTCACGGTCGCTTCGGTGTCGGGCGTGACGGGCAATCGCGGTCAGGTGAACTACAGCGCGGCGAAGGCGGGCCTGATCGGCGCGACCAAGGCGCTCGCGGTGGAACTGGCCACGCGCAACATCACCGTGAACAGCGTGGCGCCGGGTTTGATCGACACCGGCATGCTCGACGAGGTGCCGCTCGAACACGCGCTCAAGGCCGTGCCGATGAACCGCGTGGGCCAACCCGCCGAAGTCGCGTCCGTGGTGGGCTTTCTGATGTCCGATGCGGCTTCGTACGTCACGCGCCAGGTCATTGGCGTCAACGGAGGGATGGTCTGATGAAGCGCGTGGTCGTGACAGGCATGGGCGGCGTGACCGCGCTCGGGGACCGTTGGGAGCAGGTCGGGGCCGCGCTCGCGGGCGGCGTCAACGCCGTGCGGCGCGTGCATGAATGGGACTACTTCGAGTCGCTGCATACGCGCCTCGCGTGTCCGCTGCCCGCGTTCGCGACGCCCGCGCATTATCCGCGCAAGAAAACGCGTTCGATGGGCCCGGTGTCGGTCTATGCGGTGCGGGCGAGCGAACTCGCGCTCGCCGACGCGGGCCTGCTCGACGACGCGTCCATCAAGGACGGCCGCATGGGCGTGGCCTACGGGTCGTCGTCGGGCTCGGTCGAGCCGATCCGCGGTTTCGGCAAGATGCTCGAGACCGGTTCGATGAGCGAGGTGACGTCCAACAGCTACGTGCAGATGATGCCGCACACCACGGCCGTGAACGTGAGCCTGTTCTGGGACCTGAAAGGCCGCATCGTGCCGACGTCGTGCGCGTGCGCCTCGGGCAGCCAGGCGATCGGTTACGCGTACGAGATGATCGCGCACGGCAAGCAGACGCTCATGCTCGCGGGCGGCGCCGAGGAGCTTTCAGGCCCGGCGGTGGCGGTGTTCGACATGCTCTATGCGACGAGCACGCGCAACGACGCGCCGCATCTCACGCCGCGCCCGTTCGACGCCGCGCGCGACGGGCTCGTGGTGGGCGAGGGCGCCGCGACGCTCGTGCTCGAGGAATACGAGCATGCGCGCGCGCGGGGCGCGACGCTGCACGCGGAGATCGTCGGCTTCGGCTGCAATTCGGACGGCGCGCACATCACGCAGCCCACGGCGGCGACGATGGCGGTCGCCATGCGTCAGGCGCTCGCCGACGCGCAACTCGCGCCCGAGGCCATCGCGTACGTGAATGCGCACGGCACCTCGACGGATCGCGGCGACGTCGCCGAAAGCCAGGCCACCGCGGAGACCTTCGGCGCGCGCATGCCGATCAGCTCGCTCAAGAGCTATATCGGCCATACGCTCGGCGCATGCGGCGCCATCGAGGCGTGGTGGACGATCGAGATGATGAAGCGCAACTGGTACGCGCCCACGCTCAATCTGAGCGAAGTCGATCCGGCCTGCGCGCCGCTCGACTACATCATGGGCGCGCCGCGCGAGATCGACGCCGACTACGTGATGAGCAACAACTTCGCGTTCGGCGGCGTGAACACGTCGCTCGTCTTCCGGCGCCTGCGGTGAGCGCGGGCACGGCGGTATCCGCGGGCGGCCTGCAACGCGTCGTGGTGACGGGCATGGGGATCGTTTCGTGTCTCGGCAATACGCTCGACGGCGTGGCGCAGCGCCTGCGCGAGGGGCGCGGCGGCATCACGCGGGTGGAGTCGTGGCGCGCGCGCGGCTTCGCGAGCCAGGTGGCGGCGGTCGCCTCGGTGGACGACGACGCGCCGTTCGGGCGCAAGGCCGAGCGCTTCATGGGCGACACCGCGCGCTTCGCGTGCCACGCGGCGCGCAGCGCTATCGCCGATGCCGGTCTCGACGCGCCAACGCTGCGCTCGCCGCGCGCGGGCGCGGTGGCGGGTTCCGGCGTCGGCGCGCTCGCGATGTACGACGCCGCGGTGCAGACCGCACGCGAGCGCGGCCTCGAACGCGTGCCGCCCTATGCGGTGCCGCAAACGATGAGCAGCACGGTCTCGGCGAGTCTCGCGCACGTGTTCGGGCTGGAGGGCGCGGCGTATTCGCCTTCGTCGGCGTGCACCACGTCCGCGCTGGCGATCGGCCAGGCCATGCAGTTGATCCAGACGGGCCGGCAGGACATCGTGCTCGCGGGCGGCAGCGAGGCGCTGCACGACAACACGGCACTGTTGTTCGACGCGATGGGCGCGCTGTCACGCGGCTTCAACGACACGCCGGAGCGTGCGTCGAGACCCTACGACGTACGCCGCGACGGTTTCGTGATCGGTTCCGGCGCGGGCATTCTCGTGCTCGAATCGCTTGCGCACGCGCAGGCCCGGCATGCACGTATCCACGCCGAACTGACGGGCTTCGGCCAGTGCACGGACGCCACGCAGATGGTCGCGCCGAGCGCGGGCGGCATGGCACGCGCGATGCGCGCGGCGTTGGCGGAAGCGGGCGCGCGCCCCGATTACGTCAATACGCACGCGCCTTCCACACCGGCCGGCGACAGCGAGGAACTGCTGGCGCTGCGGGCCGTGTTCGGCGCGGCGGTGCCGGCGTTTTCGTCGACGAAAGCGCTCAGCGGTCATTCGCTTGGCGCATGCGGGGCACAGGAAGCGATCTATACGTTGTTGATGATGCGCGACCGCCAGATGGCGGGCGCGGTGGGTATCGACGTGCTGGACGAACGCGCGGTTGGTTTGCCGCTCGTGCGCGAGACGCGCGAGGCGCGCATCGAGACGGCCATGTCGGTGTCGTTCGGGTTCGGCGGCAGTTGCGCCAGTCTGGTGTTTCGCGCGTGGAACGCGCGTTGATGTTTCAGGTGATCGTCATGAATAAAGAAAGGAATCCTATGAAAATGCGGGGAGTCGTACTGACTGGGGCGACTGTTTTGGGTCTGATGCTGGGAGGCTGCGCGAGCGGCAACGGTGTCACGCTGGAAACTGGCGCGCTCGATAACGGCGGGTCGGCCACCGCCGTCGTGTTGCCGGACGGAACGGGCGCAACGGCGGCTCCGGCCACGGAACCGGTGGTGGCGGTCTACTTCGGCGAGCGGCCGCACCCGGCCATCGCGCGCTATATCGGCCGCACGTCGCGCGCCGCACGCGTGGCGCGCAGGGGCAATGGCAGCGCGGTGCCGTGCGACCAGGCACTGGCGGCCGCGCTGCACGAAATGCGCATGGATGCCGTCGAACACGGCGCGAACGCTGTCATCAACGTGAATACGTATTTCCATACCATCGGCAATAACTCCGCAGCCGGGTACACCTGCAATCTGAGCGCCCGGACCGCGGTCGTCGACGTCAAGGGTGAACTGGTCGTGCTGCAAACCCCGTCAATCACCGACACCGGAGAGACAAAGCGATGAAAAAACTGTGGATGCTGGCCGCGCTGGGCGCGGCTTGCGCGGCCTCGCAGGCGTATGCGCGCGACACGATCCAGACTTACCCCGTGGAGCAGGCGCTCAAGAGCGAGCCGGGCAAGGTCAGCGACGACATTGCGCTGTATTTTGCGGGCCAGCCGCACCCGGGCGTGCAAAAAACGATCGGTCAGTTCGCCACCAACAAGAAGACCAACGCGTTCGGCAAGAGCGATCTGCGGGCCTGCCAGCACGTGTTTCTCTCGGCGGTGATCGAGTTGCAGGAGCGTGCGCGACGGGAAGGCGGCAACGCCGTCATCAACATCAAAAGCAACTACAAGAACGATCTGCGCGAGAGCGCCACCGAGTACACCTGCGGCGCGGGCGCGGTTGTCGCCGGCGTGGCGCTCGTGGGTGACGTGGTGACGCTCAAGCCGGGCAAGTGAAGAGGTTCGCCGGGGCTCGCCGCGCGCCGCGCCGCGGCCCTCGCGAAGGCGGGCGCTTCCGGGAAGCCGGAGCGGCGGCGACTAGCGGAGCGGCTTGACGGCCGCGACGTTGACGAGGGTTTCACGCCGCTTGCCAGGCTCGGGACGATGCAGACCGAGCCGTTCGAACAGGCCGAAGTCGGTGGCGCGGCTCCACCAGAGGTAAGGCAGCGAGACGTTGCGATCGGTGAAGCGGAAGCCGGCGGCGCGGAGCATGGCGAGATAGCCTTCGGCGCTCTTCTGCACCTGCATGGGGTGACGAAACAGCAGGCGAATGACCCACGAGCGGATGTAGGCCTCGGTGGACTCGGCGAATAGCAGGACGCCACCCGGTTTGAGGACGCGTTGGAACTCCGCGAGCGCGCGCTCCTGTTCGACCAGATGATGGAAGGTCTGGTGGCAGAACACGATATCGGCGCTGGCGGAGGGCAACGGCAGGTTGGCGCAGTCGCCGTGCAGCAGCGTGAATTCCGTTGCCCCGGAGCGCTGCTGGCATGCATGTGCGGCGCGTTGCGCCAGTTCGAGCGAGGCTTCGTGATAGTCCACGCCGGTGATGCTGCGCGGCGCGAACGCCTCGATGAGCAGGCGGAACGATTTGCCCTGACCGCAACCGACGTCGACGATAGCCGGGGCCTCGGGCAAGGGCGTGTCGATCAGACGCCTGAGATCCTCGATGGCGACGCGCAGCACGTGGTGCTCCCACGTATGGGTGCGCAAAAACCAGATGCCGAACGCTGTTTCCGGGACGAACGGTACGGGATGGGAACGGGATGCCGGCATGGTCTGACTCGATGCGAATGCGGTCGTGAACGTGAAATGAAATTGTAAAGGCAAGCGCGGTGCGCGTAATTTCAGATTGGCGAAATCCTGCGGCATCTGCCGCACGGGCCAGCACCGCAGAACGTGAACACAGGGAGAAGCAGACATGGATGGCGCAAAGACGGCGCGAACGATTCGGCGTGACAACGTGGACGTGACGATCATCGGCGCCGGACCCGCCGGTTCGGTGGCCGCCGCGCTGTTGCGTCAGGCGGGGCACTCGGTGCTCGTGCTGGAGCGGCAGCATTTCCCGCGCTTTTCGATCGGCGAAAGTCTGTTGCCGCAGAGCATGGCGTATCTCGAGGAAGCGGGCATGTTGCAGGCCGTGGTCGAGGCCGGCTTCCAGTACAAGAATGGCGCGCATTTCGTGTGGCGCGATCAGGTGTCGTCGTTCGATTTCCGCGACAAGCACTCGCCCGGCTGGGGCACGACATACCAGGTCGAGCGCGCGACGTTCGACGCGCTCCTGATCCGTTGCGCGGCCGATCAGGGCGCCGAGGTGCGCTTCGGTCATACCGTGCTCGCCATGCAGCCCGGCCCGGCGCCCGTGCTCGAAGTCGCCGACGAGCAGGCGGCGCGCTACGAAGTGGCGTCGCGTTTCGTGCTCGACGCCAGCGGCTTTGGCCGCGTGTTGCCGCGTCTGCTGGAACTGGAAGCGCCCACGGGCTTGCCGCCGCGCGCCGCGATCTTCAGCCACGTGCGCGATGGCCTCGCGCTCGACGCGTTCGATCGCGACAAGATTTGCATTGCGACGCATCCCGAGCGTCGCGACGTGTGGTTCTGGATGATTCCGCTGGCGGGCGGCCGGTCTTCGGTGGGGTGTGTTGCGCAAGCCGCGTTTTTCGATGGTCCCGAGGCGGAGCGCGAGGCACGTTTGCGCGCGCTGATCCGTGCGGAACCGACCTTGCACCGCTTGATCGGCGACGCGCCGTTCGTCATGCCGGTGCGGCAGATCAGCGGGTATGCGGCCAACGTCGCGCGGCTGCATGGGGCCGGTTACGCGCTGCTCGGCAACGCGGGCGAGTTTCTCGACCCCGTGTTTTCCTCGGGCGTGACCATCGCGTTGCGATCGGCGCACCTGGCGGCGGCCGTGCTCAAGCGCGAACTCGGCGGCGCCAAGGTCGACTGGCACGCCGAATACGACGCGCCGCTGCGCAGGGGTATCGACACGTTCCGCGCGTTCGTCGAGCGCTGGTACACGGGGGAATTGCAGGACATCATTTATTACCCGCGTCAAACACCGGCGATCCGGCGCATGATCAGTGCGGTACTGGCGGGCTACGCGTGGGACGAAAGCAATCCGTATGTCGCGGATCCGGTGCGCCGTTTGAACGTCCTGCACGAGATGTGCGTGACGTGACGATCGAGCGCGCGGCGCTTGCGTGATGACCCGGCTGCGCGGTTGGCCTGTGCACGGCGAGGCCGGAGGCGTGATCCCTTCGCCTCCGTTTTCCTAAGCCGCGATCAACCCGGCGACTGCTGATGTTCCATTGCCGATTGCCGTTGCGCGGCCTGTTCCTGCGCATGTTTCTTCGCCATGTGGCGGCCCACTACGCAGCCGCCCACCGCGCCAACGACGGCGTGATGCCCCGCGTAATGGCCGGCCACGCCACCCACCACGGCGCCCTTCAGACAACCGGCGGCGTTGGCCGATCCGGCTGCCGCCAGTGCGAGGGTAGCCAGGGCGGAAGCCAAAGCGATTCGATAATGACGTTTCATGGTGTACCTGGGTGATGTGCTTGATGAAAGTGGCTCGCTGGAGCCGTTCGTACGCCGCCGCCTTCGCGGTCTTGTGACGCGCGCTCGCGCCAACCGTCGCCATGGTTTCAGTCGATCGCGACCCGCGGCAGTGCAGCCGCCACGGACGAGGGTTCGACATGGACGGTTCGGCCTGGATGCGTCGAGCGGGCGCGTAAGCATAGCCTGATGCGCCGATTCCCACCGGCACGCCGAAAATCACCCGCTTGACTTTACCGCTGGCCGCCACGACCTGCGTGGCCCGGTTGACGATGGAGCGCAGTGTAGGGCGGCGCATTGGTCACAGGTGCAACGAGCGTGCGAGATTCGTAACGCGGCGTTAGATCGGCGAGATCCGGTGAAGCGACCGGTGCATGCGAATGTTGGCGTAAGGAAAAGGGCGAAGTATTCGCCCACTCGACGCCGCTCCTGCAGCTATTGTCGCTTGACGATCGATTCCGAGATAATGCAGAATTATTCCGATATATCGGAATTGGCGGGGCGCAGATGCAAGAAGCGGACATCAACAGCCGGATCGCCGCGAAGGTGCGCGATCTGCGCGGCGAGCGTGGCTATACGCTGGACGTGCTCGCCACGCGTTGCGGCGTGAGCCGTTCGATGATTTCGTCGATCGAGCGGGCGGCGTCGAGCCCCACGGCGGCCGTGCTGGAAAAGATCGCGGCGGGACTCAACGTTTCGCTGGCAACGCTGTTCGACGATGCCCGCGCCGGCTCGCCGCCGGAACCGCTGGTGCGCCGGCCGCAGCAAGCCGAATGGCGCGATACCGAAACCGGCTACACGCGCAAGATGCTGAGCCCACCCAACTGGGCTTCGCCGCTCAAGCTTACGGAAGTGGTGTTGCCCGCGGGTGCGCGCGTTGCCTATGAAGGCGGCAAGCGCGAGGCTACGATTCATCAGCATATCTGGCTGATGGAAGGGCAGATCAACGTGGTGGTGGGCGACCGGCAACATGCGCTGGCCAAAGGCGATTGTCTCGCCATGACGCTGGGACTGCCGCTCGTTTTCAGCAATCCCTCGCCGCGTTCGGCACGCTATCTGGTGGCGTTGGCCGAACCGCTGGATTGACCCGCGCCGCATTTCCTTCGAAGCAAAAATTTTTTGATCAGGATAGCAAAATGAATAGTTCCGGCTCCGGCGACGCGAACGTCACGCTCATCGACTGCAATGAAGCCGATCACGCAGCAGCGATTCTCGAGATCCTCAACGACGCCATCGTGAATTCCACGGCGCTGTACGACTACGTACCGCGTCCGCCCGAGGCCATGGTCAAGTGGTTCGAGGCGAAGCGCGCGGGCGGCTTTCCCGTGATCGGCGCGGTCGACGCCGCGGGCAAGCTGCTCGGTTTCGCGAGCTGGGGCACGTTCCGGGCGTTTCCCGCCTACAAGTACACGGTCGAACACAGCGTCTACGTGCACCCCGATTGTCGCGGCCGCGGGCTCGGCAAATATCTGCTGACGAAACTGGTCGAGCGCGCGCAACAGTACGAGGTGCATGTGCTGGTCGGCTGCATCGACGCGACGAATGCCGCGAGCATCGAGTTGCACACGAGGCTCGGTTTCACGCATTCGGGCACGGTGAAAGAGGCCGGGTTCAAGTTCGGCCGCTGGCTCGACGCGGCGTTCTATCAACTGACGCTCGCACAGCCCGCCACGCCCATCGACGGCTGAAAGCCCGATTCCACGACACGACCTACAGGGTGAGACCGCGCGCGCCGAGAACGCGCGCCGTGCGCGATTATGGACCCCACGCTCACTATACCGATACGTGCTGCTTGCGCGCGTTTTCTGACAACTCCGATGGGGCATGGCCTCGTTTTTTTGGAGCGAATTTTGTCAAATGTTATCCTGTACGGATTCTCTGAGTCGGCGCATTCCGCATGTTCGGTAGACGGTTCTGGTCGATCAAGTACGTGTCAACGGCTGAGTTCCCGCATGGCAGGTTTCCGCTCGTCTTTCTGAACGGTCAGCCCGGATATGTCATCAACCAGTGGATCTATTACATGATCGACGCACACGTCGGCCAGTCGTTGCTGGAAGCGCATCCGCGCAGTCCTGCACCTGTATGACTATTGCATGGCGAGATATGGCGATCGCGAGTTGACGCAGGAAGAATCGGTTGCCTTGGTCGGTGATTTTCTCCTGGCCAAGCGTGATGGTACCGATCTGCCTGGTGGGAAGAATCCGCTTGGGCTGAACTGGCGGCCTGAACCGCCCCGGGAATCGTGGAGGCTGGTTGGTTTAAGTTAATGCGGGTTCAGCGGCAGCTGTTTCAAGTTGCCGAAAGTAGTTTGCCTCAGCTTCGGCGGTCGGGATATAGCCGAGGGGCTCCATCAATCGATGATGATTGAACCAGGCCACCCACTCCAGCGTTGCCAGTTCAACCGATTCCCGCGTTTTCCAGGTGCGGCGATGAATCAGTTCGGCCTTGTACAAGCCGTTGATCGTTTCAGCCAAAGCGTTGTCATAGCTGTCGCCCCGGCTGCCGACCGACGGTTCGATGCCCGCTTCGGCCAGCCGTTCGCTGTAGCGAATGCTGACGTATTGGCACCCTCTGTCAGAATGGTGTATCAAGGTTCCGTCCGTCGCCCGGGCGTCGCGCGTAAAGCGCCTGTTCAAGTGCATCAAGAACGAAGTCCGTGGTCATCGAGGTGCTGACGCGCCAGCCGACAATACGGCGGGCGAACACGTCGATTACGAAGGCCACATACAGCCAGCCCTGCCACGTCGAAACGTAGGTGAAATCCGAAACCCAGAGCTGGTTCGGCCGTGCCGCCTTGAACTGGCGATTGACCCGATCCAGTGGGCGCGGGGCCAGGGCATCAGGAACGGTCGTGCGAACACGCTTGCCTCGCATCACGCCGCGCAAACCCAGTTGCTCCATCAACCGTTCGACCGTGCAGCGCGCCACCGTGATACGCTCCCGGTTCATCTGCTTCCAGACTTTATCCGCGCCGTAGACCTGCATGTTGGCCCGCCACACACGCTCGATTTCCGGCCGCAGACGTTCATCGCGGATTGCGCGAACAGAGCGCCGTGCCGGATCACGAAGCTGCGCGGCATGGCGTCGGTAGCCCGACGGGGCAATCCGCTAGACCTTGCAGATCGGCTCGACCCCGAAGGTGTCGCGGTGCTGATCGATGAAGGCCCTCAGGACTTGAAACGGCGGTCGAGCCCCGCCTGGGCGAAAAACGCGCTCGCGACTTTGAGAATCTCGTTGGCACGACGCAACTCCTTGACTTCGCGCTCCAAGGCCTTGAGGCGTTCACGCTCGTCTGTGGTCACGCCATCGCGCTCACCTTGGTCGGCCTGGTCGCGCTTGACCCACTCGTGCAGTGTCTGCGGTGTGCAGCCGATCATTGGCGCAATCGATTCGACCGCCGCCCACATTGACGGATGCTCGCTACGCTGCTCGCGCACCAGACGCACCGCGCGCTCCCGGACTTCCGGGGAAAACCTGGTTACCTTCTTGTTCATGGCTCCATTCTCTCAAGAGTTGGAGCCTCCACAAAATCCGGGGCGGTTCAGCCCTTCCAGGAAGAACTGCGGGAGTGGTGGCGGATGTGGTCGTTGCCATTGTTCAACCCAGATGGCGGCGGCGACTGCATCTATACGTGGGACTGGTTGGACTGCCTTGACGGCCGGGTTCCTGATCTCCCGTAAGTCTCGACCGCCACAGGACACTACAGCGGCAGCGTTTTCGCGAGGGCGCAAACCACGACCGTGCATCGCGTCGATAATGACGGGGAAGTGCCTCGTGGCGCTCAGAACCGTCTCGATCCTGGTTGACCTCAATCCGGCGCCCACCTGCCTGCACGGCTACCGGTCGCGTTCCGGATTGACCAGCCGCTCGACGCGCTTGCGTCCCGGCGGCTCAAAGTACGTTCCGAAGCGTACCAGCCCTGCCTTTTTCGGGTGGCAGATCATTGTGAAGCCGACCATGTGACCCGGGTCCGGCTTGTCGTCAATTTCGATCTCGACCGCGCGCAGCTGCGGCTCGAACTTCAGCAGCGTGGCCTCCATCTGTTTGTGCAGATCGTGGACCGAGGCGGGCAGGTTGCGATAGACATCGGTGAGATCGGGCAACCAGTAGTCGGGGACGTGCTTGACTGCCCCGGCGCGGGTGTCGAGGATCGCTGGATGTTCGCCCGAACGCTCAGGATTTCCAGCGTTTTTTATCATCGTGGCTGTCGGGCGATTTGCCGTCGATGTGGCCAAGCAGCATGTCGTACAGGGAAAGGCCCGTTGGCATCGCAGTGCTCCTTAACTGATCGCGTCGGCAAGCTGCTCCGGCTTATGACCGCGATAGATCACTGAGGCATCGTGATCGCTGTCAACGTGATCCACAACAGCGATCGTCAGGCTGCCTTCGTCCGAACTGGAAGCGCGACCGGTGCCGCGCCGCTGGCCATTCGCGCGACACCGTGGGCAGAACGTACCTGCGGCAATATCGCCGGATCGCGTCGCGTGCGCCGGCGCCGTCACACCGCGCGTGCAGCGTGCAGAGGGAGGCGGTGCCGGGAAACGACGGCCGGGTGGAAGAGCTGAGCGTCTCCTCAGTATAGGCAACAGGCTATTGGGTGACGTGAGGTTTGGCGCGCCGCGTTTTCCAGGCCGCGTGTTTGGACCAAAAACGAGGCCGTATCGCTAATAGCGCTTGGCGATATAGCCTCGCTGCCCTCGCAAGACCGAATGCATTATCGTGCCGAACACCGCGTCTTCTGACTGGCTCGAGGCGAAAGGTAGATCCCTAGCAAGCCGGCCTCCAAGCCGTTCGGGGAATCGCGGAACACGATGCTCCTGATCGCCTTCAAGGCGCTGTCCGACCCGCTCCGCCAGGTCCAGACAACAGGGCAGCGGGGCAAACGGTTTCGGAGCGTGAACCTTCACGACTGCACTAGCCGATGGACGGCTGATCGTTGAAAGTATCGCGACTCGAAGGCGGTGCGCCAACACTGCCACGAACTTGGAGTCCATGGCCGCCAGATATCTACCGCGCGCGGCAAATACAGCAGACTTAGGTGGGAGACCGAGTCCGAGGTTCCAGGGGGCGGCTCCACTTTGCATGAGTCTTCACCCGTGCTGGCGCGGGCATCCGGAAACTACACTTGCGCAGCAAACGGAGGCAATCGTTCCGTCCGGTTACCGGAATAACCGTGCCGCTCCCTTTCTCGCTCACAAGCTCACGGACGCAACAATCAGCATTCCTACAATGCAACAAATTGCAAAATCTAACTATGAGAAATAACGATATAGGGGCGGCTTTCACTCTTGTGCCATAAGGAGACCGCCGAATCCACGGGGCGCATATTTTCCTGTTATCACGTTGCTATGTCTTAACAACCTGCTCGAATGATAGGTATATCCCAAAAATAAATGGGCATTTAATCACGCTGATGGGGACGCATCGTACCGACGGCGTGTAGTCGATGTGGAAGCCTTGGGCGCGAGAGGCTTTGCGGTTAACTCCGATTTACCAAGTAGGAGAATGCTGCGATGCAACTGAATTGTCTCGCACACAATTCCTCGGACCAGGCCATGCGCCTCGCCTCATCGAAGGAGAGCGCACCATCAGTACGTAGAGTGCTAACTGATTTTTGGAGACACTACATGTCTGTAATCGAGGATGTCCGCGATTTGATCGGCGGGGGGTATAGTGGAAATTGTTAAAACGATTGTCTACATTGCGACGAACTACTTGCAATGGGCCACGCCCGGCTTGGTCTCCAGAGTTCGCGCATCGGGGGTGCGAATGGTGCTCATTACCTACGAGGGCGAACGAGTTGCCCCCGCGCTCGCAGCGTATTTCGACCACGTGATCCCAGTCACCGCAGCTCTAAATGAAGGCGTGCGGCCAGTTTTGAATCTCGATGAAGTCCGCTGCGCTATTGAAAAAGAGATGCGCATGGTGGGCGGTCCGAATGCCATCCGGATACTTTGCCAGGAAGAAGGAAACGTACATCACGCTGCCATGGTGCGTGAGCAATTGGGGATTCCCGGCGATACGGTCGCGATGGTTGAACGCTTCCGTAACAAGTTGATCATGAAACAGGTGGTGGAAGATGCCGGAATCCGTACGCCGAAACATCTCAAATTCGATTTCGATGCATATAAAGATAACCCCAACGAATACTATTCCAGATTAGGTGAAATTTTGGGTGAAAGACTCGTCCTGAAGCCAGTCGACGCAGCCGGTAGTCTCAACGTATCGATCATCTCCCGATTTTCAGATCTGCAGTCGGCATGTGCCAATATCGAGGAATCACCTTACGATTTCGAATATGAAATCGACGAATTCATTGACGGAATCATGTACCAATCGGATTCGTTCGTTCATCAAGGTGGCGTAGAATTCACCGGCACGTTTGAACTCGGATGTACCAACTTTGATTTCGTTATGGGAAAACCACTCACGGGATTTCCTGCAGTTGATCCAGAGTTGAAAAGAAAGCTTGAGGATTACAACGCACGGGTAATCAGAGCTTTGGGTATGCAAAATGGCTGTACGCACCACGAATATTTTCTCGACAAAAAAACCGGTGAGCCGGTTTTCTTAGAGATCGCATGTCGCGCGCCGGGGGGGGTGGGCGTATATTTCCATATAAAGAATAAAAATTACAACATGATGGATGCATATCTAATTCAGAATACGTCGCCAGAGGCACTCGACGAACTGAAAGTTGACGCTCGGGACAACGTGGTGGCTGCGCTTCTACCGGTTGGCCATGGCCGTGTTGTGAGCTTGCAGGAACCCGAGGTGAAGAGCGATTTCGAAATCCGCTGGCTGATCGAGGAGGGGAGCGTTGTTAATTCCAGGACAATTGCGGACGCTGCTGGAATTTTAACCATGCGCAATGATGACATCGAGCAATTAAGGATCGACTTTGAGGCATTGCAGTCGTACACGCCAGTGCTGTGTGACCCAGACTAAAAGAACGTAGCAACGACCGATTCCGGTTCGTTGCTCGCTCCAAATAAAATCGGTGGTTCTCATTCACCGTTCGGAGCGGCAAAATTTTTTGATAAATATTGATGTTAGGATTTCTAACAAAATATGATTTATATCATCGTGGTTACATGTGCACTTGTGCAATCGATATTTGGTATAGGCCTTCTCGCGTTTGGTACGCCATCTCTATTATTATTAGGCTATTCATTTGAGGATGCGCTTTGCATTTTATTGCCAGCGTCGTTGGCGGTCAGTTTGCTGCAATCGATCGGTGAACGCGAAGCCGGATTGATCAACATTCGGCCGATATTAATTTGGGCCTTACCATTTTGTGCTGTTGCGCTATACCTTGCGCTGCAGAAAAACCTGACGATTCACCTTGAATTGATTGTCGCCGCACTCCTGCTGACAAGTGCTGCTATCCGCATTTCAAAAACTCTTAGGACGCGGCTCCAGGAGTTCATGCAGCGGCACGAACCCGCAGCGCTGATTTTGATCGGTTTAGTGCATGGATTTAGCAACATGGGGGGCGGTCTGTTGGCTATCTATTCATCGGCGCGATATGCAGAGAAAAACCAAGTTCGCCGATTGATCGTGGACGGCTATGTCGCTTTTGCTACGATGCAGATCGGAATTCTCATCTGGCAGCGCAGTCTTGGTGCGGTACTGGATAACATCGAATTCGCGGGCCTTGCCGCCGTCACTTATCTAATCTGCGGACGTTTATTTTTCAGGAAAATAACTAGCCGCGCTTACGACGTAGCTCTGAGTGGTTTCATGGTGGTCTATGCCGTTGCATTGATCTGCAAGTATTTCGATATGTTCTCAGCGTCGCACGTAACCAGAATCTAATCGGAGTTAGCCATGATATTGACTGGCAATGAAATCGAATTGGAAGTGACAAAAAGGCGAATTGTAATTGAACCTTACAATAAAGATTGCATTGAGCCAAATTCCTATCGATTTCATCTTGGGTCGAAATTGATGGTCTACCGTGACGACGTCGTCGATGCTTACGAATCGAACAAGGATACTCACGTAACGGAAATAGAGATACCCAAGGAAGGTTACGTGCTCCATCCCAAGCAATTCTATTTGGGACATACCGTTGAGCGCATGGGAAGTCATATTCACGCAAGCGAACTGTACGCGCGCCTGTCTACCAGCTCGACGGGAATATTTATCCAAACCAGCGCACCACTTGGTCATACGGGAGCGATTATTCCTTGGACGCTGGAGATTTTAACGCTGCTGCCGGTCCGAGTCTACGCAGGTATGCCCATCGGAAAGATTTGTTTCTGGTGTAACAAGGGAGAAGTAAAGACCTACGCCGGAAGGTACAAAGATTCAAGATCAGTTGTTAGCTCAATGATGTCTGGGGAAAATCCATGATATTGACTGGTAATCAAATTACCGAAGAGGTTGGTAAGGCGCGAATTATCATTGACCCATTCGACGAATCCTGCGTAAATCCGAATAGTTATAATTTTACTTTGTCGGATACTTTATTGGTCTATGAAGAGGGTGTGATCGACACTAAATCGGAAAATCCGACGCGGATGATCAAAATGGTTAATGGTGAGCTAGTGCTGAAGCCGTGGACGCTGTATCTCGCTGCTACACGCGAGCGAATCGGTAGCCATTATTTTGCACCAACATATGCGGCTCGCTCGTCGGTCGCGCGTCTTGGTATGTTTATCAATCTGTCAGCGCCGTTGGGCGACATCGGATTTGTGGGCAAGTGGACTTTGCAGTTGTTTGCGATTCACCCGATCCGCGTCTATGAAGGCATGCGCATCGGTCAGATGATGTTTTGGCAGCCCTCTGGCGAACGCATGATCTATGACGGCAAATATCAAAATGCGACAGGCCCAATGAAATCGCAGATCTACAAGGATATGGCCAAGTACAAAGAGGCGAACGTAACCAAACTGGCCAGCAGTGAGGCATGAGTCCACGCTATCCGAAACTGTATCAAGGTAAATAGCATGTCGCTTCCCAGCAAATACGCAAACCTATTAGCGTCGAGAGAGATCGCTACCGTGCCAGTCACTCGACTGCTGGATGAACGATTCTTTCGTACTCACATTGAAAACTATACGGTCTTGAATGCCAGCATCGACCGTCTGCTCGATCAGATTACTGCCACCTCTGGTGCGTTTATCGACGATCATATGCTCGAGTTGACGAATCTACTGCAGGGTGTTGCTTGGAATGATGATGTGACTGACGAACTGTCAGGGCTGCTAACTGAGATGGGCTGCGGTCCGAATGTGTGTCTTGCGGTGCGGTCGGCCGCGTTGTCCGAGGATACAGCGCGACGTAGCTATGCCGGTCTATACCGATCGATACTGAACATCCAGGCAACTCCGAAGCCGGTGGCTGACGCAGCGCTCAAGGTCTGGTTGTCCTACTTCGAGCGCGCTGCTATCAATGAGCGCTTGGACAGCGGTAGCCTCAGCGACGGCCTCCGCATGAATGTCATGGTGCAACGCATGGTCGACGCCGCTTATGCCGGCGTCGCGTTCTCCACGGCGCCGCAGGGCACGGGCGGGGCCCAACTAGAATACGTGCGTGAGATTGGCGATGCCCTAGTTTCGGGCCGAGCGACTGCGGTTCATGTCAGAGAAGGACATCTTGGCGATGCTCCGCAAGTCGCTGTGCCCGTCTGCAACCGCGTTTTCGATCTTGTCCACCGCCTGAAGGCTCTGTTTTCGCACGACGTCGACGTCGAGTGGGCACACGACGAAGAGGAGCTCTATTTGCTGCAGGTGCGCGCGATTACTACGCAGTCTGAAGCAGTGTTCACCGAAGGCCCCGTGCTCGCAGTGTACGACCTGTTCGGGATGGACGAGTCTGAGCTTGAGCGTGTGCGTCCGTTACCTGACTTTGCCGAGTATTTTCGTTCCAAGCGAGGTCCATTGTTCGCCTTCGGAAGGGCGGAGGGAATTGGCTTGGGCGCGGCCAAGCTCGTATTACTCAACCGCGATGCGCTGCTGGCGCCCGGCAGCGTCGAGGCAATTGCTGCGCCCTTCAAGGGGCCGCAAATCGTATTGGATATAAATGACCGTATACGGCAGGTCGTGGTCGAAAAGTCGCAATTTGGCGAATCGCTGATCAACGCCACCACACATCCAAATCAGCTCTACCGCATTCTGGTACGAGACTACATCAAGGGTGACTTCGGGCTGATATCACGCCTTAACGGGAGCGGAGAGGTCGTAGTGGAGTACTCTGCCGACGGACTCCTTGCATTGAATCGCGGCAGCGCCGTGGCCAGTATCTTTGTGCTTGACGGTCAGGAGGCCGCGGATCACCCCTTCGACAGGGAGTCCGTTGGCTCCCTTGAACGGGTGACCACTCACGCGCAGGCGCGCTTCGGGCGCGTGCAGCTGGAATGGGCATACACGCATGGCACCCTATATCTGATCGACATTTCGCCTCTGTCAGACTCTACGCTTCCAATTATCTCGAATGCGGGTGCGAGCGTTGTGTCGGTCGGATGTGCTATGGGCCCGGTGTGCCACATCGATGACTCGACCGCGTTAATCGAACTCAGCGATGGGCCGGCGGTTAGCCTCTCTGGTATCCCCGATCCCAAGAAGATGGGGCGGACCTTCGCAGCGATCATGGAGCGCGTCAAAAGCTTTCCGCAGCCGCCTGTCGTTGCCGTTTCGCGGCCGTATGCAGCCCTTGCACCACTGCTGCCACACGTGGCCGGATTTGTGTTCTCAGATGCGGCGATGCTTTGTCACCTTGCCATCCTGCTGCGCGAGCACGGCGTGCCAGCCTTGGCTTCGTCTGAGCTATTCAATTCACTTGACGAAGGCATGTTGTACACGCTCGACGCAAAGCCACATGAAACAAATAGCATCGCTAACTAATCGGAAAAATGATGAAAACAGTATTTTTGGCCATGATGCGCCCGGAGGACCACAATTGTCCAGCAGACGAACAAGCGCTTCCGCGAGCGATTTTGTCTGGCAATGATAAAACGTTGCAGCATGGAAAGAACTCCGTGCTTTTCCGCATCGGCGACTTCCATTCCTCTCGCGTCTATACGCCGAATGGCGTAGGCGGTTGGCGCACCAAGGATGTCGCATCCTTCCCCTTTGATTTCGGCTTCTTCAACGCACGCCAGCGCGCTGCGTCTACCGCTTCGGTCACCGCGTTGCAGTCGCTACTTGACGAGCCAACCGCTGCAGAGGCCACGCATTGGTTTCCGCTCGTCGTTGGCATTGCTGACGACCAATTCCTGCGCCTTTACCACGTTGCTGATACAGGGCCTTGGGGGGTTATCTATGTCAACTATCACACGGAAGCGGTCGCCAGCGCGGATGCGGGTGACTTCGTTCGCTCCATGAAGAACGGCTTTGGAGCCCTCAAAATCGCCCGCCGGAGCGCCAACGACGCCTGCAACTATGGTCGCTGGCGACAGGATCTGGAGTTCGAACGAAAATTCACCTTCGACGCTATTCCCGATACATGGCAGATGATCAATAAGCTATATCAGGAGGTGATCGAGGGAAAGTTGCCCGGATTCATTCCGGAATTCAACCTCGAGTTCCAGGTGTACGACTACGAAGCCACCATCGTGGAAGTTCTCGAACCGGAAGAACACGCCGGATATATCGCCTATATCCCTCAGTCGGATGGCCGCGTTTGCGTAAAGCAGAAGTGGTTCAAGGAAAATTCCGAGATCCGTAAAGAAACATTGAAATTCAACCAAAACGTCGATTTAAAAGATGCAGAAGCACACGCGGCCGAAATGTGCGGCGGTAAGGTTCGGTCGCTCCCGTCATATCGCCGAACGCGTTTTGACGTCAACTTCGAATCGCTCGACACTGGGAACGTGTACGGAATCTTCTTTGATATTTGCCGATCAGTGGATGCCCCGAGGGAACTTGCATTCAGCCAGTGCGAGGTCGAGTACTGCCGCTCGCGTACCTGGAAGCCGATCAATGACGTGTTTGAGCAATTCGAAGTGGCTAGCGCGTTTGCAGAGGATTTCCTCCGCCGAGCAGGCATTTCATACCGACAAGACCTGTATTCGAAGCTCGACTTTGTGCGAAAGCTTGACCAATCCTTGAACACGAAAAGCGAGATCTGCAATGTCTAAATACTTTGTCGCATACGGCAGCTGGAAACTGCGCTTTTCTCAACCCACCGATGAGCAAGACTGCGCCCTTCAGTTGTTTGACCTGCCAGTCCAACTTCGTCCCGAGGTCCACTCGATCTTGGAGGATATCTCTTCCATCATCGACACGACGACAGGATTCGAGCTTTTGCCCTCTGGTAAACGCATCGCTCGCACTGGCGCAATCGTGATTGGTAATCTGTTCTGCGACTTGATTCCTCTTGCCGTGGTCGAACTAGCCGACGACGATCGCTTCGTCATTCATCATCGGCTCACGCGAGTGGACCCGTGGATAGTGCATATGATTCGCGTCGGCATGCCTATCAACGGGGAAGGCTCGCTTTCGCGAGCGCTTGAAACTGCATACGATCGTGATCATCTCTTGCTGAACAACTGGGAGTGCTTCTACATCAAGGGGCTGCCTGACATCGAACTGGAGCAGAAGTTCGAGATCGATCAGAATTTTCCTTATTTCACGCTTTGCCGCGAGTGGTGGGCGCGCGTTGACGGTCGGAAGATGGATGGCATCGTGCCGCAGTTGGGCGACGAGATACAGTATTGGAGTTACGACAACCACTTCTGTGAGATCGCCGAGAATCCGCGGGGCGATGCCGGATACGTGTCGGTCATGCAATATTGCAAGCGAAAGAATGCGTGGCACGACCCGCTATTCACCTTCAAGAAGAAGGTGTTCAACGAGGACGCGCTCGAGCGCTGGGAGCGCAACTACGAAAACCAGTGGCTCGATGAGGGTGCGGAGGCGGCGCTGTCGAAATTCTTCGATTACCCTCTCAAACCGTTGCCGGATTGGCGACGCACACGGCTGGATCTCGCCTGCGAAATTGTCGAGACTGGCAACCTGTTCATGGTGAATTTTGATGACTGTCGCGTGCATGGTCACCCGGATGGGACTGGCCGCCTGCAACAATGTGAGATCGAGTATCTGAAGACACGGGGGCAGCCCAACGAAGCGAGTATCTACCGTGACTTCGAGCGCATAACCCAGGAAGTGGAAAAGTTCATGTCGGAAATGGGCTTGACCTTCCGTCGTAGCAACTACTCGAAGCTAACATTTCTGCGTGACCATGTGCACGCGGTCGATCGACAGCTAGCCGATGCGGGGAATCATGGCTGATTTGAACTTTGTTTCGAACGGCGTGGTCACTATTGGCCTCAGCTCATCCGGTGAGGTCCGGCAGGTGATCGAAAAAGTGGCCGCCTTCTTAAGCCCATATTTCACACCAGTCGATTGTGATCCGACGGTGGCCGATTTTTCGATTGTCGCAGCTGAGTTCGGCGATCTGCCAGCAGTTTGGCGCGAGTGCTGTCGGCAGCCAATCACCATACGCACCAGCGGCAAATCGTCGTTCGATCTGGCGGCACTGTACGGTGAAGCACCCGGAGACGTCGTGGCTATCCTCGACGACAGTACGCGAACGGCCTTCGTCGTGAATCGGGTCACGCGGCGTATCGATGCATACGTAGGCGAGATGTCATTCGTACACCTGATCGAGATAATTCGCTATACAGCGCTGCTGATCGAGGAGGCCGCCGGTACAGTTCTCCTGCATGCTAGCGCTGTGAATTCCCAAAGTGGGACGTTGCTAATCTTAGGTGAAAAGCACGCTGGCAAGACGACCACGTTGTTGCATCTCGTCTTTCAGGGGCGCTTCGAACTGTTGTCCGGTGACAAAGTGCTCTTGCGCGAACGAGACGGTGGGCTATGGGTGCGGGGATGGCCCGACTACCCTCATGTAGGCATGGGAACTTTGCGCAGCATCCCCGGGTTATCGGACCGCCTGGGGGTCAGAGATGACGGCGGAGCGGAGCGCAAGGCTGACTCATATAAGGAGCTCATCGATCCTGTGCGGTATCGCGAAGCAGTTCCGCATGCCGGCGACGGTCGGGTGCGTGATGTGCTCGGGATTATCTTCCCGAACGTCTCCGCAAAGGAGCGCAAGGTGGAGGCTGTGCCAGCCAGCACGGTTTCAGTCGAATTGTTGAGGGAATTTGTCGAACACCCGAGGGATTTCACCCCGGGCCGGTGGCACGGCATGTATCAACCCATCACCCGCACAGAGCCGGAACACGAGATCGCCGTGCTTCGACATTTGGTATCGGTACCTTGGCTACGCTGTAATGGCGGTGCGTCGGTCGATTGGAACGAGGTGTTGGCATGAGCCGTGCGCGATCACTCAAATACTGCGTAATTGCGCCTGCGGGCGCGGGAAAAAGCACGGTTGCTAAGCTGCTCAAGGAAGAGATTGAGCGTTGCGGTCTTGACTGTGAAGTCGTCAAGCTAGCCGAGCCGCTGTACCACCTGCAGGCCGCGTTCTACTCGGCCGCCGGTATTGACATCTCCCGCCACCAGCAGAACCACCCTCTTATGGAGGGAATCGCAGATGCGCTGCGAACGCTGAACCCGCGCTCTATCGTCGATGACTTCATGCGTCGGTACCATGCGTCAACTGCCTCGGCCGTTGTCAATGACGATTTGCGCGATCTGGCTGTCGATTGGCCGGTTCTGCGAGAGCTGGGCTTCGTCACGATAATGGTGCATGCGTCCGCCCAACTTCGGGCGGCGCGCTTGGCTCAGCGCGGCGATTTGAAGGTCTCGGCAACCAGCAAGCTCGACGCAAATGTCTTCGCCATTGAGCACGACATCGCGATTGACAATGACGGTTGCAGCCTGAAAGAGCTTAGGGAACAGGTGCGTGCCATTGTCGAACGTGACCTTGGACAACTCGTGTCGCCGGTACTGGGGGCGTAGTCATGGCGAAGCTCGTCTGGCTCCTGGTGGATGGCCTTCCGTATGACCTCGTCGACAGATTCGCAGGGCAGTTGCCAACGCTCGGTCGCGCAATCCGCGAGGGTAGGGCGCGGCGTCTACGTCCAGCATTTCCCAACTGCCAGACGCCACCGTCGTTAGCTAGTCTGTTCTCCGGCCGCCAACCGGCGGATACTGGTCTCACGGGCTACTTTCTTCCACGTCTCCATTTGGGGGATCCCCTCGGCATCGACGATGCATTCGCTCTCGCGCCTGCTGGTCGACCTCGCTACCTTTGGCAAGTTGCAGCCGAGGCAGGCGCGACGATTCACCTTTTACATGTACCTTTTGTCGACGTCGACAAGCTTGGTGCGGGCCTGCAGCTATACAGCTACGGCTTTGTCCCGGCCGAACTGCCTCCGGCGATCCGGCCTTTGATAGTTGGCCGGCCGTTGGATCTGAACGTCGGCGAAGCGCCCGCATGGCAGGCGCTTTGGCGGGGTGGAGACGATGTGCTTCTACGCTGTGCCGATGGGCGTGAACGGATCCTGAAAGGGCCGATGCAAGTCGAACGATTGCGCCTCACCGATGGCCTCGACACTGAGATCTTCTACCAAACGGACGTCGACGGCACACGAGCGCTTGTTCTGTTGGGGGCATGGAGGCCACGCGTAGTGGGCGACGAGCGGCAGACGCAGGAGTACCTGCGACACATGAATGACACGCCTTTCTTTGGAGCGACGCTCTCCCGAGCCTATCGAACGGGAGCGCTGGGCGAGACATTGCATGACGGTGGCGACGGCGCTGCGGAGCGCCTGTTTGTTTTCTGCCTTGAAAGACTAGCGAAGAGATATGCCGATGACTGCCTGTTCGCCACTCGGGAGGCTCAGGGAGCGCGCAGCAGTTTGGTGTTGGCCTATCAGCCGGTCATCGACTTGGCTGTCCATGAGCTGCTCGGCTTCATCTCCGGCGGATGCGTTTATGCGACGGATGCGGCTCGCGCAGTGGTGGAGCCGCTGTTGTACCGCCTGCTCGCGAGTATCGATGCGCTGCTCGTCGAACTGTTGTGCATTGCCGGGCTGGATACTAATGTGCTAGTGAGCGCGGACCACGGTATGGTGCCTGTGGACACTTTGCTGTACCCCAACGTGCTGCTCCGGGAATATGGTTGGCTAGTGCTCGGCGATGCGGGCAGTATCGACCCTGAACAGAGTGTCTGCTTTTACCACCCAGCGGAAAACGGTCTGCTTGTGTTCAACCGTGTGGCGATGCAGCGGGAGGGCGTTACCGTAGACCAAATCGCCGAACGCTTACTTGCTGGCGTCGCGCGGGCCTGTGGTCGCCCCGCCGAACTGTTCGATTGCGCGATCGGCGATCTGGACGAAAGGTGGATAGCGAGGCACTACCTCCGCGCACCGGCGTACGTCCAGGCCAAGTCTGAGGCGAACGGTGCGGCAGTGCTGGCTCGCAGCCGTAAGACAGGCGATCACTGTGTTCATTCGGATGCCCCTGCGCTGGAAGGTTTCGTGGCCGAGCTTCGGGGCAGATTCCTGTTGCCAAGTTCAAGCCTACAAACGTGGGAACTCGGCCGATGTGCTCAGGGTCTTTTTGCCAAGGAGAGAACCAGTGCATTGGTTGAGTAAACGTGCAGTTCCCGTGGTAACAGACATTCATGGTAATGCGAAGGGATACGAACAGATTTTGTCCGAGCTAAAGTCCAATGGCATCAATCATCCGCCGTTGCTGTTGGGCGATCTCTTCTGGACCGGAATTGAAGGCCGGCGGCCCCGTGATGTGTTAGAGATGGTCACGTCGATGCCGATCTTCGGTATTGTCAAGGGCAATACCGAGTCCTATATCACATCGAGCTGGCTCGATGCATGGGAGCCGAACAGCGAGGAGGACAAACGCGAGAAGCGGTCGATGAAGGCTTTTCGCAGTAGTCTAAGCGCGGTCGAATACGATTTCATTCGGAATTTGCCGGAAGCTTTTTCGTTCAGACTCTCTAATCGTTCGTGCCTCGCGGTCCACGCTTCTCCGGCCGATATCGAGCGCGGAATGATCGTGAACGGCTCGAGTGAAGAGTGGCGGAGGCGGCTAAACGGTGCGCGGCCCGACATTTTGATAACTGGGCACCTACACCGCGCCTTTACCCATATCTCAAACGGCATTACGCATATTTGCGTGGGCGCGGCCGGGCGGCATCCCGGAGAGGAAGATGGCATCGTTGACTACGCCGTGCTCGACGAGACAGCTGTCGGTTTCGCAGCAATGCATATGCGTCTTGTACAGGCCTGAGGTCTGGCGATAGGTGAAGCACTCGAAACAAGCGTTGTATGGCACTCGTGAAAGGATTAACGCAATGAATATTTTTGAGAAAATTGAATCAGGTGTGCGAAGCTATTGCCGCTCGCTTCCCGTCGTGTTGGCGCGCGGTCGTGGCTATCATGTCTTTGACGAGGAAGGCAAGAGTTACATCGATTTCTTCTCCGCAGCAGGTTCGTTAAATTATGGTCATAATCCACCCGAGGCTGTTGCGGCGGTCAGCAATTACCTTGCCGATGATGGCATCGTAACGACGCTCGATCTGTACTCGACAGCAAAGCGAGAATTTCTCGCTGCGTTTGAACAATCGATTCTCAGGCCACGAGGTCTGGACTATGTGGTTCAGTTTACGGGCCCTACCGGTGCGAACGCCGTTGAGGCCGCGCTAAAGGTCGCCCGCCTGAAAACGGGGCGCAGTAATGTGGTTGCCTTTACCAACGGCTACCATGGCGTATCTCTCGGCGCGCTCGCCGCCACTGGCAATCGGGGTAAGCGTGACGGTGCGGGCCAGACGCTGAACAACGTTGCGCGCATACCATTTGAAGGCTACGTCGATGGCATAGATGGCCTCGATCTCCTCGAACGCATGCTCGAGGACCCGAGCAGCGGCCTCGACTGCCCGGCCGCCGTTATCTTCGAGGCAATTCAGGCTGAAGGTGGTATCAACGTAGCGAGTACTGGATGGTTGCAGCGCCTGGAGCGTATTGCTAGGGCCCATGAGATTCTGCTTATTGCCGACGAGATTCAGACCGGCTGTGGCCGAACGGGCACTTTCTTCAGTTTCGAGCCCTCGGGAATCGTTCCCGACATTGTCACTGTGTCAAAGTCCATTGGCGGGATGGGTATGCCGATGGCACTCGTCCTGATGGCGAGGAACGTTGACGTGTGGGGCGCGGGGCAACATAACGGAACGTTCCGTGGCAACAACTTGGCGTTCGTAGCTGCCCGCGCGATGATCGACAAGCACTGGCGTGACCGGCGCTTCGCAGATGCGCTGGCCCTTAAAATTGAATTATTTGACGACCTGCTAATCGCAGTCGCATCCAAGCACGCGAAGCATGGATGTGAGGCGCGCGGCCGGGGCATGATGCGAGGTCTGAAGTTCGACGATCCAGAATTTGCAACTCGGGTCCAAGCAGTTGCGCTCTCACTTGGTCTCCTGATCGAAACTTGCGGTCCGAAAGATGAGGTGGTAAAGCTGCTGCCGCCACTCATTATCGACGATGCGGGCATTGCGCGGGGGATGGCGATGCTGGACAAAGCGATTACCACGGCGGCGGCGGCTCCCGAGAGGACCTCGCCTTTGCAGGCAGCCTTCTGACTTAGTTAGGCTGCCATTCCCGCAGGGCTGCCTCATATGGGGGCGTAATGGAACGCGCCCCATCTGGTGGTTGATCCGGAGATTTCTATCGGCGAGCCTTGTTGCGTAGCATGATTTTATCGATGGAGCGCGGCGAGCGACTCAGCAGCCCTACGCTCCGTTACTTATGCGAGCGGGATCGCATTCAAAAATCGTTCATAAGGGTAATGAAATGAACGCGAGTACCATTGTTGGGATTGCGCAGGTTTTGTTCTTTGTTCTCATGTCGGCGATAAATGGTGTATTTTTGTCAACATTCCTCGCCAAGACTGATGTGTTTTCTACTTTGTTGTGCGTATTTTCTATTATATCAATAATTTTCAATATATATATACTGTCCCGACATGGATGTCAATTTCTACGCTTCACGCGAAAAATTTGGCTTTATATCGTATGTTCAAATATCACGACGGCCGCTAACTGGTTCAGCTTCTTCCTTGCAGTTAAGTATTGCGAGCCGGCGATCTCAGCGACCCTAGTGAACTCGGTTTCGCCGCTGGCTACGATCTGCATTTCAGTGACGTTGTTGGGTCAACGCAACCGATCGACGACGGAAATCTGGTGGGCGGGTTCGCTATGCATTGCGATGCTTGTGACTGCCTTTGTCGTTTTTGCCGGCCGCTCAGGCAGACCCGCGAATGAAATCCAAGTATATGCGATAGGTGTTTCAATGTCACTGCTATGCGGATTATCGATCGCTCTCAATACAGTGGTTTCAAAAAGGCTAAATGATTCTGGTATCTCACCGTCAACCATCATGACGTATCGATTCTTCTTGCTTATCGCCCTTGCGGGAGGCCTCGTTGACAAACAGGTTCTGCTGGAAAACGTTCGGCAATTTCACTGGCAGATTGCATTTATTGCTGTAGTGGGCAACCTGATACCTTTGTTCTCCTTGCAATCTGGAATCAAGCGCTTGAGCCCAGTGACAGTCGTGTTTTTGAACGGATTGTCGCCGCTTACTTTCTTTGTGGTTCAAAGTATAACGGGGAAATTTATCTTCTCTGTGTCATCGCTTTGCAGTGTTTTATTTGCAACCGTGACGATACTCTTTGGCGTTTACTACTCAAGCCGTAGTTCGAAGCGTGCCGCGGTGGAATCAGGTAGCACGAGACGCGAGAGATCCAGCGCTTGACGTCGGTACAGTTAAGAGCAACGGAGGCACAAAAGGTGGCGACGATATCACCGCTGTCAAAATCTACTAAGCTCGACGTAGTCCGTCGAGAGAAGTTACTTGCCTACTCTAAGGCGATGTTGTCGCCAATGCCACGCGACGAGGTGGATCGGACTGTTCTGTTCACCCGAATAGGGCTTCAGCGTTTGCGCAATGGCGAAAGGGTACGTGGACTCGTCGATCAGATTGCCGAAGTGGTCGTGTTTACCACGCTTGTTACCAAGGCTGGGTACGGAACGCTCACGCCTAGCTTCCTCAAGAGCGTGGAGGATCGGCTCATTGACGTGTTGTTCGATGCGGCCGCATCCGCGGAGTCAAACGTTGCTCCTTCGCTGCTCGAAGATGCGACTGTCGTCGTCAACGAATATGATCGACTGTTGCAAACTACGCGTCTCGAAGTTGTAGTTCAGGCATTTAACGGGCTCAAGCGCCGCGTCCATGTCCCCGGTACGTGCTCCTGTGAGCGGTGCCAGAAACAGCGAGCGTCCGCCAGAATTTCTTCGCGGACAGTCACTGCCTGAGTTTTGGGGATGGTGTCATCAATAGTCATCGGATTTTGAACAGAATGTCTCGGCTGATCTCGCTACGCATTTATTTCCGTCATTCCGAGCGCGCTCCAGTGGGCCTTCGGCGTAGTCTATGGCGCCTTCTCGTACGTCCGTCACTGGCCCAGCATTTGCTCCGTAAGGCTAGTGATGACGGTATCGGACAGGCAATACTCTATCGTGTAGAGGCAGGTTATCTGGGTGGGGAACGGTTGCGCTACGACCATATCGAACTTTCGCACGATAGTCTGCCATGCTGCATCGAGCTGATCGATCGCGAGAGCAGAGTCCGTGCGTTTTGGGGCGAAAATGTGAATGGGCTATACAACGTGCGCTCTGTCTTTCTGCACTGTGAGGGTCCCACGAAGGAAGGCTGAGCATGCCATTTTGATGGATGTCCTTATTTTGGACACGGCGTCACATTTGTCTTCGTAGCGCCCAGTCGCCGAGTAACAGAATTATTGCCTGAACCGCCCCGGATTTTGTGGAGGCTCCAACTCTTGAGAGAATGGAGCCATGAACAAGAAGGTAACCAGGTTTTCCCCGGAAGTCCGGGAGCGCGCGGTGCGTCTGGTGCGCGAGCAGCGTAGCGAGCATCCGTCAATGTGGGCGGCGGTCGAATCGATTGCGCCAATGGAACAGGCGCTTTACGCGCGACGCCCGGGCGACGGACGGAACCTTGATACACCATTCTGACAGAGGGTGCCAATACGTCAGCATTCGCTACAGCGAACGGCTGGCCGAAGCGGGCATCGAACCGTCGGTCGGCAGCTATGCCAACTATCGGTACACTACTAATTTAAATATAGATATATATTTAACGAAAAGGTATTCTAGATAAGTGGTTAGCCTATATCGGTATAAAAAAGAATTCCCTATGGACGCCATATTTACTCGCGCGGTAGCGCGTAGCGACGGATCAGCACGTCGAGGTTGGCATGCGCGAGCGGTTCCAGCGCGGCGAATTCGTTGGAGTGAAAGAGCGGCGCGTGCGCTCGCAAGCCCAGCAGCGCGCGATATCTTCCGTCGCGAAACGCTTCGGCCGGCGCGTCCGGATCCTGCGCCCACTCGCGCGCAATGTCGCGGTCATATTCGATCAACCGTTGCGCCGGTGCGGCGAGAATGGCGAGATCGGCGTCCAGAAAAAGCTGCGCCACGCGGCGCAGGCGCGGGTCGTTGGCCAATGACTCGGGCACGCGATGCTGCTTCGTCGCCAGAATGACGTTGGTGGCCAGCGAAACATGCGCGGCGTGCGCATGCCGCCACGCGGCCGGGCACTGCTCGCTCACGAGATGCACGAGCCACGCGGCGCTGCGCGCTTCGTTCTCCGCGTAGTCGGGCAGATGCGTTGCATAGACGGCGTCGTGGCCCCACACGGCGAGTTCGATGGCCGGCCACAACGGGTCCGTGCGGAACGGCGCGAGACTCGTCAGCAACTCGCCGATATGCACCAGCGTGTGGTAATGGCGTTGCGGCTCGCGGTACGCACGCGCGACGACTGGCCAGACGGCCGGCGTGCCGAAGCAGGCGTCGCATGACGTCTGAAGGGCAATGAGTTGTTCCGTCGATGGTTCGCGCATGCGGTGAGGCTAGCATCATTGGACGCGCGGCGCGGCGCGCCTACGCGAGCGACGCTTGCGCCCGTTCGATCGAACGCCAGGGCCGTTGCAGCCGTGTCACGCCCTTCCAACAAATTTCTTGCTTGGGTAATAATATAACATTACAGTGCAAGCTCTCAGGTTCTAGCGAACGCCCCTCGGAAAGGCTAGAACTCTTACGGGGCCGCTCTTGGGCGGCCTCTTTTTTCGTCCTCCGGGTCGCCCGCCGCGTCGTGGCCGGGCAGCGCGGGGTCGCGCCGGTTCCCGGCTGCGAGCCCGCCGCGCGAGAGGTGGGCGACGCTGAGCGCGTGAATCTGCTGGACGATAGGCTTCCGGTAGTCGAGAAACCAGCCGCGGTTCAAGTTGAAAAGTTGCACGAGGTCGGCTTCGAGTTGCGGAAACGGCAGATCGAGCGCCTCGATCGCGACCGCCCGGCAAGCCTCCACGAGACGCGCGCGTTCGAGCCAGTCGCACGCGGCGCCATTGGAGTCGAGCCACATTTGCGCCGACGCGATGAGCTGCCGCGCGCGCAACCACTCGCCCACGCGGGCAAATGCGAAGAGTTGCCCCACCACGAGGAACGTGAGCAGCTCGGCCTTCGCTTCGTCATCCAGCTTTGTCATTGCGCAACGTCCTGATAGAGGGTGCCGAAGGCGCGCGTTCGATCTTCCGCGCCTACGCGGGCTCGAATCGATCTGGGCAGAGCGCCTTTCCGTCTTCCTGATTTCCTGGCTATACTGTACATCCATACAGTACTTTTGTCAGGTCATGGAGCCGGTTTGGGAATACCAATGGGCCTTCTGGGACGAGCGGGCCGCTCGCTTCGCAACAACGCGCCAATGGCTGACGGACGAAGAAGTCCGGGCAGCGTGCTGCGCTGGCGGGGTGGGCGTGTATCGGCTCGAATACACAAGGCGGGAACGACGCGGTATCGGCACGATGAACGCGTGTGCCGTGGCGGTCGCGCAAACGGAGCGCGGGTGGGATCGTGTGCAAACGGTCGCGCGTGGTGTCGATCAGGAGGGGTGGGATGGGATCGAGTTGCCCGAATGGACCGAGTGGACCGAATACGCTGATCGTCGCGAGTCACACGCTTACGACGCGCAACGCTGACCCGGCCATCGTCAGATACCGCGCGGCGGGCGCGCTTGACATGCGCGACGCGCGGCGCTTATCGTCGGTGCGCGGGGCGGTGGGTCAAGCATGACCCGGGAGCACGCAGTGCGTTCCGGACGGCGGGGTTACCCCGCCGATGACTCGCAAGCCGTACTACATCGCCAGCGCCACGTTGCGCATGCGCGCAAGAACGCGCTAGCCAGACTGGCACGTTGACTCATCACCCCGCCTGCCATCATGCGACTCAACTTCCGGGACACGCTCGTCGCCGCCTGCGACGCCCTGCTCGCAGGTCCGCCCGAACTGGCGGGCATGGTCGCGCGACTCGTTTCGGTATTCGGTACCTACCGTGCGTGGATGGACGACGTTGCCCGCGAAGCCGCACATGGTTTCGCGCCGCGATGGGACGCGATCCCCGCCCACGAACTGGCGCGCTCGCTGGAGCAACTGCCCGTATTCGCCACGGTGTTCGGAAACGCCTCGCGGCCGGAAGTCGTGCGCATCGTACGGCGTGCGCCGGTCCAGCGGCCGTTGCCGCCCGGGCTCGAGCAGGTGAGTCTGCCGCGCCTGGCGACGCTGCGCGATCTCGCCGAGTGGCTCGAAGTGGCCGGCGGCGATCTGGCGTGGCTCGCCACGCGCTGGCGTGTCGAGCCGGGCGAGGCGGCATCGCCGCTGCATCATTATTCGTATCACGCGCGCGAGAAGCGCGATGGGCGCAATCGTCTGATCGAGCGTCCCAAGCCGCTCCTGCGTTTCGTGCAGCACAAGCTCCTGCACGATCTGCTGGATCGCGTGCCGCCGCACGACGCCGCGCACGGGTTTCGCCGCGGCCGCAGCATCGTGTCGTTCGCGGCGCCGCATGCGGACCAGCCGCTCGTGATCCGTCTCGATCTCGCCGACTTCTTCGCCTCGATCACGCAAGGCCGCGTTCACGCCGTGTTTCACGCGCTGGGTTATCCCGTGGCGGTTGCTCGCGCGCTCACCGCACTGTCGACCAATCGCGTGCCGAGCCGCATGTTGACCTCGGGCGCGTTGAAGGACAAGTTCGACTGGACCGAACAACGGCGTTTGCGCGCGCGGCATTTGCCGCAGGGCGCGTCGACGTCTCCGGCGCTCGCGAACCTGTGCGCGTGGCGGCTCGATACGCGTCTCGCCGCGCTCGCGCAGTCGCTCGACGCGAACTACACGCGTTATGCGGACGATCTGGCGTTTTCCGGCGCAGCGCGGTTCCAGCGCGTGGCGGACCGCTTGCCGCTTTGGGTCGCGGCCATCGCGCTCGAAGAGGGCTTCAGCGTGCAGCCGCGCAAGACGCGCGTCATGGCGCAGGGCGTGCGGCAGCAACTGGCGGGCGTGGTCGTGAACCGGCATCCGAATCTGGCGCGCGACCGGTTCGACGCGCTGAAGGCGCTGCTGACCAATTGCGTGCGGCACGGTCCCGCTTCGCAGAATCGCGACGGCCGCGCGGATTTTCGCGCGGCGCTCGCGGGCCACGTCGCGCACGCGGCCATGTTGAACCCGTCGCGCGGCGCCAAATTGCAGGGCATTTTCGATCGCATCGACTGGAGCCAGAGTTGATCGGCGATTCGGGCGCGGCGCGCTCGCATCCGGTCTGCAACAGACTTTGCCGACGACGAACGCGTGGTTCCACTCGCGGCAACTCAGGGTTGCGCAACGATGGCCGGCGGCTCGGGAATCGGCGGCGCGTCCGGCAGGTCGAAGCGCGCGGCCCACGAGCGCGGGTTCGTCCCGCTTGCCGCCGGTCCCTCGCCGCCTTCGGCGGGCAGGTCGCAGGCGTTGGGGTCGCGCAGCACGCGCAGGACGCGATTCACGAAAACGTAGGGTTCGGGCAAGCCTTCCTCGGGCGCGCCGAGTCGCGGCACGTCTCCCGCGCGAATCAAAAGACACGAGCCAACGCGCTCGATTAGTACGTCGGGGCGCTCGAGCGCGCGGCGCAAGGCCGTCTCGCCGCCCAGGCGCGCGACGAACAGATCGCCCAGCAGCGTGTACCAGTTCACCCCTTTGATGAAGCCCCATCGTCCGACTTTCGCGCCGGGATGGAGATGGTCGTAGACCGCCGTGAGGTCGTCGCGGGACTCGCCTTCGTATGAGACCGGATCGTAGCGTTCGCTCAAGGTGTGCGATCCGCTGTCGATTTCGAGGCCGCTGAAACGCTCGGCCAGCGCCCGTTCGTGAAGCGTATGAGGGTGATAGCGATAAGGGAGCGCTGGCGCGAAGCCGCCGTAGCCGCCGCGCACCACCAGGCGCTCGCAGACGAACCGCAAAAAGCCTTCGTATTGAGCCGTGCCCTCGGCCGTCTCGACGTGTTGCATCGGCAGGGTGAACTTCAGCCACGACAGCCCCGATTCCGCGCCGGCGGGCACCCGCAACCGCCCGGTCGGCGAGACGTAGTCCTGCGGCAACGCGAGCCCGGTCAGCGTCTGGATGCTGTACTGCGCCGCCGTGTCCTGATCGGTGGCGCTGGAGCGAATCACGCTGACCTGCCGGAACGACGGCGTACTGACGATCGCCCGGCGGATTCGCGTCACGCCCGCGGCCGTGCGCCGCGTGAACTTGCCGAGATCCTCGTCTTTGCCGCCCTTGAGGTGCGCGCCGAACAGCGCGTCGAAACGGTCGAAGCATTCGAGTATCGCCGCGCGCACCTGCGGCTGCGAGCCGCGTTCGAAATAGATCGTGCCGATCACGCCGGGCAGGACCGCCGGACGGCCGTCGGCGAGCCGCAGTGTCAATGCGTCTTCGTAGCGTGCGAGCGCCTCGCGCGGCGTCAAGACGGGTTTCGGTTCGAGCACGGTCATGTCGTTAGCGCGCGTAAGGGATCGCCGATACCTCGCCGCGTCAGTCGAGCGGCTTGGCCATGAACACGCGCTTCAGGCCGTGCGCTTCGGCGCGGTGCGTTTCCGCATAGCCGATGCGCGCATACCGCGCGAGATTCTCGGTCATGGTCTCGTGGGTGTAGAGCCGGATGACGCGGTAGCCCTGGGCTCGCGCCGCCTGCTCGGCATAGTGCAGCAGGCGGCGGCCGAGGCCGGTGCCTTGTGCGGCGGGCGCGACGGCCACGTTGTCCAGCAGCATGGCGTCGCGCTCCGGAATCAGCACGAGCACGCCCTGAATCGTGCCGTCGCGTTCGGCAACGTACACGCGGCCGTTGTCGATCAGCACGCCATAGTCGTCGAGCATCGGTCCCGGCGGCCGGCCCATGCGCGCGATATACGGCGAATAGGCGAGCCGAACGATCGTCTCGATCGCGTGCAGGTCGGCGGGAACGGCGAGGCGGGGATCGGCATGCATGGTCGGGCTCCCGGGCGTTCGATGGGCGGCATCGCGCGTCACGCGCCGTTGCGCCCCGACGCTCGCGTTTTCGTGCCGATACGCCACATCGCGGCACCCCAGAAGATACCGCCGATCATGAACATGCCGAGATAGCGAATCATCTGGGCCGCACTCACGCCATGATGTTGCAGCGCCTGGATGCCGGCGAACAGCACGGCGGTTCCGATCCCCCACATGAGAACGCCACGGATCAAGATAAACCGCCACATGCCTGTCTCCCGTCGAAGCCGAATTCAGCCGACGATTATGCGTCAGCCAATGTTTTCGCGTCGATTGCGTGCGCAACGAAATTAACGCGAGCGCCACGAGCGCCACGCCCATCGGCCGGAAAGCCGCCCCGAAAGCCGCCTCAGAAGTCGGCGGTCACCGAAAGCCACGCCATCAACGGCGCGGCGCCGATCACATAACCCGAAGGATTCGCTTCCCAATAGCGATGGTTGAGCGCGTTCGTTACCGTGCCGCGAAACACGAGCGGAATGCCGGCCGCCTTCGTCGCATAGCGCGCGCCGAGGTCGAGCCGCGTCCACGCGGGCACCGACTGCTGGTTCGCGGCGTCGACATAAGTGGTGCCGGTGTAGATCACGCGCGACATCAGCGTGAGACCGTTGAGATAGGGCACGTCCCATTCCGTGCCGAGCGTGACTTGCGTTTTGGGTACGCCGATGGCGAACTTGCCGTCGGTTGCGCCGCCCGCCGTGTGCGCCTGGCGCGCGTCGAAGAACGTGATGCCGCCCAGCAGCCGCACGCGCCGCGTGAGTTCGCCATACGTGGTCAGTTCGATACCGCGATTGCGCTGCTCGCCGTTCAGGCCGAACACGTGCGTGTTCGGGTCGGTGATGCCGTTCGGCACGTCGATCTGAAACGCGCTCACGCCAAAACCCACGCGCCCGAAGTCGAATTTCGTGCCCACTTCGTATTGCTTCGACTTGAACGGCGCGAAGACGTCGCCCGAGTTCACCGCGGTGGTGGGCGGCGTGGGGCCCGGCGTCAAGCCTTCCACGTAGTTCGCGTAGAACGAGAATTGCTGCACGGGGCGAATCACGAGCGCCACGGCGGGCGTGAACACGCTGTCGTTGTACTGGCGCGTGACCTGGCCCGTGGTGCTCGAATAGCTTTTGGAATCCACATGCTGTTCGCGCGCGCCCAGCGTCAGTTGCACGAGGTCGTCGTGCCAGGAGAGCGTGTCGGCGAGCGCGAGGCTCGTCATCGTCAGTTCGGTGGCCTTCGATTCCGGATACGACGAGGTCACCGCGGTCGACACGCGCACGGGCGAGTAGATGTTGCTCACGTAGTCGGCGTAAGCGGTTTGGCCGAGCTTGTAGGTCTGATTCAGCGCATTCGCGCTCAAGGTCACTTCGTGGTCGATGGGACCGGTCGAGAAGTGGCCGCGCACGCCCACTTCGCCCGTGACCGTGTCGTACTGGCCTTTCTGGAAAGCGTTGGAGCCGATCTTCACGTTGCCCGCGTCGTCGAGGATCGTGCCGCCGTTCGTTTCGCGCTTGTCGAAGTGGAACGTGTTGGCGCCGACCGCCGCGAACACCGTCACTTTCTTCGTCAGGTCGTACTCGCCGCGCACCATGCCCGTGGTGCTCTGCGATTGCGAGAAGTCGTAGGACTGGCTCAGGTTGGTGCGCGGGTTCGGCGCGGCGGGAACGGCGATGCCGGAGGTGATGCTGTAGCCGCGTTCCTGCGCCGTGGTGTGATCGTTCTGGTAGATGAAGTCGCCGGACACGCGGAAGCGGTCGCCGCGATAGTCGAGGCCGAGCGAGACGTCGCCGCTGCGCGTCGATTCGCCGTCGTAGGGCGTGTCGCCCCCGTCGAGCGAGGCGTTCAGGCGCACGCCGAATTGCTTGCGGTCGCCGTAGCGCCGCGCGATATCCGCGTGAGCACCGAAGACCGCGTCGGACGAGTAGTCGGTGGTCAGGCGCGTGAGCGGCTCGTCGCCCGCGCGCTTGGTCTCGATGTTGACGTTGCCGCCCACGCCGCCGCCCGGCGCCATGCCGTAGAGAAATGCGCCGGGGCCTTTCAGCACGTCGATGCGTTCCACCGAGTCGATACCGATGCGCCAGTTCGGCACGAGGCCATACAGCCCGTTCAGCGCCACGTCGCTGTTGGCCACGCGCAAGCCGCGTATCGTGAACGCGTCGTAGCGGTTGCTCGAGCCGATGGACGCGCGCACGGACGGATCGTTGGCGAACAGCACGTCGGCGACGCTGCGCGCCTGCTCGTCGGCAATTTTCTTTTCCGTATAGCTGGTCGTGCTGAACGGCGTATCCATGAGGTCTTTCGCGCCGAGCACGCCGAACTGGCCGCCGCTCGCGACCTGACCGCCCGCGTAGGCGGGCAGCGGCGCATCGGGATTGAACGCCTGTCCCTTGACCGCCAAAGTTGGCAGCACGCGTTCGCTTGCGGCGGTGCCGGCGGCGGGCGTGGGCTGGAGTATCCACGCGCCGTTGTTCAGTTGCACCGCGTCGAGGCCCGTGCCGGACAGCAACGCGCTCAAGGCGGCTGGCGGCGTGTAGCGGCCGTGAATGCCGTTCGTGGTCTTGCCCTGGGTCTGCTCGGGCGTGAAGGTGAGCAGCAGATTCGCCGAACTCGCGAGATCGCGCAGCGCGGCGGCGAGCGGGCCGGCCGGCACGTCGTAGGCGCGCTCGGCGGCGTCGCTCAGCGGTGCCGCACCGGGCGCCGCGCCGAACGCGTCCGGCAGCGCGGCGGCGAGCGCCAGGCCGATGACGGCCGCGGCCATCGCATGCACCTTCGGCCGGAGCGCGGTGCGCTCGATGCCGGGCGGAACGGCGGCAGTGGCGTTGTTATTGGAAGTATTCGGCTGGCGCCCGTCGCTCGACATGATTTCCCCATGATCTGGAAGTTAAAAACGAAGTCCTCATGGGATAGGTGCCGCGAGCGCGGCAATCGGGCAGACAAAAATCGACATTTTTTTCGGTGGACGCGAAAAGCGCCGCCGCCGCGCCCGCAGCGCGCTTACGAGCGGGCCGTGACGGTGACCCAGTAGCGCGTGCGCTGGCGCACCTGCACCGGCAGCACGGTGGGCAGCGTTTCGAGGATGCGGTCGGTGTCGTCGAGCGGAAACACGCCGGAGAAGCGCAGATCGGCCACTTGCGGATCGCAGCGCACGATGCCGGGCCGATAGCGCGCGAGTTCGTCGAGAAAGTCGCGCAGCCGCATTTCGTCGGCGACGAGCTGGCCGCGCGTCCACGCCGAGTCCTGTGGCGCGAGCGGCGCGACGCCCGCGACGGCGCGGCGCGTGAACGTGGTGCGTTCGCCCGCGTGCAGGACGTGCCGCAGCCCGGGCGCGTCGTCGGGCTGGATCTCGACGGCGCTTTCCAGCACGGCCACGGCGGTGTGATCGTCGTTTTGCCGCACGGTGAAGCGCGTGCCGAGCGCGCGAATCTGGCCTTCGCCGGTTTCGACGATGAACGGCCGCGCGTCGGGGGCGCCGTCGACCAGCGCATGGCCCGTGACGACCATCATTTCGCCGGCGATGAGCCGCACGACCCGGCGCCGCGCGTCGAAGCGCACGTCGATGGCGCTGCCGGTGTCGAGCAGGATGCGCGAGCCGTCGTTGAGCGCCACGGCGCGTTGCTCGCCCGTGGCCGTGTGATAGTCGGCAAGCTGGCTTTGCCAGGTGGCGGTGCGCGTGATCCAGGCGCCGCCCGCGCCGATCGCGCCGCCCCACAGCAGCACGCTCACCACGCGGCGGCGGCCCTTCGCCGCAAGCTCGCCATGCGAGGACAGCGACCGGTACGCAGCGTGCGTTTCCAGCACCTTCAGGCGGCCGCTGACCGCTTCCACGTGCCGCCACGCGCGCTCGTGGTCGGGGCTGGCGGCGCGCCACGCCTGCAGGCGGCGCAGGTCGTCGTCGGTGGCTTCGCCGGACATCAGCAGGGTGACCCACTCCGCGGCTTCGTCGGCCACGGTCTCGCTGATCGGCAGACCGCCCGCCATGGGCACGGAGGAAGAGGTGGCGAGACGTGGCATGAAGGCGCGGATCAGACGGGCGGAAGGGTCACGCGGCCAGCGCGAACAGGCAGTGGCGGTTGGCGCGGGTCAGGTATTGCTTGACCGAACTCATCGACACCTTCAGCCGCGCGGCGATTTCCGCGTAGCTCAGTTCTTCGAGATGGGCGAGCAGGAACGCTTCACGCACGTTCGGCGGCAGGCCGTCGAGCGCTTCGTCGACCTGCTTCAAGGCTTCCAGCGCGAGCGCGAGCACTTCGGGCGAGGGCGCGAGCGCCTCGGGCATGCCGGCCAGCATCTCGAGATAGCTGGTTTCGAGCAGTTGCCGCCGATGCCGATGCGCCATCAGGCGCCGCGCGATCGTGATGAGAAACGGCCGCGGCTGGCGGATTTCGTCGGCGTAACCACCCGTGATCACGCTCAGAAACGTGTCCTGGGCAAGATCGGCGGCGTCCCAGCGATTGTCGGCCCGCTTGCGCAGCCACCCGCACAGCCAGCGGTGATGCTCGCTGTAGAGCGCCTGCACGTCGTGCTGCAGGGGCATTTCGGTGGCGGACATGAAAAAGCGGACCTCTTGCCGGGCTGTCCGGACGATGTTGAAACTAAGTTGGAAATGAGAACTATTATCAATAATAAATAGAATGAAGGCGGGACGCAAGGGTCGCGCGAAGGGGGCGCCTGAGTCGGCCGCTAGCTGTTGCGGTGACGCATCGCCCTATCAGTCACCGGCATCCGGCGCGGTCAGCGGGCGGTCGGGTCGATCCTGCCGACCGCGCCGCTCCGCGTGCGGCGGCGCGCGATCCACAAATACGCCCCGGTGCCCAGCACGCCGAGGGTCATGAGATCCAGCGCCGCCCAGAGGATCTTCAGCGGCATGCCGCCGTAGTCGCCGAAATGCAGCGGGCGGGCCATCAGCAAAGCCGCCAGATACCACGGCAGCGGCGGGGTTGCCGTGAGCCGTCCCGATCTCGCATCGACGAGAACCGGCGTCGCGAGTTGCGAGGTCAAGGTCGTAGCGCCCCGGGTCCAGATCAGGTAGTGATACGGACTGCCGAGTTGCGCGTCGGGAAAGCGCAGGCTCCGCACGGTCTTGCCCGGCTCGGCGCGCAATGCCGTTTCATAGGCCGCTTGCACGGAGAAAAGCTGGGCCGGCATGGGCTGGTGTCGCCAGGGCGCGAGCAGCCGATCGAGCGCGGTTGCGCGCCAGACGTCGTAGAGCGGTGTCGACAACTGGTTGACGATGCCGGTGACGCCGACGGTGACGACCCAGGCGACCGTCACGATGCCCAGCAAGTTGTGCAGATCCAGCCAGCGGACGCGCCTCGAACGTTGCGCGCGTACCGTGCCGAATGCCAGCTTCTGCATGAAGGGCCCGTAAAGCACCACGCCGGACACGGTTGCGATCAGGAACAGCAATGCCATCGACGCGAGAAAGAATTCTCCCGCCAGACCCGCGAACCAGTCCGTGTGCAGCCTGAACAGGAGCCCGAGCCACATGGGCGAGGTATGTTCGCCGGAGCGCGCGGCCCGAACGACGCGCCCGCTACGCGCGTCGAAGCGTACGACATGATCGAGCGCGCGCGCGGCGCCGTACGAGGGCGCCAGTCCCATCCAGATCTGGCCGAGGTCGTCCTCGATGCTGAGCCAGCGCACCGTTTCACCGGGAAATGCGCCGTGTTTCCCCACGGCCGAAGCGACCAGCTGGTCCAGATCGACGAGCCGGGTATCGGCGGATAGCGGCGCCGCGCCCGGATCGCCGCGCCACTGCTCGCTGATTTCGTCGAGAAAAATCAGCGGCAATCCCGTCACGCATACGACGAGTAAAAACAGCGTGCAGAGCAGGCTGCTCCACTTGTGCACCCAAAGCCACCTGCGCATCGAACGCGCCATGTCAGACCCCGCAACCGGCAACGTTCACAGCGCGATGCTGACCGAACCGAGGAAGGTGCGCGGCCGGCTCTGCATGACGAAGCCCTGGCCACCCACCCAGTAGCTGCGATTCGTCAGGTTTTCCACGTTGAAACGAAACGCGGTCTGGTGTCCGGCGATCACGGTCGTGTAGCGCACGCCCGCGTCGAGGCGGACCCACGACGGAATCGATTGCTGGTTGCTGGCGTCGATATATTCGGAGCCGGTGTAGATCGCGCGGCCGCTGACGGTCCAGCCCGGGAGGAAGACCGGGTCCCATTCGGCGCCCAGATTCAACTGGAAATTGGCCGCACCCGTGACGCGCTTGCCGTCGTTCGTGCCGTTGGCCGTGTGGGTCTGGCGCGCGTCGATCAACGCCGCGCCGCCCAGCAGCCGCACGCCGCGCGCGATCTCGCCATAGGTGTTCAATTCGAGGCCGCGGGTGCGCTGCTCGCCGTTGACGGCGTACACGAGACCGTCGGCCTGCGCATTCGGTGTGCTGATCTGATAGGCGCTCAACGTCGCCATGAGGCTGCCGAAGTCGTATTTGGCGCCCACTTCGTACTGCTTCGAGACGAACGGCGCGAAGCTTTGCCCGGCGTTGCTGTAACCCGTGGGTGCCTGGCCGCCCTGCTGCAGGCCTTCGATGTAATTGGCGTAGAGCGACAGGTCCTCCGTCGCGCGCACGTTCAAGCCGACCGCTGGCGTGAGCGCGCTCTTGTCGTAGCTCGAAGTCGGCACGCCCGCGGTCGAATAGTTCTTCGCGCTGACGCCTTGTTGACGCAGGCCGAGCGTGACTTGCAAGCGGTCGTGCAGAACGGACATCGTGTCGGCGAACGCGATGCCATACAGCTCGGTTTCCGTCGTGCGCGGCACGTTGTCCGCATCGGCGAGACCGGCAATGCCTGGCTGGGCGATGAACACCGGGCGGTACAGGTTCGTGTAGGTCGTCTCCAGCGTCGTGGCGACGATGCCGTTGTTCTCGCGCAAGCCCGAAAGCGCCAGCGACCAGTTGTGCTTCACCGGGCCGGTCTGAAGCGTGCCGCGCACGCCCGTTTCGCCGGAAATGGTATTGCGATACAGCGGCCAGTACACCTGGTTCTGGCCGATATCGCCGTTACCGTTCAGAAGAAACGAGTTCGCGAACAACTGCTCTTCGCGAAACTGCGAGCCGCCGATCGCCGCGTAGGCCGTGATGCCGGGCGTGATGTCGACTTCGCCGCGCGCGGTCGCGAACGTCGTCCGCGTGTTGTCGTAGGACCATGCGTTCTGCCAGTTCAGTTTCGGGTCGCTGGGCGGCGCCGGAATCTTGAACGTACTGCTGAACATATACAGCGTGCGTGCCGGCGAATCGTTGTCGTTCTCGCGGTAGCCGAAATTCGTCGAGAGACGCACGTGATCGTCGGGGCTGCGCCAGTCCATCGAGAGCGTTGCCGTGCCGACCTTGCGCGATTGATGGTCCGCTTCCGTATCGCCGTCGCGATAGGCGCCGTTGAACCGGATGCCGAATTGCTTCTGGGCGCCGAAGCGTTGCCCGACGTCGACACTGCCGCCGAACTGTCCGCCGATGTAACCGAACGACAACTGGGCCACGCGGTCCCCGGTGGCCTTTTTCGGCACCTGATTGATATACGCGCCAACGCCGCCGATCGGCCCGAGTCCGTTGAGCAACGCGTTCGCGCCCATCAGCACTTCGATCCGTTCCAGCGACTCGATCCCCGGCGTGCCGATGCCGTACAGCCCGTCATAGGCGATGTCGAGCTGCGAGACCTTGTTGCCGCGAATGAAGAAGTCGGTGGAGCCGTCGTTGTCCGGATAGAGGATGCGTACCGACGGATTGTTCGCGAGCACGTCGGAGACCGAATACGCCTGCTGATCCTGGATCAGCTGACGCGTGTAGCTCACGGTGTTGAACGGGGTGTCCATGACGTCGCGGTTGCCGAGCATGCCGACGCGGCCGCCGGTCGCGACCTGACCGCCCGCATAGGGCACGGGCAGTCCGTTCAGGTCGCGGGCGGCCCGTGCGTTGACCGTCACGGCGGGCAACACCGCGTCGGCGGCGGCCGTGGGCGCGGCCACGGGCGAGGTTCGCAGGACGTAGCCGCCGCGGGTGCCGTCCGACACCGCGTCGAGTCCGCTACCCGAGAGAATCGTCGAGAAACCGGCCTCGACCGCGTAGTCACCGTGCAGGCCGGGGCTGGCGCGCCCGGCTGTGAGCTTGCTGTCGACGGAGAGCAGCAGGTTCGACTCGCTCGCGTAGCGATTGAGCACCTGATCGAGCGTGCCCGCCGGAATGTCGTAATGGCGAACGGCGGCCGCGAGCGGCGCGGCGTGCACCGCGGCGGGCGTTATCGCCACGACGCTCGCGAGTGCGAGGCAGTACGGCCAGGTGTGCGGCAGGGTGTAACGGTGGCTCATTCCCGGATTTCCTTTTTCATTCTCGTGGTTCGGAGTGCTTTGCCGGTTTCCCGTACGAGAAAGAAAAAGTGCTACCCGGATTCGAAAATAATGTGCGCGATGGCGGCGACTGCGGTTCAGCGCGGCCCGACCGTCACCCAGTAGCGCGTGGCATGGCGAACGCCGACGGGCAGGGCGCGTTCGAGCGAAGCCAGCGCGCGGTCGGTGTCGTCGAGTGGAAAGACGCCGGAGACGCGCAAGTTCGCGACGGACGGCTCGGCGTGCAGGAAGCCTGGACGATATCGCCCGAGTTCGGCCACGAAGGCGTCGAGGCGCATCTGCTCGACGATCAGCAGCCCGCGTGTCCAGCTTGCCGAATTGACTTCCACGCGCGACGGCGGGTTCACGCGGTCGGCGGCAAAGGCGGTTTGCTCGCCCGCCGCGAGGCGCAGGCCGGCCGCCGAATGCAAAGGCTTGACCGCGACGGCGCCCTCGTAGACCGCGACATAGGAGAGTGCCTCGGCCTGTCTGACCGAGAAGCGCGTCCCGAGCGCCTGAACCGAGCCCTGCGCGGTTTCGACGAGAAACGGGCGGTAGCGGGCGGCGCTTTCGTGCGCCGTCGCGACGTAGATCTCGCCGGCGCGCAGCAGGACGCGGCGTTCTTGCGGGCTGAACCGTATGTCGATCGCGCTCGCGGTATTCATCATGAGGCGCGTGCCGTCGGCGAGCACCAGTTGACGTTGCTCGCCGGTCGCGGTGCGGTAGTCCGCCGTCCAGCTTCGCCATGGCAGTGCATCGCGCCCCGCCCAGGCCAGTGCGCCAGTGCTGCCGGCCAGCATCAGCGAGCGCAGCACCGTTCGCCGGCGCGCCCGCTGGCGCGCGCCGCGCAAGGTCGGTGCGGCGAGCGCCGCGGGCACGGCGCCGAGCCGCGCGTCGAGCGACTGCAGGCGCTGCCAGGCCGCTTCGTGCGCGGGGCTGGCATGCCGCCATCGCTCGCACGCCTCGCGCTCGGCGCGGCTGACCTCGCCCGACCAGAGGATCACGAGCCATTGCAGCGCTTCGCGCACCACGGCGTCGTCGTCGAGTCGCGGCGATCCCGCTGCCGGGTTCAGGCGGCGGCTCATGCCGCCAGCGTGGCGAAGCAGGCGAGCGCCGCCCGCAGCATGTACTTGCGCACGCTCGCGACCGAGACCTTCAACCGAACGGCGATCTCGGAGTAGGTCAGCCCGTCGAAGCGGGAGAGCAGAAAGGCTTCGCGTACCCTGGCCGGGAGCGAGGCGAGCACCGCGTCGATTTCGACGAGTGTCTCGATGGCGATCGCCTGTTGCTCCGTCGAAGGCCATCGGTCCTCCGGCATCAGCGCGAGCGAATCGCGAAAAGCGGCCTCGATCTGCCGGTGCCGATAAAGATCGACGACCAGGCCTTTGGCGATCTGCATGAGCCAGGCACGCGATTCGTCGGGCTGCGGAAATCGCCGCGACGCGATGAGCCGCACATAAGTGTCGTGGGCGAGGTCCGCCGCCTCGAACGAGCAACCGAGCTTGCGTTTGAGCCAGCCGTGGAGCCACGCATGGTGATTCGCGTAAAGCGAATGGACGGAATCGGACCCTGAATCAGACATAGTCACGCTCGGCGTTGACTGACGAGGTCTGAAGTGTAAATGAGAATAAATCTTGTTTCCAGCGAAGCCGCAGAGGCAAGCGGCGACCCCGCACGAAGGGCATTTCACCGGCGCGCCCGCTTCTCGCGGCGCCCGCTTCCCTCACCGCATCAGCGTGAACGCCTCGACTTCCGCCTGAAGCTTGCGCGCCTGGTCGTCGAGCGACTGCGCCGCCGCGCTCGCCTGCTCCACGAGCGCCGCATTCTGCTGCGTGACTTCGTCCATCTGGGTGACGGCCTGGCCGACCTGGTCGATGCCTTTGCTCTGCTCGTCGGAGGCGGCCGAGATTTCGCCCATGATGTCGGTGACACGCTGGATGCTGCCGACCACTTCGTCCATCGTGCGGCCCGCCTGATCGACGAGCGCCGAGCCCTGATCGATCCGCGTCATGGAGTCTTCGATGAGCGTCTTGATCTCGCGCGCCGCCGTGGCCGAGCGCTGCGCCAGCGCGCGCACTTCGCCCGCGACGACGGCGAAGCCGCGGCCGTGCTCGCCCGCGCGCGCGGATTCAACCGCCGCGTTCAGCGCGAGGATATTGGTCTGAAAGGCAATGCCGTCGATCACGCCGATGATGTCCGCGATGCGGGCCGAGCTGCGGTTGATCTCGCCCATCGTCGTGACGACTTCCGCCACCACGGCGCCGCCGCGCGCGGCCACGCCGGTCGAGGTTTGCGCGAGCGCGTTGGCCTGGCGCGCGTTCTCGGCGTTCTGCCGCACCGTGCCCGTGAGTTCTTCCATGCTGGCCGCGGTCTGTTGCAGCGAAGCGGCCTGTTCCTCGGTCCGGCTCGACAGGTCGATATTACCCGCCGCGATCTGCTTCGACGCGGTGCCCACGGTTTGCGCGGAATCGCGCACCGTGGTCATGACTTCGGCGATGCGGGCGATCAGGCGATTGAATGCCTGCGCGGTCTGGCCGATCTCGTCGTTGCCCGCGTCGGGCGCGCGCAGGGTGAGGTCGAGCGAATCGCTCGCGCGTTCCAGCGTGCCCTGAATGCCGGCCAGCGCGCGGACGATCGAGCGCGAGAGCACGCCGATCCACGCGACCACCACGAGCATGGCGAGCAGCAGCGCGGCGATCACGACGACCATCGCGTTTTCGCTCGTGCGATTGGCGCGCTGCACCGCCGCCTCGCCGCGCCGGCCCGCCTCGCCGATGATCGTTTCGATCGCCGCGCGCAGCGGTTCGAAGTGCGAGTGATAGAGATCGGTCACGCGCGCGTTCGCCGTTTTCGGGTCCTGCGCCGCGAGATCCATCAACTGGCGCGATTGCTGGTCGTACGCGGCCCATTGCTCGCGCACCGACTTGAGGCGTTCCTGCTGCTCGGCCGAGTTGAAGAGCGGCTCGATCGTGTGCGACCACGTGTCGATATTGCGTTCGGCGGCGTCGAACACGTTGCGCGTGTCGTTCGACGCGGGATCGAGTTCGATGGTCGAGAGCGCGCTGGCCTTGATCTCGGTGAGTCCGCGCACCTGGGTTTCGCGCTGGTGCGCGTCCGCCTGCGTCTCGCCGACGCTATGAAAGCCCCAGCCGGTGACGGCGATACCGCCGCCGATCGCGATGAGCGTCGCCAGCATCAGCAGGCGCAGTTTGAGTTTGATCGTCATGATGATGCGCAGAAGCGGGAAGCGGGAAGCGGGCGGGCCGAAGCGAGGGCGTGAGAGGGAGGCTCTCCGGATATCGGCACGGTTGGGCGGGATCTTGAGCGGGCGCGTGGCATTCGCCGCGCGTTTCGCCATCGGCATGACAAGGCGGCGCGCAAAAGAAAACGTCCCTGCGCGCCTTCGCGGCGGCACAGGGACGTGCGTGCTTCGTACCCGACCCGCACGGGCCGGTTACGGATCGTTCAGGCTTCGCGTTGAACCGGCCTGGCGGCGGTCCTGGAAGGGGTCCTGGAAGCGGCCTTAAAAACGATCCTGGAAGCGGTCTTAGAAGCGGTCTTAAAAGCGGTGACGCAGGCCGAGGTTGACCATCGTTTGCGAATTCGTGCCGTTGTAGCCATACGAACCAATGGAAGCTTGTGCGCTGACGGCGCCGCCGGTGCCGTTACCCGTTTCGCCGCTCGCGTGCTGATATGCGGCCGTGAGGTACAGGTCGGTGCGCTTCGAGAGGTTGTAGTCGCCGCCGATCGACACCTGGTGGTAGGTTGCCGAGGTGTTGCCGTTCGAGTGCGTGTAGCTGTAGCCGAGGCCGACCAGCAGCGCGGGCGTGGCCTGGTAGTTCAGGAAGCCCTGACCCGTGTTGTACTTCTCGGTGCCCGAGAACGTCGAGCCCGCGTCCGAAGCGTATTGCGCGTTGCTGTAGCCGAGACCGAAGATGAACTGGCCGAGCGTGTATTGCGCGGCGAGGCGTGCGATCTGCAGCGAATGCGCCGAGGCGTAGCCGGTGTTGACGGCGCTGTCGAACGTGCCGTCCGAGGTGCTCGCCCAGCCGGTCAGCGCGCGGTTGCCCGTGCTGTTGGCCGCGTAGAAGTAGCCGCCTGCCACCGCGAGCGGGCCGTTGTTGTACGAGACCGCCGCCGAGTAGGATTGCTCCGCGCCCGTCGAACCCGCCACGCCGCCGAACGAATACATGGCTTCGCCCTGCAGGCCGCGGAACACCGGCGTGGTGTACTTGATCGCGTTGTTCACGCGGAAGCTGTTGTCGTAGTTGTCGACGTCGCCGGCCGTGGCGAACACCGAGCCGAAGTAGTTGTCTTCGGTAATGCCTTGCACGAGGTCGATCAGCGGGTCGTACTGGCGGCCGAGCGTGACCGTGCCCAGCTGGCTGCTCGCGAGACCCACGAACGCCTGACGGCCGAACAGGCGGCTGCTTTGGCCAAGCGCGCCGGTGGACGGGTTGAAGCCGTTTTCGAGCTGGAAGATGGCGCTCAGTCCGCCGCCGAGATCTTCCGAGCCTTTCAGGCCCCAGCGCGAGCCGGACAGATTGCCGGCGCTGCTGTTACCCAGTGCCCAGAGATTCTGGCCAGCGGAAGCGTGACTGACGTACGTGATCGAGGTGTCGATCGTGCCGTAGAGCGTGACGCTCGATTGCGCGTGAGCGACGCCGGTCATGCCGAAAACCGCGCCGAACGCGGCAACGGCGGAAAGGGGAAGGGCGCGTAGTTTCATCTGCTAACTCCGTTTTTTTGTAAAAACCGCTTTTAATGAGCACGAAGGCTATCTCGCTCTTTTCACTCGCGCAATGATTTAAAAAAACAATGCGCGAATTTCGTGGCTTCGAGATCACACGGCTGAAATAAGGCGTAAAAATCGACAGGAAATCGATTTGATGAGACGCAAAAAAACCTCCCTTGTGTAAGGGAGGTGAAGTAATGCTTGCGTGAGAAAACACCTGTAAAAAACAGGCCTCGGCATTCTACAGCGCGAAAAAATGGCGATTACCTCCATTTTTCACAATAGCTATGTTCTGCGAGTGAATTAATCGGTTTCTTTGTCTTACCTATTCTTGCCCATTACGACGATGTCATAAAAGACACGCATAAGGTTCACCGTGAATTCGTTTTGAGAATGACAACCGCGCGGAATCTTTTCGTGTGAGGTATCCGGATACCCAGGGGCAAGCATCACCGAAAAAGCGTTACGGAGGACCGCGGAAGCCCGGCGTGCGTCGTATTAGTACAAACCCTAAAGAAAAGCGCTGTTTTGCCGTTAGCCAACGTAGATGTGGTTTCCTTTTCACGGTAGCAAGCTTTCTCGCAGGCAGGCAAAAGAACATGTTGAACGGCTTTACGATCAAGGCGAAGGTTGGTGTGTCGATGCTCGTCCTTGGCGCGCTGATGGTGATGATCGGCGCATTCGGTTTGTATGGCATGGCGTCGAGCAACAGCGACTTCGGCGATACGCACAACAACAAGATGCCGGGCATGCTCGCGGCCTCGCTCGCCAACCTGAACGTGGCGCGCGAGCGTCTCAACTACGACCGCGCGGTGATGCAGATCGGCACACCGGCCGTGGACACGGCGATCGAAAAGGCCAAGGTGTTTCGCGCCGCGGCCGCCAGGCAGTTGAAGGCGTATGAAGACCTGCCCGATGCGCCGGGCGAGGCGGAATTCGACCGCGCGGTGCATCAGGCCTACGACGCGCATCAGCAGTTGCTCGACCAGGGCTGGGCCGCGGTCAAGGCCGGCGATGCTCCTACCGCGCAGCGTATTGCGGGCGAACTGGCCAATCGCTTCAACGCCTACGCGAAAGCCAACGAGGCCCTGTTCGCGTTCCAGCAGAACAGCACCGACCAGGCGTATGCGGACGCGACCGCACGCTACGAGCGCATCAAGACGATCAGCCTCGTTGCGATCCTCGTGGGGATCGCGCTCGCGGGTTACGCATGGTCGATGCTGCGCCGGGCGATCGGCGTGCCGCTGTCCATCGCGCTCGAGCATTTCCAGGCGATCTCCGCGGGCGATTTGACGCGTACGGTGCACGTGCATTCGCGCGATGAAATGGGCCAGTTGCTCGACGGTTTCTCGGCGATGAAGTCCGCGCTGACCGAAACGGTGCGCTCCGTGCGCACGGGCAGCGCCGCCATCGTGCAGGCGACCAGCGAAATCGCCGCGGGCAATCTCGATCTTTCCTCGCGCACCGAAGAACAGGCGTCTGCCTTGCAGGAAACCGCCGCGAGCATGGAGCAGCTCACGAGCACCGTGAAGCAGAACGCGGAGAACGCGAAGCAGGCCAACGTGCTGGCCGCGAACGCGTCCGATACCGCCTCGCGCGGTGCGAACGTGGTCGAGCAAGTGGTCGCGACAATGAGCGACATCAACGAAAGCTCGACGAAGATCGCGGACATCATCGCGATCATCGAAGGCATTGCGTTTCAGACCAATATTCTCGCGCTGAATGCGGCAGTGGAAGCTGCGCGCGCGGGCGAGCAGGGCCGCGGCTTCGCGGTGGTGGCGAGCGAGGTGCGCTCGCTGGCGCAGCGTTCGTCGAGTGCGGCGAAGGAGATCAAGGAGCTGATCGACACTTCGGTGGCGCGCGTGCAGTCGGGCACGGCGCTGGTGGGCGACGCCGGTCAGACCATGGGCGAAATCATCGCGGCGATCAAGCGCGTGACCGACATCATGGGCGAGATCGCGGCGGCTTCGCAGGAGCAGAGCAACGGTATCGATCAGGTGGCGGTGGCCGTGGGGCAGATGGACGAAGCCACGCAGCGCAACGCGGCGCTGGTCGAGCAGTCGGCGGCGGCGGCCCAGTCGCTCGAAGATCAGGCCGGCAAGCTGCGCGAAACCGTGGCCGTGTTCCGGCTGGCCTGAGCGCGTTGTGGTCACCGGGCGCGCGAGACGTTCACGCGCGCCCGGCGTATTGCGTCAGGCTTCCTCGTCGCGCGCGTAGAGGTCCCATGAGGCCATGAACAGCGCGGCGATCAACGGGCCGATCACGAAGCCGTTGATGCCGAAGATCGCCATGCCGCCGAGCGTGGAGATCAGCACGCACCAGTCGGGCATGCCCACGTCCTTGCCCACGAGAATAGGCCGCAGCAGATTGTCGATCAGCCCGATCACCACGGCGCAGAACAGCACCAGAATCACGCCTTTCCAGATCGCGCCGATGGCGAAGAAGTAGATGGCCGCCGGCACCCAGACGATCGACGCGCCAATGGCCGGCAGCAGCGAGAGAAACGCCATCAGCACGCCCCACAGCAGCGCGCCCTGAATCCCCAGCACCATGAAGATCAAGCCGCCCAGGAAGCCCTGCACGGCGGCCACGGCGATATTGCCTTTGACGGTCGCGCGCACGACGGTGCTGAACTTGGCGATCAGGTGCTCCTTGGGCTCCGCTTCGAGCGGCAGCGCGCGCCGGATGCGCCGGCTGATTTCCGCGCCGTCGCGCAGCAGGAAGAACACGAGATAGAGCATCACGCCGAAGCTCACCACGAAGTCGAACGTGTTCTGCCCGATGCTCAGGGCCTTCGCGGCCACGAACTGGCTGATGGTGGCGGCGCCGTCGGTGAGCCGCTTCTGGATCCCGGCGATGTCGTTCAGGCCGAACTTCGCGAGGCTGTCCTGCATCCAGACCGGCAGCATCTGAATGCCGTGCTGCAAGTATTCGGTGGCGTGCGGCTGGAATGCCTGCAGGCGCGTATAGGCGGTCGCCACTTCCTGAACCATCGTCGCGGCCACCATGGCGAGCGGCAGGATGACGATCAGAATCGTACCGAGCAACGTGATCAGGGTGGCCATGTTGCGGCGCTTGCCGAGCCTCACGGCCAGATAGCGCTGCATCGGCTGAAAGACGATCGCGAGTATGGTTCCCCAGAACACGGCGCCGAAGAAAGGCAGCAGGATCCAGCAGAGCGCGATCGTCACGACGGCGAGCAGGATGTGGAAAAACGTTTTGCGTGTCGAGTCGGCGGTCATGTTGTGCGTGGCGGTACGGACCACGGTAGCGTTGTTGTTGTGCGGATGGCGCGGAGCGCCCTGCGCAAATGCCGTTCCCGGTGGCGTTGCCGCCACGGAGGCGGCACAGGTCAGGCCTTCGAATCAGGCCGTCGAATTATGGCTCCTGCAAACGCAGCAGCCGTAGCTCCTCGAGATCGAGTTCCGATTCGATGCGATGGAGCACCGCGTCGTCGACCTTGCCTTCGCGATGCAACCCGAGCAGCGTCTGGCGCGACACGCCCACTAGTTCCAGTTCCACACGCAGGAAGCGCGTGCGTTCCTCGACGTGTTCCGCGCCCGCAGCGTATGCCTTCTCGTTGGCGGCCACGCGGATGCCGTATTCCGCGCGCAGGCGCTCCAGCATGGCGGGCGCGATGGGCTCCGCGCGCTTGCCGATGGCGTCCAGCGCCGCGAGCGAGGCGCCGAAGGTGCGGGCGCGCGTCTCGTGCTCGGACATCGTGTGACGCGCGGCGGGGCGCAATTTCAGCAGACGGATCAGCATCGCGAGACTGCCGCCTTGCACGACGAGCGTGGCGATGATCAGCAGGAACGTGCTGAAGACGATCAGGTCGCGGCCCGGAAAAGCGTCGGGTAATGCGAGCGCGGCCGCGAGGCTCACGACGCCGCGCATGCCCGCCCATCCCATGACCGCCGCCTCGGCGAACGACCATGCCCGGCCGCCGCCCCGATTGCCGCCCCGGTTGCCGGCGCGTTGGGCGCGCAAGCGGCCCGGCAGCCAGATCGCCGCGAACACCCACACGAGACGCGCGAGAATCGCGGCGGCGGTTGCCGGCAACGCGACGCGCAAGCCCGCCATCAGCACCGTGCTTTCGTGATTCACGCGCGCGAGCAGGCTGTGCAGCGCGAGTCCGATCAGCACGAACACGAGCGCTTCGAGCATGAAGACGACGGCTTCCCACGTGGCCTTGGCCTTGATGCGCATGTCGGCGCTGAAGACGCGATGCTGGCGAATCCCGAGCACGAGGCCGCAGGTCACGACCGAGAGTACGCCCGAGCCGCCCGCGGCTTCGGCCAGCCCATAGCTTGCCCACGCCATCGCGAAGCTCAGGACGATGCCGAGCATCGGGTCGGCAAGGCGCTGGAGCACCCAGCACATCGCGTGGCCGCATGCGAGACCCACCGCGACGCCGATCAGGATGAGCGCGAAGAACAGGCCCGTGCCGCTCGCCACCGTAATGGTGGTCGCGGCCAGCGCTGCGGAAACGGCCATCTGGTAGAGCAGCAGACCCGAGGCGTCGTTGACGAGGCTTTCGCCTTCCAGCACGGCGACGAGTCGCGCGGGCAGCGGATTGCGTTGCAGGATCGCCTTCGCGGCCACGGCGTCGGGCGGCGAGACGATCGCGCCCAGCGTGAAGCACGCGGCCCACGGCAGCGCGGGGTTGAACGCATGCACGGCGCAGGCCACGGCCAGCGTCGTGAACGTCACCGCGCCGAGCACGAGCGAGACGATGGTGCCCAGTTCGCCGCGAAACTCCTTCCATGCCGTGTAGAACGCGCTCGACATCAGGAGCGGCGGCATCACGGCCGCGAGCAGCAGGTCGGGGTCCATGTCGGGCACGCGCTTGCCGACGATCGCGACGACGCAGCCGCCGAACAGCAGCACGACCGCCGGGGGAATGGCAATGCGTTCCGCAAGCCAGGTGAGTGCGCCTGCGCCGCAGATCAGGAGCAGCAGGTAGTGGAAAAGTTCGACGTTGCTCAT